>CAZZYS010000028.1:0-6226 GCA_964658285.1 uncultured Verrucomicrobiota bacterium
CGATGGCGTTGATCGCCGTGTCCCACACCGGCGAGAAACACGGCGCGATGCGGAAGTCGTTCGGGTCATCGACGAAGAGGTCCTCGAAATCCTTCCTCGCCTTCTGGAAAACGGGGTGTTCCTCCCCGTAGCCGAGCACTTCGAGGGCGATCAGCGCGTTGAGCATCGCCGGGAAAATCGCCGCGAGTCCGTCCGAACCCTCGCCCATGCGCTTGACCATCCAGGCCTCGGCCACCTTCAAGGCGCGAGCGCGCAACGGGCGGAACCCTGTCTTTTCGAGCCACTTGAGCATCGTGTCGCAACGCAAAAAGAAGTTGCGCCACGTGAAGAACCGCTCCGAGCGCGGCAGCGAGAAATCCATGCCCTCGGTGCCGCAGGGATACAACTCGTGGAGCTGCTTGTCCTTGGGCGGCGTGCGCGTGGGCTTGAAATGATTGATGATCGAGAGCGGGATGAGCATCGCCCGCGACCAACTCGACATCTGGTAGATGTTGAAATACGCCCAGTCGGGAAACAGCACCATTTCCGCCGGAATCGTGGGCAGGTACTTCCACGGGTACACGCCCATCAATGCGAAATACAGCTTGGAGAAGGTGTTGCAACGCGGGATGCCGCCCAGGCGCAGGATCGTCGCACGGGCCTCGTTCATCCACGGGGCCTGCGGGCTGTGGCCGGCGAGCTTCAGCGCGAAATACGCCTTCACGCACGCGTTGATCTCGCTCGGGCCGCCGTGGTAGATGTTCCAGCCGCCGTCGGGGAGCTGCCGCTTGCGGATGTGCCGGACGCACTTTTCCTGCAGGACCGGGTCCACCTTGCCCCGCCAGTGCATGTAGAGCACGTAGTCGGAGCAAAGCGTGCTATCCACGAAGAGTTCGCCCGCCCACCAACCGTCCTGGGACTGGAGGCGCAGGAGATTTTCCTGGGCCAGCCGGGCAGTGGTCCGCAAGTCCTCGTCGTCCACCCGGTAGGAGGGACGGTCGAGGGCGAGGCTGCCGTGGGTCTTGGGGAGGCGGACGATTTTAGCCATTACTGGTCGTTAGGAGAAAAGAAGCGGCCAGGGGGCGGGAACGACGCGTCTCGGTGCGGGTTCCCGCATGGTTGTTAATTGGTGGATTGGTTTGTGTGGAACTCTCTCTGGTCCGAAAATGTTTTCCTGCCGCCGGCCAGGGTTTAACCCCCGCTCCGGCGGCCGACCTGACCGCGAACCTCCCGGTTACACCGCCGCGGGGATGGAGGCGGCGGGTTCGGGGATGACGTCCGACTCGGCGAGGGGCGAACTGTTCTTTTTGGCCTGCGGGCCGGTGAGGTGGCCCTTGCCGGCGGTGACGCCGTTATACGCCTGGACCTCCTTGCCCTTGCCGGTGGGCTTGGGACGGGGGCCGAAGTTGTAGCGGATGTTTTTCCAGGTGTCACCGCGCTTGGCGTTGAGGCCCAGCGCGCCGCTCGGCTCGAAGCCGCATTGGGTCATGCAGTTCTCGCAGCGCGGGTCGCGCGCCTCGCCGGTGTCCTTGTTCACGCCGAACTTGGTCCAATCGACGTTCCTGAGCATCTCGTCGTAAGTCGGGAAATGCCCCGCGCCCGCCATGAAATAGCACGGTCCCCGCCAGCCGGCGATGTTGCGCGTCGGGATGGCCCAGGCGGAGCATTCCAGCTCGCGCTTGCCTTCGAGAAATTCGTGGTAAATCGGCGTGCCGAGGATCGCGTAACGCTCACTCCACTCGCCCAGGCGGCTGAACTTCTCGCGCGTGCCCTCGCGGGTCAGGAAGAAATCCTCCGGCTGGAGGTTCAGGCGCTTGACCATGTCGGCCTTGGCGGAATCGTACTCGTAACCGGGGCTGATCGTGTGGCCGTCCACGCCGAAGTCCGCCAGGAAATCGAGCATCCCCTCGATCTCGGTCATGTTGGTCTCCTTGTAGACCGTCGTGTTCGTGCAGACCTGGTAGCCGAGGATTTTGCCCATCCGCATCCCCAGGATCGCCTCCTTGAAGACGCCCTCGCGCTCGACGATGAGGTCGTGCGTGTACTCCAGGCCGTCGAGGTGGACGTTCCAGAAAAAGAACGGGTGCGGGGCCATCACCGGGGCGTTCGGGTCTTTCGGACCCTTGCGGACCTCGGCGGCTTCCTTTTCGTTCATCAGTCCATCGGCCATCAGGCGGGCAATCGTCGGCTCGACGGCTTCCGGCGTGCGGCCGAACTCCCGGGCCAAGTAAGCGCGCATCTTGCGGCGCATGAACATGGCGTTGGTGCAGAGGTAGACGACGCGCTTCTGGTCGTTGAGCAACCCGGAGGACAGCGCCTCGATCTGCGGGTAGATGAGCGGTTCGCCGCCGCAGATGGAGACCATCGGCGCGCCGCATTCCACGGCCGCGCCCAGGCAGTCTTCCAGGGACATGAGGTCCTTGAGCGAGGTCGAATACTCGCGGATGCGTCCGCAACCGGTGCAGGTCAGGTTGCAGGTGTGGAGCGGCTCCAGTTGGAGGACAGTGGCGAATTTGTCGGTCCCGCGAAGTTTATGGCCAACGATGTACTTGGCGATCTTGGCGGTCAGGGCAAACGGAAATCTCATTGGGTAGTAAGGCGCTTCGATGTCGAAACAATCCGCGACGGTTTTAGCGGTGGTGAACTCAGGCCGTCAAGGATTGTTAAGGAAAGGTTAACGCAAAGCAGGTGTCTCGAATCGCGCCACATGGTAACAGCGGGGCTTTGCCTGTCAATGTTCTCCCTTCGCTCCGGCCACGCCGGGCGGACGGGACAATCTCGGGCCGATGGGCGTAGCCAAAAGGCTTTTGGGGGAATCGGTTGCACGAAACGGGCCGCTGCCAACCCATCTTGCCGAAGTGCTCCAGACGATTGAGGATGAGAAGTTAACACCGCCCGGCCCGCCGCGCGGGAACCCGCCGGATTTGCCATCTTTTGTCGCCTTTTGCCACCGAAACGCCATGCACGTTTATAATGACCCTGCCTGCGCCGGATACGCCGCCCCGGGCCACCCCGAGGCGCCCTTCCGCGTCCTGCGCACCGCCGAACTCCTGCGCGAACGCCACCCCGACTGGCTGGCCGCGCAGCCGTTGGAAACGCTGCCGGCCACGGACGAGGCCATCCTGCGGGCACATTCGCCGGCGTACCTGCGGCGGCTCGTGGAAACCCCGGCCGGCGGGATGTTCGATCCCGACACCGCCGTCCTGCCCGGCATCGCGGACCACGCCCGGCGCGCGGCGGGAGCGGCCATGAACATCGCCGAACGCGCCTGGGAGGGTGAGAAAGCGTTTTCGCTCATGCGTCCGCCGGGCCACCACGCCACGCGGGACGCGATCATGGGGTTTTGTTATCTGAACTCCGTGGCCATCGCCGCCCTGCACGCGCAGGCGGCGCTCGGGGTGGGGCGCGTGGCGGTGTGGGATTTCGACGCCCACCACGGCAACGGCACGGAGGATATCCTGCGCGGGAAGGAGGGGATGTTTTATGCGAGCGTGCACCAGTTTCCCGGTTATCCGGGCACGGGGACGGACTCTTTCGACAACGTGCGCAACGATCCCGTCGCCCCCGGCACCCCGGCCGAACAGCACCTCGCCGTTTTGGAAGAAAGCTGGGCGGCCGTGCTGGCGTTCAAGCCGGACCTGATCCTGGTCAGCGCGGGTTTCGACGCCTACGCGGGCGACCCGCTGACGGACCTGCGGCTGCGGCCGAAGGAGTTCGCGGCAATGGGTGATTGGTGCCGCCAAGCGCCGTGGCCGGTCGGGGCGATCCTCGAAGGCGGCTACAGCCAGGAGTTGCCGGTGCTGGTGAACACGTTTCTGGAGGCGTGGGAAGGGAGGTAAAATCTTCTCCTTACGGTTCCGTAGCTTAGCTTTGCTCAAGTTTTCAAGACGCGTAGCACCTGTCAGACGCTATGACTTTCATCCTGTGAAGACTGCCATGAACGGACAGCTTTTCTACGCCGCACCCTTTGCAGTAGACGGCGAGTTTTTCGGTGTCGCGCAGTGGGATATTGCCGACCTTTCACCGCGTTGGCTGGAGGCTTGCCACGTTCTGCTCCGCAACCGCGAGCCAAACTTTACCAGTCCGTTGCCGCCACCTTTGCAGAGCGTCGAGTTGCGCTTCACGTCCGCACGCGGTGCAGCCCTCGCCACTTACTCCAGCACAGGCGTTCCGTTCGCATCGTCGGCGTTGCTCCGGGGCGAGGATGCCGCTGCCGAGCAGCAATTACTCTCGCTGTTCGTTCATTCTGCCCGCGGTCTGCATATCGTGCGAGCCAGTCAGAAAACGCCGGAGCCGTTTGCCGAGATTTTTGCTGTTGCTGAGCGTCCGCTCCATGCGGTCATCGTGTTCGGCAGTGCAGACCACGGCGAGGCGGCAGCCGAGTTCAGCACCCACTTGGCAGCAGCCTTTTTCCACTGCCACCGTGCCTAACAACGCGCGCTCCAGCAAACAGAGGCTGGCGATTGAGTTTTCTATGTATCCCACGTCCCTTTTCGCTAGCCTCCGTCACCGAGCTTGAGTCCGTCAGACAGCTATCCCACGCCTGCTTACGAGCTTTTCACCAGCGACCTGCTGCGGTAGAATGCTTTTTCACCGATGGGACACGCCTACGCCATGATCACTCTACGCAACCCTCGTTATCCTGATTTACCGCCTGTTGAGGTGGAAGCTCTTGCCGATACGGGTGCCACTTTCCTGTGTGTGCCCGCCGACGTTGCCGCAGCTTTGCGCTTGGAGGCTGTGGCTGACCGTAAGGAGGCCGTCCTTGCAGATGGTCGTCGTCAGTCCGTGCCCTACGTAGGGCCATTGGAGATCCGCTTCAAGGGACGGGTGGCTTACGGCGGAGCATTGGTCATGGGTGAACGCGTTCTGCTTGGAGCCATTCCGATGGAGGACATGGACCTTGTGGTTTTGCCGCGTAGCCGCCGCGTCGATGTCAATCCTGAGAGTCCTGAGGTAGCTTCTTGTTTGGTGATGGCGAGCCTCGGCTCACCGCCCGCCCCCTAATTCTTGATCCCTGCTCGGGCGGCAGGCTTCAATCGCACTCGCACACGATCCGGAAGCCCACGTCGTTGCTCGCGTAGGTCGGCGAGTTGAACCCCCTGGCCGTCGTCTTGAGGCTGGCGAAACGCGACTTCCAGCTTCCCCCGCGGTACACCCGCTGGCCGCCGGCCTTGACCACGCGAGGGTTCGCCCGCTCGCCGCCCTTATAAGTGTCGTAATCGTCCAGGCACCATTCCCACACGTTGCCCGACAAATCCTCGACCCCGAACGGACCCGCCCCCGCCGGATACGCGCCCACGGGGGACGTTTCCGCGAAACCATCGTCCACCGTCCCGTCGCGCCACGCGAAGGTCGTGTTGGCGTCCGCATAGTTGGCCAGCGTGCCGCGCCCGGTCGCCTCGCCCCACGGGAACGTCCGCCCGTCGTCACCCTTGGCGGCGTATTCCCATTCCGCTTCGGTGGGCAGGCGGAAACGCTTGCGTTCGCGGGTGCTCAGCCATTGGCAAAATTTCGTCGCGTCCAGGTTGCTGACGTAGATCACGGGATGGTGGTCGTCCGCCCACGCGCCGCGCCGGGAAGCATGGGCGAGATCGTATTTCTCGTACTCCGCATTGGTGATCGGGAACCGCGACAGGTAGAAACGGCTGAGGGTCACCCGGGTCGTCGGCTGCTCGTTGGCGGGTGCGTTGGGGGCGGGATTGCCCATCGTGAAAGTCGCTGTCGGCACGAACAACATCGTCGTGCCCAGCGAGGTCAGGAAATTCGGGTAAAGACGCCGCTCCTCCGCCGGGTCGATGACCTCCACCACCGGCCGGGCGGCGGTGGACACGACCGTGCCGGACTTGGCCGCGCCGCCGGGAGATAGGCGAATGCCCTCGGGTTTCGCCACCTTCTTGAAGGGGACGTTCGCGGTGGCTGGAGCGACGGCGGCACCGACCTTGCCGGGCCGGGGCGTGACCACCGGCGGGGCGTCCGCGCCGCCGCGCGGGGAAAGCGTGATCGTGCCTTCCTCGATGCCTTCGAGGTATTCATCGACCATGTCCTCGGCGGCGGCGGGGTCGAGGCCCATGTTCTCGGCCATGTCGATGAAGGTGTCGCGCCGGTCGTCGGACATGGATTCGTTGTCCAGCCCGGAAAGCCCGAGCATGCGCCGGAATTCATCGGCGGGCGTGTTGGCGCGCACGCGGCGGGTGCGCGTCGGCGAGTCGGGGCGGCGGGTCGTGATGCGCGGCGAGGTCCGGGC
>CAZZYS010000028.1:6236-24248 GCA_964658285.1 uncultured Verrucomicrobiota bacterium
CGGGCGCGGGCGGCGGGGGCGGCGGTTCGGGCGGGGGCAGGTCGGCCTCACGTTTCGCGTCGGTGGCCTTGAGACCCGCTTCGATGGCATGGGCCACGTCCTCGCCGGAGAGTCCGAGGGCGTTGGCAAGTTTGAGGAGGTTGGATTCCTCCTCCAGGGTCAGCACCCGGTCGCTCAGCGCGAAATCCAGGAACTTCTGGAACTCGGCCAGCGCCCCGGTGCGTTTGCGTTCGCCCAGGACGGCGTCGATGGCGGCGCGGCGTTCGGGGTTGAGCAGTTCGGCGCGGGCTTGCGCGAGATAACGCGGAGCCTGGTCGATGCCGCCGCGCAGCAGTTGGGCCAGGGGATTGCTGGGCTGATTCTTGAGCGGCAGCTTCTTTTGCCACCAGACCTGGAGCTGGCGGGAATGGTCCTCGATCTGCTCGTTGGTCGGGCTCGACCCGAACTCCAGGCAAAGCCGCTCGTAATAATTCTCCGAGCTGTAGCGGTTCCAGCCGTCCCATTTGTAGGGATCATCGGGCAGCGGCGAGGGAAGCATGGGCGGAAATGCAGAATGCAGAATGCAGAAGTTCAGATCACGGAAAAGTCGGAAGACAGGAAGTGGAAAGCAAAATTCAGAATGCTGACGTCCGGTCTCCACCTTCTGCTTTCCGGACTTCTGCATTCTGCATTCTGACTTCTGCATTTTCTTCGTGGTCCTATTCGACCTTAATCAAAGAGAGATTCGCCGTCGCGCCGGCCATCTCTTCCTCCGAGAGACCGGTGTTGCGCTGGATCGTCACGCGGCTCGTCTTGCCGAAGGCGTCCACGATCACTTCGAGCACCTGGTTAGCGTTGTAGCGGTAGGTCAGCTCCACCGGCGAACCCTTGGGCAAAAACGGCGGCAGGTCGATGGCGCACAACCCGAGCGGCGTGCATTCGTTGGGCACCGTGCTCTCGCCCTCCACCACGCGCACGACCACCTTGGCCATGTTCGCCTGCGCGGTGCCGAAGTTGTTCTTGAAGTCGGCCGGCACGGCGGTCATTTTTTTGATCATCGGAAAGACATATTCCTCCAGCGAATCCTCGTTCCAGAGCACGACGCCGAGGCTATGGGAAGTGATGTTCGTCACCTGGATGAGACCGCCCTCGCGGGTGGAAAACTGGTCGCGCGTTTCCTTGGGCACGGTCTTTTCGATGCCGCCCTTGTCCTCTTCTCCGAGGATGGACAACATGCCCTGGATCGCCGCGCCGACGGCCACCGCCTCATCGGGGCTGACGTGGTCGGCCAGCGGCACGCCGCTGATCTCCTGGATCATGTCGCGGATCATCGGCATCCGCGTCATGCCGCCGACGAGCAGGATCTTGTCGATCTCCGACCAGTTCATGTGCGCTTCCTGCATGACGATCTCGCAGATCGTCTTGGTCTTCTCGACGAGGTGGGCGCAGATTTTCTCGAAGTCGTCGCGGGTCAGCTCGATCTTGATGCTCTTGCCGTTGTGCGAGTGCACGATGGTCGTGCGCGGCCGGCTAGAGAGTTGAATCTTCGCAGCGAGCGCGCGACTCTGGAGTTCCTGATAGCTCTGGAGGTCCAGGAGCGGGTTCTCGCCGTGGAGCCGGTCGAACTCCTCCGCCACGAGGTTGACGATGATATCGTCCCAATCCTTGCCGCCGAGGCGGTGGTCGCCGTTGGTGGCCAGCATCTTGATGTGCTGGTCCTCGATGCGCATGATCGTCACGTCGAACGTCCCGCCGCCCAGGTCGAAGACGAACACCGTCTGGTTGGTGTCGAGCTTATCCAGCCCGTAAGCCAGCGCGGCGGCGGTGGGCTCGTTGATGATCTGGAGGACGTTGAACCCCGCGAGCTGCCCGGCGTGGATCGTGGCCATGCGCTCGGAGTCGTTGAAATACGCCGGGACCGTGATGACCGCGTCGCTCACCTCGCCGCCGAGGTATTTCTCCGCGTCGTTCTTGAGTTTCTTGAGGATCAGCGCGCTCAGTTCCTCCGCCGAAAAAATCTTGTCGGCGAATTCCCGGTGGAACTCGTCCTTGCTCTTGCCCATCTCGCGCTTGACGAAATCGACGATCTTCTCGGGCTCCGCGACGCTGTTTTGTTTGGCGTAAGTGCCCACGACGGCGTTGGAACCGTCGAAGAGGATGACCGAGGGCGTGATGCGCTCGCTCTCGGAGTTCGGCACGATCTGCGGCTTGCCGTAGCCGTCGATGTGGGCGATGGCCGAGAACGTCGTGCCTAGGTCGATGCCGACGGCCTTGCGGCCCGTGGCGATTTTCTTGGTGGCGGGTGGAGCGGACATAGGGCAGGGAACTAGGACGCTTTCGGAGCAAGGGTCAGGCCGTTGGGCGGCGGGGTGGGGGCGGGCGTGCCGGGCGCGGTCCAGCGGCGGACGACCACGTCCTCGGGGCGGATCGTGCGTTCGCGCCAGAAGAAGCCGGGCTTGATCGAACGCGCAATCGTGGCGTCCTCGTCGGCGGTGTCGGCGGGCTCAATGGCCATCGTGCGGTGGTTTTTCTTGTCGAGGGGCGCGCCTACGCAGGTCCGGGTCAGCACCACGTCCATGCGCTGGAAGACTTCGACCATGTGGGCGATCTGGTTCTCGATGTTGCCGTCGAGCGAGCGCAGGAACGCGGTGTCGTCGTTGTCCTTGCCGCCGTTTTTGGCGGTGGATTCCTCCAGGCGGCGCTGGGTCTGGACGTGGACTTCCGAGAGGTCGTCGAACAGCGAAACGAGGTCGCGGATGTACGGCCGCTGGAGCGAGTCGAAGAGGAAGTTATCCTTGTACGTCTTCAGCTCGCCGTGCAGGGCGTCGAAAAGTTTTTGGTTGGCCGTTTCCACCGAGCCGAGCCGGCGGATTTCCGTCTCGATGGATTCGAGCCGGCGCAGCTCCTTGGCGACGGGCTCCAGCGGGTCGGGGGCCGCGTTCTGGGTGTTGATGGCCTTGCCCAACGCGGCGAGCATCACGCTGTGCTCGTGCATCGGGCCGCGTTTGAGAGCCTCCAGCTCCTGCGCCAGCGGGCGGATCAGGTTGCCGATGACCTGGGTCAACTCGCCGCGGTCGATCCGCGCGACGCCGGCGGCCGACGCGTTTCTGGCGTCGGCCTGGGTGGTGAGGGCTTTCATTTCCCCCTCAAAGTCAATTTCGATCTCGGGACGCTCCTCCAGCATGGTGCTGTCCCTGAATAGCGACTTTCAGGCCACGCCCACCGGATATTTACCCCCCGACGCGATATTTTACCGGGTTTTCTCTGGAATAAATGACCCCAGGATTGCCTGCGCGAAGGCGTCGAGGCCCGCCGTGGGCGATTCCACGTCCACTTTGAGTCCGGCAGCGCGAAGGGTTTGCGACGTGACCGGCCCCAGGCTGGCGACCCGCGCGCCTTTTGGCAGGGGAACCTGCAGGGCGAGAAAATTTTCCGCCGCCGAGGAGCTGGCGAAGGTCACCATGTCCGCGCCCTCGTTTTTGAGACGCTGCAACGCCGCCTGACGCTCGGGTTGGCTGTCGTCGCCGGTCTCGGGCACGGTGCGGTAGGCAATCGCCTCGTCCAGGATGGCCCCGAGTTCGATCAATTTCGTGGCGATGACCTCGCGCGTCGCTTCCGGGCGGACGAGCAGCATGTTGACGTTTTCCACGCTGCCCTGCGCCTGGAGCGCGTCCACGAGCGCCTCGGCCACGGCGGTCTCGGGCTGCACGTCCACGGCGAGATGAAACTCCCGCACCCGCGCGGCCGTGGCGGGCCCGACGGCGGCGATGCGCGCCCCGCCGATGGCGCGCGCGTCCTGGAACAACCGGTAAAACCACTCGAAAAACGCGTCCACGCCGTTGGGACTCGTGAAGATGATCCACTCGTAGGTGTGGGCGTCCTTGACCAACTCGGCGAACTCGCGCAACTCCGTCGGCGGCTCGATGCGGATCGTCGGGATTTCGATGACATCCGCGCCGAGCGCGCGCAGCCGCCGGCTCAACCCCCCGGCCTGTTTGCGGGTGCGGGTGACGACGATGCGCTTGCCGAACAGCGGCCGGCCCTCGAACCAGTTCAGCGATTCGCGCAGCCGCACGACCTCGCCGATCACCGCGACGGCCGGGGCCTCGAACCGCACCGCCGCCGCGCGCCCGGCGATGTCGGCGAGCGTGCCGGTGAGGGTCTGCTGGCGGCCGGTGGTGGCCCAGCGGACCAGCGCGATGGGCGTGGCGCCGTCCGCCCCGGCGTCGATGAGCTGGCGGGTGATGGCTTCCAGCCGCTCGACGCCCATGAGCATGACCTTGGTGCCGGGGGCCTGGGCGAGTTGGGCGAAATCGACGGTGCTGCCGCCTTTTTCGGGGTCTTCGTGGGCGGTGAAGATCGTCAGTTGCGTGACGACCCCCCGTTGCGTGACCGGGATGCCCGCGTACGCCGGTCCGGCGACCGACGAGGACACGCCCGGCACGACCTCGAAAGACACGCCCGCCTGCGCGAGAGCGAGAGCCTCCTCGCCGCCGCGCCCGAACACGAACGGATCGCCGCCCTTCAGGCGCACGACATTTTTGCCGGCGCGGGTTTTCTCGACGAGGAGGGCGTTGATCTCGTCCTGTTTGAGGGTGTGCGCGCCCGCCTTCTTGCCCGCGTAGATGATCTCCGCGCCCTGGGGTGCCCAGGAGAGCATCTCGGGGTTGCACAGATAGTCGTAGACGACGACCTGCGCCGTCTCGATGCATTCCTTCGCGCGCAACGTGACCAATCCGAGGTCGCCCGGTCCCGCGCCCACGAGCGAGCACAGGCCGACGGCGGGTGAGGTCTTGGAGGCGGATTTGTCCTTCTTGGGGCTCATGGGGCGGGCAACATCGCGCAAACGTGGGAAACCGACAACCGGCTTCGTGGCATTTGGCGGAATCGGGGAACTGGACGACGCTGGCTCCGATGACCCTCCCGACCGGCCACCCCTCACGCCCCGTCCTGTCGTGGGAAACGCTCGATTGGCCCTACCTCGACCATTTGCGCCAACGCTTCCTGGAGGGCGGCAAAACCGACGCTTACTGGGATTCGTGGTCGGACCTGGCCAACTATGATTTCACCTACGCCCAGCGCATCGGCTGGAAATGGGATGCGGTGGTGCGCGAGCTGAAACTGCGCGGCTGGCAGCCGCCCGCCGGTCCCGTGCTCGACTGGGGCTGCGGCAGCGGGATCGCCGGTCGCCGGGTGGTGGGCGGTTTCGGCGCGGGGGGTTTCGGGACGCTCGGATTTCACGACCGTTCGCCGCTGGCGGTGGCGTTCGCGGTGGGGGCGGTGCGGGGGGCGTTTCCCGCGTTGGCGGTGGAGCCGGTGCCGGACGCGGCGAAAATTCCCTTCACGACGCTGCTGGTCAGCCACGTGCTCAACGAACTCGACCTCGCCGGCCGCGAGGCGCTGCGGGCGTTGCTCGCGCGGGCCAAAGCGGTGTTGTGGGTGGAACCGGGCACCTACGACGACAGCCGTGGACTGATCGATTTCCGCGAGGAACTACTCGCCAGCGGCTTCGACGCGGTCGCGCCGTGCACGCACCGGGCGCGTTGCGGGATGCTCAACGCGCACAACACGCCCCACTGGTGCCATCATTTCGCCGCCACCCCGCCGGAACTGCTGGGCGATGGACAATGGACGGCCTTCGCGCGCCGCGCCGGGATCGATCTGCGCGCGGTGCCCTACAGTTTTCTGGTGCTCGAACGCCGCGAACCGCCGCCGGACGACGCGGGAGGGTGGACGCGCGTGATCGGCCGCCCGCGAGTTTACAAGGGACACGCGAAGGTATTGGACTGTTCGCGCGAAGACGTGACCGACATCCCCTTGCAGGAACGCGACAACCGGGAACTGTTTCGCGGGTTCAAAAAAGGCCGGTGCCCGACCCTGTTGAAGGTCAGTGACACCGCGAAGGGTTGGAAGATCGTCGAGGAGACGGCCTGACAAACGAAGATTTTTGGCCACAAAAGGCACAGAAAACACAAAAAGGGAAGAAGTTAGGTCTGCATTCTCATTCCTTTCCACTTTTGTGTTTTCTGTGCCTTTTGTGGCCAAAAATTCTGTCTTTCAACGGAACTCATCGCACCAATTCCACCTCGACCGTGATCGGATCGCCCGGGCCGTTGACGCCGAGTTTTTCGCCGGGCCGGATCGGCAGCAGCGCACCGATGAAACGCTTGTGGACCTTTAGCTTGCCCTTTTTGTTGCGCACGGCGTCGAGGACGGTGACGCGCGTCACCAACTCGATCTGCGTACTCCGGCGGATCGGCGACAACCGCGCCAAAAACTCCGGGAACGCCGGCCGGTTGTCCCCGGCGCGCTGCGATTCCGTCCGCACCCGGAGTTCACCGCCACCCACTCGCACCGGCGGCGAGGTCACGCCCGCGAGCAGTTTGTTGTCGGCGGCATTGCGCACGGTCCAGACCGCGCGATAGGTCTGACCGCTCGTCGGACCCTGCGCGGCCGGGCGGGCACACCCGGCGGCCAGCATCAAGACGGGCACGAGGTAAAGGAGGGCAGCGCGCATGGCAGGAGATGCGAGGGTCATTTATCCAGCACGCCGACGTTGAGGACCGGATAACCATCGCGGTTCTCGCCGCGCAGATTATCGCTGAAAGACACCCGCACATGGGGTGTCCCGTGGAGGATGGCTTCGAGAGCCGCAGGCGTGTCGGGAATGAGCCTGAGGCGGGCCTTGTAGAGCAACTCGCGGTGCGCGCGATCATCGAAGTAGGCACACGGTTCGTCGTCGGCATCGCGCCCGTCCTGGTGGCCCGAATAGTAGTTGGCACGGTCCTGGAGGATGATGGCGTTGACGGCGTCGCGGACCCCGCCGGCGTAGGAAATATCGTTGGCCAGATGCTTCGGCGGATGGCCGGGCTGGAAATGGTCCGCTTCCGAAAGCCGCGTGTCGTAAGTCCAGAATTCCTTCACGGTGAAACGCTGGTCGATGACGCGCGCGGGTTTGCTGGCGTGCACGATGCGCAGTTGGCGGATGACGAGTTTTCTCTCCGAATCCGATTTCCCCTGTGGCTCCGTCTCGATGCCGAACGTCTGCTGCACCGCGACGGTGTCCGTGGCATCGTCGTAGCTCAGGAACTTCACGTTGATGGTTTCGAGCGTGCGATGGGCAAACGCCTTGGCGTAGCTGGTCCAGACGCTTTTGAATTCCTTGGCGGACACGGGCCGACCCTCGTCCTCCAGCGGGAACGCGTAGAACCTGGCGAGCTTGGCGGCATCGTCCTGTTGCTGGACGGCGAGTTCGTCCTTGATGAACGCCGTCAGGTCGGTGCCGAGCGCGGGCGGCACGGGGTTGGCGGGCGTGGGCGTGGGCGTCGGCAGCGCGGTGGAAGGCAGGGGCTGGAGGGTGCTGCCATCGTCCTGGGCGGGGAGGGGACCGGGCAGCGGGAGCAGGCCAAGCAGAAGCAGCCAGACGCGGGCGGTTGCGATCAAACTGGCGAACTTCTTCATGGCAGTGGCAGCAGGTATTTGTCGATGAAGGCTTGCGGAGCAATCGGCTGCGGCCGGTAGCCCGATCCGATCAGCGCAGCGAAGTGCCGGTCCTCCGTGAGGACAAAATCCGCATTCGCCGCGATTGCACAATCCACGAATTTGTTGTCCTCCGGATCGGCAGTGATGACTTGGAAGCGAAAACTGGATTCCATTTGGATTAGGCCGCCGCCCAGCTTGATGAGGACATCCAAAAAATGGGTGACTTTGTTCCAATATGGCCGTCCGAAGAGCCGGGTCGCCATCTCTTCCCACTCCAGCAAAATTTCGTTGGAACACACCAGTTCCGGGTAGCCGTCAAGAAACGCACTGCGAAGAACCGTGAAGGGCGTGGCAGCGTTGAACAATCGCAACAAGACGTTGGTATCCAGACAAACCCTCACCGGTACGGGTGTTTTGCCCGGTGTTCGGCGATGGCGGCCTGGATGCTTTCCTCCGTGATCCGTCCATCACGCCACGCCTCGTCAAACTCCGCGCCAAGTTCGGCGGCGAGTCGTTCGGCTTCCAGTTTCAAGAGTGTGCGCTCGACAGCGGTGAGTTGTTCGCCTTCCAGCAAGTCGATCTGAGCGTGCAGTGCCGCTTTGCGCTCTGTGACGGTTTGCTGGGAAGCCTGCACCATATCGCTTCAGTCTGCCGCCGAAATAACCGCTTGGCAAGGCTTCCTCACGGCCCGCCGATGGTCTTCAGCGCGCGGTCGATCTGCTCGAAAAATGCGCGTTCGATCTCCTCCTTGTTGCGCCGGCCGAAGGGCAGTTTCCGCCAACCCTCGCGCCGTGACGCCGCGAAGTCCACGCACACGCTCCGCGCCTCGCGCGACCAGGCGTGCGTGTAGCCTTTCATCCCGTCCGACCCCGCGCCGGGCCGGATGGCGTCGCGCCGCGCGTGCGCCCGGTTGACCAAGGCCGCATAAAGCAGCAGCGCCCGGTCCAGCAGCACGAACACGAAATCCACGTTGCGGCAGGACGCCTGGAGTTGCTGGCCGCCCAGTTTGCCGCGCGGCGCGATCCACGCGGGCAGCTTGCTCGCACCCGGCAGGTCAAACGTCACTTCTCCCAGTCGCTTGCCGCCGAAGAACGCCCCCGCACCGCCGATCAGACCGCCGATGGTCGTGCCCGCGAAAAGCGTGTGCCCGCCCGCCAGCGCGTCGATGGCCAGCCCCGCCGTCGCCCCGGCCGCCGTCGCCGCCCAGACGAGCTGGTCACGCGTCAGCCCGAGCGTTTGCCAGGTCGCCTCGTGGAAAAGACCCACGTCGAGTCCGTCGAGGGCTTCCAGTGCGACGGGATGCGAATAAATGTCGCGCAACCGCTCGTGCGCGCGGCGTTCGATGAGAGCGACGTTTTTTTGATAATCCATTCCCAGCCGGACCTTGATGCCGGGCACCTCGGCCTCGTGCTCGTAGTTGGCTCGTTCGACGTAACCCAGGCAGTCGCCCGTCATGCGCACGATGGCCGTGGCGGCATCAAGCCGGCGCTGGACCCAGCGTTGCTCGAAGGCGGCGATGGCCGTCTCGAAACCCGCCTTCCACTCCGGGCGGCTGTCGATCTGCTGGAGCGCGCGCAGGAGGTCCAGGCGGTCGTGCTGCGTGGCGCGGTGGGCGTTGAAACGCCGCTTCAGATTGAAGAACTTGCCCAGTTCGGTCTCCCACGCGGCGGTGTAGTCGTCGTCGGCGTCCTTGTGGTTGATGAGGGCCATGCGCGGGCGGCCCGAGAGCCAGAGCATTTCCATCTCGGCGCGGTAGTTCTGGCCGATGGGCGAGCTTCCGTCCACGACGTAGAGGACCCCGGCGTTCTCCTCGGCGATGGGCCGGAAGAGTTCGCACTCGTTGACGAAATTCGGATCGCGCGCGTGCGTCTGGCGAAAGAGCGTCAATAGGTCCGTGCCGGGCGGCAAGTTTTTTGCCTGTTCGCGGAACCACGCCAGCGCGCGCACGGAGTTTTGGAACCCGGGCGTGTCGTAGAGGCGCAGGACCTCGCGGCCGTCGATCCTGATGGGGAACGCCTCGCAGTGGACGGTGGCACCCGGCGTCGGGTCAGGCGTGACGTGCGGGTCCTCGCTGAGGGTGGCGACGACGGAGGTTTTGCCTTCGTTGACGACGCCGAGCACGGCGAAGCTGGGGACGGTGGGCGCGGGCATCAGTCTTCGAGACGCTCCTGCCAATAATCCGGGTGGCGGCTGTGGTGTTTGTAAGCGACGACCTCGATGTGATCCGATAGGATGCGATAATAGATGGTATAAGGAAAATCGTTGATCCGACAGCCACGAACCTCCGCGTCCACTTTTGCCCAGCGTTCCGGAGTTTTCTGAATCATCGCGAGCGCTCGCTGGATCGCTTCGGCAAACCGAGTCCCGAGTCCCGCGACCCTTCGCTCATAAAACGCGGCCGCCTCCGCAAATTCCAAGGCTGCGGAATCGTGATCCCTCAGGCGCATTGGATCGCTCGCCGCACGGCCTCCATGACTTCCTCGTGCGGAATGCCCTTGACCTTCCCTGAATCAAGTTCCTCACAGCGCCGTCGCAACTCCGCTCGGAACGCCGGGTCCAGCTCGATTTCTTCCTCGGCATCAGCACTGTCCAAAAGCGCGTGGGCAAGAGCTACGCGCTCCTTGGGCGGCAGCGCCATAGCCTCGGCGGTGAGCTGGTCGATTGACATGTCGGCAGCGTAGCGATTTTCGCCCCGGCCGTCAATCTCACGGCAGGGCCAGGAACGCATCCCCGCGCGTCTGCACCGCCTTCACCCACAACTCCCGGTCCGTCGGCCGCACGGGCTTGAACGACCCGTCCGGCGCGGGCTTGCCGACGAGCACGAGCGTCACGAGACGTTGCGGGCCGACGGCGGCGCGCAGTTGGTCGAGCGAAAGCCGGCTGGCGATCATCGGTGGGGTCCACGAGGCCAGCAGCGCGAACACCTCCGCGTCCGGCGCAGCGGCGGCCTGTCCACCCAGGGTCTCGTAGGCGCGTTTCTCCTCCTCGTCGTCGGCGGTGTTTGCCTCGAAGACGGACACCGGCCGCTGGTCTCCGTTGGCGGAAGATCGTCCCACGGCGGCGGCGGCAGCGGGACCCTCGAACGGGTAGCCGGTCAGGTTCAGCACGAGGACCGGGTCCGCGACCTGCCGCGACCCGGAAGACGGCTGGCGGGGCGGGGGAGTTTCGAGCGCGACAGGCAACGCCGCCCCCGCCGATTTCGCCGGAGCCGCGGTCGCGGGCGTCGCGCCGTAGGTCTGCACGGTCGGCGTCAGCAGCCGGCCCAGGGTCTGCGCGGAACGGCCGTCGTTGAACGCGAGCCGCTTGAGCATCGAACGCTGCGCCCGGGCGGCCAACGCCAGCAACAGCACCCGCGGCAGCAGGCCGTACACGATCACCACTCCGAACAGGAACTGGCTCCACGATTTGAGGCTTTCCGCGTCGAGCCGGCCGCTGCCGCGCTTGCGGTTCTGGCTGCCGTTGACCTGCGCGGCGTTCGGATAACCCGGCTGCACGAGCCAGGCCCACGGCGTGGCGATGATCTCCGTCGCCCGCGACACCTGCGCGGCGTCCAGCCACGTCGATTCCCAGCCGAAATCCAGGTCGTGGAACAAATGCCGCGCCGTCATCGCCCCGAGCACCCCGGCGTTGAAGGAGATGGCGAACACCTGCGTCAGGCTCACCAGACTCCAGACCAGCACCCCGCGATAGAGCGTGTGCCGCGCGCGCAACACCCCGAAGAGCGCCTCGGCGTTCTGCCGCCGCGCGCCCGCGATCCGCACGCGGTTGCGCTTCCAGACCGCCCCCGCCAGGCCCACCGCCGCCCGCAGGCAAAAGCGCGCCAGCGACGGGATTTTCACGTCGGGAAACCACCACCTCGCCCCCAGCACCGCGAACGCACCCGCCAGGATGAGCACCTGCGCCAGGGCAAACTCCACGAAGAACACGAACGCGTTGATCGGCTCCGCGCCCGCCGAGTACGCCAGCGCCGCCGTCGCCGCCGTCCAGCCGATGAGCAGCGCCACCACCGCCAGGGTCGCCGCCACCGCGCCGCGCACCTGCACGAACGCCTCGCCGGGCAGGAGCGTCTCGTCCGCGTCCGGCCCGTCCTTCAACCCGCGCCGCCGCGCGGCGGTCCAGCCCCAGAGGATTCGCCGCCGGTCGAGCTTCGTCACCGGCTCGCTCGCCGGGGCCGCCGGCAGCGTCGGCGCGATGTTTTCCAGATACAGTTTGCGGTCGCGCGCGTGCAGGTCGGCGGGCTGGCGTTCGTCGGCATCGAGGAAAAACTCGTAGTCGATCAGGTCGGCCAGTTGCCAGGATGGACGGTCTTTGGCCATGCGTTGCAGCGGCGAAACTAACGGAACGCCGGAGTCTTTGCACAAGTTACTTTTATTTCCGCCAGAGGAACGGATTCCTTGTTGACAATATATGCTGTCAATATAAGTTTGGCTGTATGAACGACTCCCCCGTCCCGCCCGTGCCACCGGCCGCCGCGCGTGCCCGCGTCGAAATCGTGTTCGTTCTGGACACGACCGGTTCGATGGGTGGCCTGATCGAAGGCGCGAAGGCCAAAATCTGGGCCATCGCCAACGCCATCAGCGCACGCGACCCCGCGCCGGAAGTGAAATTCGGCCTCGTCGCCTACCGCGACCGTTGCGACGACTACGTGGTCAAGCACTACGGCCTGACCGACGACACGGACCTGACCTTCCGGCACCTGAGCGCCTTCCGGGCGGCGGGCGGCGGCGACATGCCCGAGGATGTCAACGCGGGTCTGCTCGAAGCCGTGGACGCCATCCAGTGGAGCACCGGCGAACAGGTTCTCAAGATCATCTTCCTCGTCGGCGACGCCCCGCCGCACATGGATTACCCGGATCAGGAGCAGTACCCGGAGATTTGCGCCCGCGCGGTCAAAAAAGGGATCGTCATCAACACGATCCAGTGCGGCGGCGAACGCTCCACCGTGCGTCCGTGGAAGGAAATCGCCCAGATGGGTCTCGGCGAATACGCGTCGATCCTCCAGGACGGCGGCGTGCAGGTGCACGCCACGCCCTACGACGAGGAAATGGCCGCCGTCAGCCTCGAACTCGGCGGCACGGCCGTGCCCTACGGCAGCGACGCGGCGCACACGTCCGTGCGTGAAAAACTGGCGTCGAGCAGCGCGGCCCCGGCGGCGTCCACAGCCGACCGGCTCGCGTATTCGACCCGGCACAAAAAAGTGGTGTTCGGCGACGACGAACTCCTCGCCGCCCTCGACGAAGGCAAGCTGCGGCTGGAGGAAATCAACCCCCGGCTCCTGCCCGCCGAGCTGCGCGACCTCGCGCCCGGCGATCTGCGCAACGCCCTGGAGCGCCGCCGCGCCGAACGCAACCGGCTGCTTGCCCGCGCCGACGACCTCCGCCGCCAGCGCGACAAATACCTCGACGAGCAACGCCGCCAGGCCACCGCCGCCACCCCGCCGCCGATTCCGGGCGTGGCCGCACCGGCTCCGGCGAGCTTTGACAGCGAGGTGCGCCATGCCATCCGTGAACAAGCCCGGCGCAAGGGCATCGACCTGTAAATGCAAAGAAGGAATTAGCCGCAAAAAGCGCAAAAGACGCAAAAATGGGTAAGAGAAACGACGCGCAGTCCTTGGTTGAACGGACCGCCTCGGCTTCTTTTCCCTTTTGCGTTTTTTGCGCCTTTTGCGGCTAAGAAATTCTGGATCATCCCATGAGCAGCCCACCTCCCAATTCCGGCGCGTCGTACACGTCCCTGCGCGAGATCAAAGCGTCGGGCGGACGCTGGGGGTTGGACGAATTTGTCGAGGTGGTCAACAGCCTCGTCGAACGTTACCTGCCCGCGAGCCGCAGTTGCAACGTCAAGTTGAGTGACGTGTTCAACCCGCGGCTGGTGCGGTATTACGCGACGTTCGGGCTCATCTCGCCGCCGGAACGCGAGGGCAAGGAGGCCCGATACCATTATGGGCATCTTTTGCAGGCGCTCGTCATCCGGCGGCTGCTTTTCGAGGGTTACACGGCCCCGGCGCTGCTCAAGATGCTGGCGGGCAAAACCGAGGCCGATTACGAGGCGGTGCTCGCGGGCGGCGTGTCCACGGCGGCGGCCGCGGTCCCGCGCGAAGAGGTGGACGGGCACATCGCCGCGGCCGGACCGCCCGAACATCTGCGGTTCGTGCGCGACCTGATGGCCGCCACTCCACCGCCGCCGGCGTCACCGCCGCGTGCGCCCGTCGTGCCGCCGCCGGTCCCGGCTGCCGCGCCGCCGCCGGTGCCCCGCCCGGAGACCGCCCTGTGGCGGCGGGTCGAAGTCGCGCCCGGATTTGAACTGCACGTCCGCGCCGATTTCGTCGTGCCCGACACGCGCGCCAAACGCGAATCCCTCCTGCTGGCCGTGCTGGAAGGTTTGCAGCCGCGGGCTCTTTAGAGAGCGCGCAACATCTCGCGCGTGCCAGCCGGACCCGTGACCTCGAAGGTCACCGCGCCCGCGTTGGGGGCAACCGACAAATCGAAGCGAAGAAAATTGCAGCAGTCCTGTTCCTGTTCGATGACGCGGGCCAGCTCGGCCAGCAAACCGGCGCGGGGTTCAAAACGCAGGCGCAGCCCGTTGGGCAGGTCGGTGACTTCCTGTGCGCGTTTGAGTAACCCGGGAATGAGTTCCTGGCGGCGTTTCTGGAGTTGCTCGGGCGTGAGGCTACAGGAAACTGGCGCGGACGAAGGGGTGCTCATGGCGGGAGACGATTGCGCGGGAGCACACGTCGGTAAGACAAAAAGCGTAACGCCGAAAGCGAGTGTTGGCCAACCATTCATAAGATGATGTCAGGAAGTTTGGAATGTCCTCGGACGACTCCCATCCCAGGGGCGGAGGCCGGCAAAGTCAAGCGCGGAGGAACGGGGGAGACGGACAGCCAGCCGCTGTTTGCGGGAACGCGTTTGTCTGAGCGGATGGGCGTGGATTGCTGGTGCTGCGTGCGTGGCCGCTAGATAGAGCTGCAGTTAGGCCGGACAGGGAGGAAATCACAAGACGCCTCGAAGGTGCCAGATGAACGGAGCGAGAAAAAAGTGGCAATAACGATGAGCAGATAACCGATACGGATGAACGAGAGATCAAAGCGCGTCGGCTGTTGTGGACGACGCCAGATAAGAATGGCTGTCGCTGCCCAAAAGGGTGGAAGTGCCATGACACAGAGCTGGCCGATAGCGCCGCCATCCAGGATCAGCCCGCTGCAAAAGACTACGAAGACCTGTATGACCGCCGCAACGCCCGTGGCCTCGCGGTAGCTCGGGGAGATCGACATGGCGCATTCTGGTGGCCTGACTATTCTTTGTTAGATGAGTTTGCCCGTTGGCGTGGCAGAGAGCAAGCGGTTTGCATGGAGACAAGGGATGCGACGGCGCTCGGCGCCCGCCTGGAGAGGTTCCTGGAGCGGCCGATCCGACCCGGGCAGCGGCTGCAATCTGCGCGTCCACGTGGCCGGTTTGCTGCTCGACGGTGAGCGCGAGAGCGTGCAGCCGCTGGCTGGTCGGCTCGGGGCTACCGACAAGGGCCAGGCACCGCACCGCTTCGTGGCCCACAGTCCTTGGGCGCACGCGAACCTGTTGGCGGCGATGGCCCGAGAGGCCCGCCCGACTCTGGCCATGTCCGCACGCCTGGATCATCGACGAGACGAGCTCCCCCCCCGACGCGGGCACGCACTCCGTCGGCGTGGGGCACCAGGACTGCGGAGCCCTGAGCGAGATCGCCAACTGTCAGGTGGCGGTGAGCTTACTCTACGCAGCGGGTTCCTTGGAACAGAGCGCCGGCGCGGCCTTGGGCAGGCGCTTGTTTTCACCACGCGCATGGATCGGCGACCCCGCCCGCCTGGCGCGGGAGCGTTGGCAGATAGAACAGGACCACCGCGAACTCGAAGACGAACTGGACCTGGACCACTTCGAGGGCCGCTCCTGGCCGGACTGGCGTCACCACGTGGCCCCGACCTGCCGGGCCCACCTCTTCTGGCAGCGGGAACGCCGCCACCCGCCCGCCGGGAGGGCCACGCAAAAAATCGGGACGAACCTCCCGTTCGGGAAAGCCTGCCGCAAACCCGCCGCCGCTTGCACGCGGCACTCGTGCGGAAACCATGCGCTCGTTGCCCCTGGTGCCATACCCGCCTCGACACGTCCTTGCAAAGTGACAAGTAATACCAACGATCTCAAGCTCAGCGACAGAGGCTGGCGAAAGCAAGCTCCGAATACAGGAGAGACGTACCGCCAGCCTCTGTTCAATGGAACGCGTTGTTGGGCGTGCCGGTGCTATGGGGAGAACGGTCGCCCGCGCCAGTAGCCGGGCTGCCGACTGGTGTGCATCACCGCGTAAATGACCACCACGTCCTTGGCAGGTCGATACTGGTAGTAGAGCACGAAAGGGAAACGCCGGAGCACATAACGGCGCAGGTCCGGCAGCTAGACCACACGCCACATCTCGGGTGAGGCGCAGATGGCAACCAAGGCCGACTCGACGGCGGTCACGAACCGCGCTGCCACCCCGGCCTGCTCGGCCTCCGTCGCGTAGTAGCGGATGGCCGCGTGATACTCGGCCCGTGCTTCTGGCTCGAACTGATGGACGGTCGGCATGCGTGGACTGACCTGCTCAGCGAGCCTGGCGCTCGCCAACAAGACTTGCCAACAAAGCGCGCCCCTCGGCCAAGACCTGCTCTCCGGAAATATGGTGCACCTCGCCTGCTTCGACACGCGCCATACGGCGTTGCACCTCGTCGAGGTGGGGACGCTCGATTTCTGGAGAGATCGCCTCGGCGGAACTGGCGACAAGCCAGTCGGTCAAATCAGCACGCGCCTCGGGCGGAAGGGACAAAGCCTCTAAGAAAAGCTGGTCAGCGGTGGCAGGCATGAGGAGCAGACTACGCAGTGCTGCGAAGGGTGGCAAGCGGGATAGACGAGGCACGCCTGACGCCTCCAAGCTCAGCGACAGAGGCTGGCCGAGTCAAGGCTGGAACTCGGGACAGACCCGAGGGCCAGCCTCTGTTCGCTGGAACGCGTTGTTAGGCGGTGCGGCTATCCACGGTAAACGTCCTTACGGTGGCGCACTCGCTGAACCTCGACGACGGGCGATTCGGTGAGAACCTCGTAAATGACGCGGTAATCTCCGATGCGGATGCGATACGTGCGCTCGGAGCCGGAAAGCTTTTGCGAGCCATGCGGCAACGGCTCGGCAGCGAGGTGCTCGACTGCCTCGATCACGCGCTCGACCTCCTGACACGGCAGACCGCGAAGGTCCTTCTTGGTGGAGCTACGCTACCGGATGCTATAGGATGCCATCGCGCTGGAGGTCGGCCACGAACACCTCGTGCGAGATCACAGGCTCGTCGCGGCGCTCGGCTACCACCGCGAGGTCATCCAAGTCCTCCAAGAGCTTCTCGTAGTCGCTGATAGGCAGCACCACGGCGGTGCGGTCACCGTGCTCGTCGGTGAGATACTGGAGAGTCTGGCTCATGACAGAGAGGCTACGCTTCGATGGTCAGATTGTCGAGTGCGCGTAGCACCGCCTAACGCCTCCAAGCTAGCGACAGAGGCTGGCGAGGAAAGATGTGGAGTGCAAGAAGGAGCCGAACGCCAGCCTCTGTTCGCTGGAGCGCGTTGTTGGACGGTGCGGTGGAGTTGGAAAAGGCTCGTCAGGCGAAAACGTCCGCTGTGCCGATGGCGCTGTAATGGCACTTGCTGAGGTCGAGCGTGGCGTCGTCGAGCACGGAAGGGTCCACTACATAGGCGATATTGATGGGAAGATGGGTGGCACCCGGAGCGATGACGCCGCCCACCCAGCGCGCGCAAAGCACGAGATGACTGACCGAGATGGTGGTGGCATCGCGCTGCCATGATAGAGGCTGTGCCAACTCTGCGAGCAGGTAATCTGGACGGTCTGGGCCGGGAATCTGGCGGAGAATCCGAGCGGTGAAAGGTGTCTGCCCATACAACTCGTCGGGAGCGTAGTCCACGCTAGTGACTTTGACGTTCATTTCAGAGGGAGCGTAGCACTGTCCAACGGACTCAAGCTCAGCGACAGAGGCTGGCGAGGACAGACAAGAACACGGAAAAAGACGTGCCGCCAGCCTCTGTTCGCTGGAGCGCGTGGTTAGGCGACTGCGGTCGAGTTGGGGAAAGTGCGCAGGACATCTGGAGTGGGAAGTGTCTTGGGCGCGTCCACGGCCAGACCATAAACCTCCAGGCCAGAAAGCCGCCCCTCCTGCACGAACAAGAAGGCACCGCAAAGGTCGGAGTCGCCGCCATACAGAAAATCGGCGATGAGGTGCATCCCGCCAGACGCCTTCGGCTGGCCGTCGATGCTGAAATCGATGCTGGCGCAACCACATGGGCATCGGGTCGGCAGAACCTGAAGCCGCTCAAGCTGGGGCAGAAACTGGACAGCCTCGGGCTCGCCATGCTCGATCATCCAGAGAATGAGCCGCCGCTCGTCGCTCGTCAGGTCGCGGTTGTTTTGGGCTTCGTTCACAGGATGCGCGAGCAGTCGCCTAACGCCTCCAAGCTCAGCGACAGAGGCTGGCGAAAAAGGACGATGGATGCA
>CAZZYS010000029.1:0-24103 GCA_964658285.1 uncultured Verrucomicrobiota bacterium
CGCCGGTTGAGCTTCCAAGCTCGGCCAAACAGCCCTGGCGCAGGTCCTGCGCCAGTTACCTCGCGCGTTGCCCGGCGGCAAAAACCGGCGCGACCCGAACCTCCTCGTCGGGGCTGATACCCTCGACGATGCCGGCGTTTATCGTCTCGGCCCCGGCCGCGCGCTCGTGCAAACGGTGGATTTTTTCACGCCCATTGTGGACGATCCTTTTGCGTTCGGACGGATCGCCGCGGCCAACGCGCTGTCCGACGTGTACGCGATGGGCGGCCGGCCTCTCACCGCGTTGAACCTGCTCGGCGTGCCCACCGAACACGTCCCACCCGAGGCCATCGCGCGCATTCTCCAGGGCGGGGCGAGCACCCTGCGCGAGGCGGGTTGCGCGCTGGTCGGCGGGCACACGATCCGCAACCCGGAACCCATCTTCGGGTTGTCCGTCACGGGGTTGGTCGATCCGCGCCGGTTGCTGACGAACGCCGCCGCCCGTCCCGGTGATTTGCTGATTCTCACGAAGGGGCTCGGCACCGGGATCGCCACGACGGCCATCAAGCGCGGACTGGCGTCGGCGGCCTTGGCGAAAAAGGCCGTCGCGCTCATGTCCCGGCTCAACCGCGTCGGCGCGGACCTCGCCGAACAACGCCTCGTGCGCGCGGCCACCGACGTGACCGGTTTCGGGTTGCTCGGGCACTTGGCATCAATGTGCCGGGCCAGCGGCGTCGCGGCGGAGATCGACTTGAAAACGGTGCCGGTCATCAGCCGGGAAATCCGTGCGCTGGTGGCACGCGGCTGCATCCCCGGCGGCAGCCGTCAGAATCTCGAAACCGCTCGTCCGCTGCTGCGTCGCGGCAAGGGCGTGTCCGCAGGGGAATTGGCCGTGCTCGCCGACGCGCAGACGAGCGGCGGCCTGCTGCTCTGCGTGCCGCCGAAGCGACTGGCAGCCGTCTTCGCGCTGTTGAAGGAACATCGTACGCCCAGCGCGGCGGTCATCGGGCGGATCGTGCGTTCGGGAGAACCGTTTTTACAAGTGTTCGGGTAAAAATATCGGTGGATGTCTGCATTCTGAAACGCCAAAGGCGCGATGTCACATCATCAACGGATGTCTGCGTTCCTAAACGCCAGAGGCGCGATGCCGCATCAATGGGTGTGCGTTTCGAAGCGCCAAAGGCGCGGTCTCATATCAGCCTAGGGCAACGCCCTAGGAATTCGGCAAATGGCATCCAAGCGCTGAAAGCGCGATTCAACCGGAGAGGTCCGGGTTGAATATTGGCATTCATCGGATGAGTCGCGCTTTCAGCGCTCACATGGTTTGCTTCTCTACCTGGGGCGTTGCCCTAGGCTAGTATGACATCGCGCCCTTGGCGCTTCGGAAGCGAGTTGTGCATCACAGCCACTGGCCATGTCCCCCTCCTGAATCACTGCCGCCAGCCATGTCTCCCTCCTCCCCGCTCCGCGCGATCCCCTCCGTCGAACGCCTCCTCCAGGCCCTCGGCCCGTTGGACGTGCCGCGCCCGGTGGCCACGGCCGTCGTCCGCCGCGAACTCACCACCTTGCGCGCCGAAGCGAAAACCGCGCCGGTCCCCGATTTTGACGCCGTGCTCGCGCGGGTGCGTGCCGCGTTGGACCATCTGCGTTCCACCAGACTCCGACCGCTCATCAACGGCACGGGCGTCCTCATCCACACCAACCTCGGCCGCGCCCCTTTGTCCGACGCCGCGCTCGCCGCCGTGGCCGCGCTCGGCTCGGATTACAACAACCTAGAATACGACCTCGCCGCCGGGGAACGCGGCAAGAGCCGGGCCGGTTACCTCGAACACAACCTGGCGCTGCTTTGCGGCGCGGAATCGGCGGCGGTCGTCAACAACTGCGCGGCGGCGCTCGTGCTCATGTTGCGATATTTCGTGCGGCGCGAGGAGCGCAAGGAAGTCGTCATCTCACGCGGCGAACTCGTCCAGATCGGCGGCGGCTTCCGCGTGCCGGAAATCCTCGAAGCCAGCGGTGCGCGCCTGCGCGAGGTCGGCACCACCAACCGCACCACCCTCGACGACTACGAACACGCCCTCGGTCCACGGACGGCGCTCATCCTGCGCGTGCACCGCAGCAATTTTTATCTCGGCGGTTTCGAGGAATCGCCCGACGCCGCCGCGCTCGCCGCGTTGGCCCGGCGTCGGCGCGTCCCGTTCGCCGAAGACCTGGGCAGCGGCGCGACCGTCGCCACCGAACGCCTCGCCGCCATCGCCCACGAACGCACCCCGGCCGAGGCCGTTCGCGCGGGCGCGGACGCGGTGTGTTTCAGTGGCGACAAATTATTTGGCGGGCCGCAGGCGGGGATCATCGTCGGACGCACGCGGACCGTCGCGGCTTTCAAGAAAGAGCCTTTTTTCCGCGCGTTGCGTTGCGACAAGCTCGTCCTCGGCGCGCTCCAGGCCACGACCGACCTTTATCTCGACGGCACCGCCGAAAAGGAAATCCCCACGCTGGCCTTGATGCGAATCCCTTTGGATGTCCTCCGTACCCGCGCCGAACGAATCGTACTGGCGCTCGCCGACTTGCCTTGCACGGTGCGCGTCGGTTCGGCGCGCGCGAAGATCGGCGGCGGCACCTTGCCCCGGGCCGAGTTGGAGTCCATCACACTCGATTTCCAGCCACCGCCCGGAGTGTCGCTGGCGGAGTTCGCCGCCCGGTTGCGCGCGGGTGCGCCGCCGGTGGTCGGCTACGTGTCCGGCCACCGTTTCCGCCTCGACTTGAGGACCGTCTTCCCGCGCCAGGACGACACCCTTATTGCTGCCCTGCGTTCACTGGTCACCTTATGAACCGCCGAACATTCCTTGCCGCTGCGCTGACCGCACCACTAGCCGGACAGTCGATCCTGCCATCGTTGCACGCGTCCACCACCGGGCCTCTGCCAGGTTGGCGTCATTTTAGCATCACAACCGATTTTCTCCTGCCTGACACTCCGGGACCCATCCAACTTTGGGCTCCCCTTGTCCAGACGGCTGGCAGTTATCAATTCTCGTCGACGACGTTGTGGGATTGCGGCGCCGCCCAAACCGAGCTTGTCTATGATGCGCGTTACGGTGCGCCCATTTTGCGCACGCTTTGGAAGGAAAATGATCCTGGGGCCCGTATTCTCGAAATCACGCAGTACATCGCCGCACGCGATAGGGAAAGGAAAAGCGACTCGCCCGAAGCAACGTTGCGCGAATCACCTCTCGAACCGCTGACCGAAGCCGAGCGAAAATTCTGGATGGCCCCAACGAAAAGCAAGCCCCTCGACGGCGTGGTGCTTGCCACGGCAGCAGAGATCACCGCCGGCAAGCGCACTCCGCGCGAACGGTTGCGCGCGATCTATGACTGGGTCATCGACCATACCCACCGCGACCCCGACGTGCCCGGTTGCGGTCGGGGCGACATCAGGACGATGCTGGAAAAAAATCAGCTCGGCGGGAAATGCGCCGACATTAACGGTTTGCTGGTCGGGCTGGCCCGGGCGGCGGGTTTCCCCGCACGGGACGTTTACGGCATCCGCGTCGCCCCTTCCAAATTTTTCCCGTGCCTGGGATGCAGCGGCGATGCGCGTGAGCGTGGCAATAGTTCCAAGGCGCAACATTGCCGAGCCGAGGTTTTTCTGGACGGCGAGGGTTGGTTTCCCCTCGATCCCGCCGACGTGTGCAAGGTCGTACTGGAAAGCAAGCTGGCGCTCGATAGTCCACAGATACGAGAGTTCCGCGACCAACAGTTCGGCAACTGGGAGATGAACTGGGTCGGCTACAACAGCGCCACCGACATCGAACTGCCCGGCAGCGATGGGTCACACCGGCCAGGCTTCCCGTTCCTGATGTATCCGTATGCCTTTACCTCGGAAGGCGACTGCCCTTCCACGGACCCGGAAAAATTCTACTATCGGATCACCTCCAAGGAATTCACGGTCTGAATGACCGACCGGCACTTCATCGTCGCCACCGCCGGGCACGTCGATCACGGCAAAAGCGCGCTCGTCCGTGCGCTCACCGGGACCGATCCCGACCGGCTGCCAGAGGAAAAAGCGCGCGGCATCACCATCGACCTGGGTTTCGCGCACCTCGCGCTGCCGGGACTCGATCTCGGGTTGGTCGACGTGCCGGGGCACGAGGATTTCATCAAGAACATGGTCGCGGGCGTCGGCTCGGTGGACCTGGCGCTTTTCGTGGTCGCGGCCGACGACGGCTGGATGCCGCAAACCGAGGAACACCTGCAAATCCTCGCCTACCTCGGGGTGGACCGCGCGGTCGTCGCGTTGACGAAAAGTGATCTCACCCCGGCACCGGGCCTCGCGGCGGACGAGGTCCGGGCGCGTCTGCGCGGCACGCCTTTCGAGTGCGCGCCAATTGTCCCTACTTCTACATTGACGGGTCAGGGTTTCGACGAACTCCGCACCGCGCTTGCCGCCGTGCTCGCCGCTGCGCCTCCCCCGCGCGACACCGGCAAACCGCGTTTGCCGGTGGACCGGGTGTTTACCCTGCGTGGGGTCGGCACGGTCGTCACTGGCACGCTCACCGGCGGGGCGCTGGCGCGGGGCGCGGCGGTCGTCGCGCTGCCGTCGGGGCGGACGGGTCACCTCCGCAGCGTGCAAAGCCACGGCCGCGAACTGGAGGTGGCAATTTGCGGCACGCGTGCCGCGTTCAACGTGCCCGAATTTGCCGCGACGGGTGACGGCGCGGTGGCACGCGGCGAGGTGCTGACCCTCGCTTGTACTGGCACCCCGTCGCCCGTGTTCGACGTGTCCCTCACGCGCTGCGACCGCGCACCGGTCGGCGCACGCGCCGCCGCCCCATTGCGCGACGGCACCCACGTCCGGGTTCATCATGGCAGCGGACATTGCCTCGCGCGGGTGCGCCTGCTGGAAGGCAAATCCCTGCCGCCGGGCGCGAGCGGCATCGCCCAACTGCGTTGCGACGCACCGGTGTTCGCGTTCGCGGGCGACCGGTTCGTGCTGCGCGACGGTGCGGGGCGCGCGACCCTCGCCGGTGCGACCGTGCTCGACCCGGACGGCAACGCCCGGCGCTTCCGGGGTCCGGGCCAGCGCCGTTTTCTCCAGCGCCGGGCCAGCGCCGACGCGCGCGACGCCGCCGCCTACATTGCCGCCGTGCTGGCGCGCGACCGCGTCGCGGCGGTGGACACGCTGTTGCTCAAATCACCCTTCAGCGCCGCCGAAATCGCCGCCGCCGTGGCCTCGCTCGTGGCGGCCGGCACGGCGGCGTTACCCACTACAGGGTTGACTGCCGACGGTGCCTGGTGGAAAACGCTGCGCCAGCGGGCGGCCGACCTGATCGACGCCTGGCACCGCGCCCATCCCGAACAGATCGGGATGGGACTCGACCGTTTGCGCGCCAGCCTCGGACGCGAACTCCCCCTCCCCGCTTTGCTCGACGCCCTCGTGGCCGCGCTAGGCCAGCACGGCCCCTTCGTGCAGGCAGGCAACGCCGTCCGGCGCGCATCGCATCGGCCCGTGCTTCCCGCTGTTCTCCAAGCCGCGGGCGAACGCATTCGTGCCGTGCTCGCCGCCCGGCCGCTGGAGCCGCCGTCGGTCAAGGAACTGACGCCCGACCCCGCCGCGCGGCAGGCGTTGCGGTTCCTGCGCGACACGGGCGAGATCGTCGAACTGGGCCCCGAACTCGTCCTGGCCGCCGAGAGTTTCCAGCGGATGCGGGCTGCGGTGGTGCGTTACCTGCGTTCGGAAGGCTCCGCAACGGCGAGCGACCTGCGCCTGATGCTCGGCACGACGCGCCGGATCATAATCCCGGTCCTCGAACAACTCGACCGCGAGGGCGTCACCCGCCGCGAAGGCGACCGCCGCACCCTGCGGGCTTGAACTCTCCGCCCCGTCCGGGCCAAGGTGGGGCGTGATCACGGCGTACGGCATGTTTCTCATCGGCCTGGGCAGCGCCATCGGCGGGATGACCCGCTTCAGCGTGGCCGTGCTGGCGGCGCGGATGTTCGGCGAGACTTTTCCGTGGGGGACGCTGTGCATCAACGTTTCCGGCTCGTTCGCCATCGGTTTTTATTTCGCCCTGACCGGCGACGGCGGGCGGCTGGCGGTCAGCCGGGAATGGCGCGAGTTCGTCACCGTCGGCCTGTGCGGAGGTTACACGACGTTTTCGTCCTTCAGCCTGCAAACGCTCTTGCTCCTGCAACGCGGCGAATGGCTCCTGGCGGGTTTGAACGCCGTCGGCTCCGTCGTGCTGTGCCTCGCCGCCGTGTGGCTGGGGGTGGTCTGCGCGCTGGCGTTGAACCCGCGCGCGTGAGGTTTCCCGACGCTTTCGTCCTTTACTTTTGCCTCGCGCCTTCGGCATTTTGCCTCCTGCGCCATGCACCTCACCCCGCGCGAACACGAAAAACTCCTGGTCGTCGTCGCGGCCGACCTGGCCCGGCGGCGGCAGGCGCGCGGGTTGAAGCTCAATCACCCCGAGGCCGTGGCGATCATCACCTACGAGATCACCGAGGGCGCGCGCGACGGCCGCTCCGTCGCCGAACTCATGGGCCACGGCACCACGCTGCTCACCCGGGCCGACGTGATGGAAGGCGTCGCCGACATGATCCACGACGTGCAGGTCGAGGCCACTTTCCCCGACGGCACGAAGCTCGTGACCGTCCACCATCCCATCCGCTGAAACGTCTCATCCCCGCCCCATGATCCAGGAAATCGCTTTCACCGCCTACCGCGTCACCGACATCGAGCGGGCACGCAAGTTCTACCAGGAAAAGCTCGGGCTGACGCCGGCGATGGAGTTCGGCGGCGTCTGGATCGAGTACGGGATCGGGGAGGCGACCTTCGTCATCCAGAACGTCTCGCCCGAACCGCCGGGAGGGAGCCGGGGGATGGTGGCCTTCGAGGTGGATGATTTTGACGCGACGGTCGCCGGGCTAAAAGCATCGGACACTCCCTTCACGATGGAGACGATGGAAAGCCCCGTCTGCTGGACGGCCATCGTTACCGACCCGGACGGCAACCCGGTCTGCATCCACAAGCGCAAGGCTGCCGCCGCCACTCCATGATCCCGGGCGAGATCATCGTCGCCGCCGACGCCGCGCCGCTCCCGGCCAACGCCGGCCTGCCGACGCGCACGCTGGTCGTCTCCAACACGGGCGACCGGCCTGTGCAGGTGGGCAGCCACTTTCATTTCTACGAGGTCAACCCGGCGCTGGCCTTCGCGCGCGAGGAAGCGCGCGGGTTCCGGCTCAACATCGCGGCGGGCACGGCGGTGCGCTTCGAGCCGGGCGACCAGCGGGAAGTCGAACTCGTCGCGCTGGCGGGCGAGCGGCGCGTCTTCGGGCTCAATGGCAAGATAAACGGTCCGTTGGATTGCTGAAAGGCAATGCTTTATCGATAATCCTCCGCGCGGACGTAATTTGCTTTGACGATTGTGACGAAAACTTCTAGAAAGTTGCCCCAATGAAGCAATCCGCAAACACAATGACTTTAGGGGGCTTGGTCGGGGCAGTCGCGTTAGCGGGCGCCAGCCAAGCATATGGCACGATCATCAGCGTCGCTCCGCCGACCAGCATCCCGGGCGTGGCGACCACGTCGGCAAGCGTGAAAGAGTACTGGGATGTCGACACCGGCACCACCTCGGGGACCAAAACCGCCGCCACGGACCTCGAATTTGGCTACTTCAACAGCTCGACGGAATTTTTCACCGGCGTCTACGGCTTCAATGGCTCGAAGGCGGCTGCCTACGAATACCAGGGCAGCGGCAGTGCTTACTCGGCCTACGCCTATAACGCGACGAAGGGAAGCCTCATCGGTACCGGCGGCGCGTTTGCGTTCGCCCAGCACACCGGTTATTTCACGCTGATGGCGTTCACCTACAACGGGAACCCTTACAACAGCCTGCAGACCACCGGGGCGATCCAATACCTCGGGTTTCAGTTCAAGGCGGCGGATGGCCTGCTGCATGACGGCTGGTTGGAGCTGGAAAGCGACACCTACACCAGCGCGGCGAGCCCCGGCGGGCTGAAGTTCATCGCCGCCGCGTACAACAGCGTTCCGGATGGCACTGCGGCGGGTCTGATCGCCTCGGGTGACCCGGGCGCCGTTCCCGAACCGGGAACCCTGTCCGCCCTGGCACTCGGCGCGGCGGCCCTGGTCGGTGTCGGCTTGAAGCGTCGTCGTCGGACGGCCCTCCTCGCCGCGCAGGATTGATCTTCGCCGCTGACCTGCAATTTCTGACCAGAGAAGTCTCCTTTGGTCCCGGCATCCACCTGCGTGGGTGCCGGGACCTTCTTTTGTCCGGATTCCACTCATGGCCATGTCCAAACGTCTGACCCGCCGCGTTCTGCTCATCGGCTGGGACGCCGCCGACTGGCACCTGATCCAGCCGCTCATGGAAGCGGGCCAGATGCCCACGCTCCAGCGGCTGGTCGAGTACGGCACGAGCGGCAAGATCGCCACCTTGCAGCCGATCCTCTCGCCGATCCTCTGGAACTCCATCGCCACCGGCAAACGCGCCGATAAACACGGCATCCTCGGTTTCGTCGAACCCACGCCCGACGGCCAGAACGTGCGTCCGGTCTCCTCGACCTCGCGCCGGGCCAAGGCGATGTGGAACATCGCCAGCCAGCAGGGCCTGCGCAGCAGCGTGGTGAACTGGTTCGCCTCGCACCCGGCCGAACCCATCGCGGGCACCGTGTTCAGCAGCCGCCTGACGAACCTCGCCTTCGGCCCGGACGGCGACCTCGCGCCTTTGACCACCGCGGCGGTGCATCCGCCGGAACTGCTCGACGTGGCCGAGGACCTGCGGGTGCATCCCGGCGAGATCACGCTCAAGCAGGTGCGCCCGTTCTTCACCCGCGACCACCGGCCGGACCCGCAGGACCCGCGTTTCCTCAGCCTCGTGCGGACGCTGGCGCAATGCGCCACCACGCACAACGCCGCCACCTGGCTGGCGGCGCGCGACGACTGGGACCTGCTCGCCGTGTACCACGACGCCATCGACCACACCGGCCACGGTTTCATCGAATACCACCCGCCCGCGATGGCCCACGTCAGCCCGGAGGATGCCGCCGTGTACGGCGAGGTCGTCAACGGCATGTATCGATTCCACGACATGATGCTCGGCACGCTGCTCGACCTCGCCGGGCCGGATACCACCGTCCTCCTGCTCTCCGACCACGGCTTCTACAGCGACCACCTGCGCCCGGCGGTGAGGGAGCATTTCCGCGACCCGGCGAAGAAGTTCGGTCCCGAGATGAACCCGGTGTCCTGGCATCGGCCGCACGGGATTTTCGTGGCGGCGGGGAAGGCAATCAAGCACGACGAATTGATCCACGGCACGAGCCTGCTCGACATCGCGCCGACGGTGCTGACCCTGCTGGGTCTGCCGGTGGCCGACGACATGGACGGCCGGCCTCTGACGCATCTCTTCGTCGAGTCCGTCGAGCCGGAGCGCATTGCTTCCTACGAGGAGCCGCACCCGCAAGACGGCGTTCACCGCGATGTGCCGGCCGAGGAAAGCGACCCGTTCGCCGCAAGGCAGGCGCTCCTGCAACTGGCCGAGTTGGGCTACGTCGAACTGCCCGCCGACGGCGACGCGGCCAAATCGGTCCGCGAAGCCGACCGCGACCGGCGCAACAACCTCGCGCAGGTGTATTTCTCCGCCAACCGCGGACCGGAGGCAATCGAGTTGTACCGGGGTCTGCTCGCCGAGGAGGATAATCCCGATCTGCGCTGCCGTTACGCGCTGTGCCTGGCCGGCCTGGGGCGGCTGGCGGACGCGGAGGAAGTGCTGTCAAAGGTGCCGCCGGGGTCCACCGAGTCACCGGTGCCCCAGCTCGTTCTCGGTCAGGTCCGGCTCGCGCAAGGACGGCTCGACGAGGCACTGGCGTTGTTAGAACCGCTTGGACAGCAGGAATTTCCGTTGTCGCACCTGCACACCACGCTCGGGCAGGTGTACGCGCGGCGCGGGATGCTCGCCGAGGCGGAGGCGGCTTACCGCCGCGCGCTGGAGCGCGACGACGAGAACGCGGTTGCGCACGATTACCTAGGCACGGTCCTGCGAAAGACCGGCCGACACGAGGATGCGGTGTACGAGCACATGCGCTCCGCCGCGCTGTTGCACGCTCGGCCGACGACCCACGTCCATCTGGGAATGGCCCTGGCGCGCACCGGCCAGTTCGACTGGTCGATCCGGGCGTTCGAGGTCGCGGTGGAACTCGCACCCGACTACGTGTTTGCCCACCGCTGCCTGATGCACCTCTACCGCCGCCGGAAGGGAGACAACGCCCGGGCACGCCAGCATTTCGAGCGCGCCCAGGAACTGCAACGCGCGCACCGGAACGCCCGCGCGGCCACCGCCGCTGGACGTTGATCTCTCGCGGCCCGCACGATGGAAACGCTTCCCTGGATCACGGTCGTCAGCGGGCTGCCGCGCTCGGGCACCTCGCTGATGATGCAGGCGCTCGCGGCTGGGGGCATCCCGCCAATGACCGACGACCAGCGCACCGCCGACCCGAGCAATCCGCGCGGTTATCTCGAACTCGAAGCCGTCAAGCGGCTCAAGGCCGACCGTTCGTGGCTGCCGCAGGCGCGGGGCAAGGCGGTCAAGATCATCCACCTGCTGCTGCCCGAACTCGTCGCGGCGGCGGACGCCGGGATCGTCGAGGAATACCGGGTGGTGATGATGCGCCGTCCCATAGAGGAAGTCGTCGCCAGCCAGCGCGCGATGCTGACGCGGCAGGGCAAACCGGCGGCGGCGGTGCCCGACGCGCAGTTGGGCAAGTTGTTCCTCGACCAACTCGCGCGCGTCGAGCACTTGCTGGCGGGCCGGGCGGAGTTCCGGGTGCTGCCGGTCCATTATCCTGAATTGGTCGCCAACCCCGTGGCGCAGGCGACGCGGGTCAACGCCTTTCTGGGAGGCGGATTGGACGAGACCGCGATGGCTCACGCGGTCGATCCCACGCTGTACCGCGAACGTGGACGGCCAGCCTGATCCTGCGGGCCACGCCGTCGTCTCTCCGGCAAAAAAGCAAAAGAGCGCGTCACCCTGCGGCGACGCGCTCTCCGAAAAAGCGGGGAAAACGTGCTTACACGGCGGCGTCAGCCTTCGCGGCAGCCTTCTTGCGGCGCTGGCGATAGGCCGCCAGGCCACCGACGCCCAGCGCGAGCATCGCAATCGAGGAAGGCTCCGGCACGGCCGCGTTCGGCACGCTCCCGACGCCGCCGGACGTGGTGATGGCGGTGTTGGGCGAGGTCTCGTAGCCGATGCCCCCGATGGAGATGGCACGGGAGTTCGACCCGAGGCCCTGCGGGCCGACGGTCATGCCGATGAAACCGTAGTGCAGACCGTCCGCCAGCGTGAAGCTGAAGCCGAGGTAACCCGACTTGGACGCGTTCTTGGTCCACTTGCTGCCGCTGAAGCCCGCGCCGAAAGCCAGCGAACCCTGCGCGAGATAGCTGCCGTTGGCGGTCAGGGAAAGCGTGACGAAGGTCTTCGCCGCGCTGACCACGCTGGCGGCGGCGAGGCGGGAAGGATAGTTGTAGACGTGCGAGCCAGCCGCCACCGCCGTGCCGACGACGTTGACCGGCGACAGCGTGGTGTTGTCGGCGCTCAGACCCGGGAGGACCAGGGCGAAATTGGAGGTGGAGTTGCTGCCTTCGTTGCGGACCGCGAAGGTGATGTCGTTGACGCCGTCGCCGTTGACATCAAACTTGTAGAGCGTGTCGGTGGTGTCGGTCGTGTTCGTGTCCGTGAGCAACAGGCTGTTGTAGTTGGTGTAAACCACGGAAGCATCCGTGGTCGTGACCGCGCCCGCCAATACCGCGGTGCCGATGCCGAGCATCGCGTAGCGGCGCAAACCGTCTTCCGGAAGAAGGTGCGTAGTGTCCTTTTTATTCATGATAGCCAATGGTTCCCTGTCGTGTGTGATCCCCTGCGTGGATTGGAAGCCCTGGGTATAGAGGGGCCGTCCGGGGCGGGCAAGCCTTTTTTTTCAAAAAAATAAACGATGACGCCGCTCCCCCTTTGCGGATAGATTTCGCCGCCGCCGGCCCGCTGGGCGGCCAGGGAATCCCGGCCATGAGCTTCGTCACTCCTCCTCCGTCGCCGACCCGGCGTCTCCTGCTCGTCGGCTGGGACGCGGCCGACTGGCAGGTCATCACCCCCCTGCTCGACGAGGGCCGGATGCCGCACCTCGCCCGCCTGATCGAGGGCGGGGTCATGGCCAGCCTTGCCACGCTGCACCCCATCGTTTCCCCGATGCTCTGGACGAGCATCGCCACCGGCAAGCTCGCCGACAAGCACGGCATCCACGGCTTCACCGAGCGCGACCCGGTCAACGGCGTCCGCCCGTCCACCTCCACCTCCCGGCGCACGAAGGCCCTCTGGAACATCCTCCAGCAGGCGCTCGGCTGGCGGTGCAACGTCGTGGGCTGGTGGGCCAGCTACCCGGCGGAGCCCCTGGCGGGCGCGAGCGTTTCCAACACGTTCTTTCGCACCAAGGTGGGCGAGTACGACGAAAAACGCTGGCGGGTGCCCACCGGCGCGGTCCACCCGCCCGAACTGGCTGCCAAGCTCGTGCCCCAGCTCCTGCACATCACCGAGGTGGACGAGTCGCTCGTGCTGCCCTTTGTCCCGCGCGCCGCGGAGATCGACCAGACCCAGGACCACCGGCTGGAAAACCTGACCAAGCTCATCACCGAGTGCGTGAGCACCCACGCGGTCACCACCGCGCTCATGGAACGCGCCCCGTGGGATTTCACGGCGGTCTACTTCGACACCATCGACCATTTCGCGCACGCGTACATGCCCTACCACCCGCCGCGCATGGACAACGTGACGGAGGAGGACTTCGCGATCTACGGGGAGGTCATGCGCGGGGTCTACATGTTCCAGGACATGATGCTCGGCCGGCTGGTCGAGCTGGCCGGGCCGGAGGCGACGGTCGTGGTCTGCTCCGACCACGGCTTCCAGAGCGGGAGCCTGCGGCCCTACGGCAGCCCGCGCGAGCCCGCCGGGCCGGTCCTCTGGCACCGGGAGTTCGGCGTGCTGGTCATGAACGGTCCGGGATTGAAAAAGGACGAACGGATCTACGGCGCGAGCCTGCTCGACATCGTGCCGACCCTGCTCACCCTCGCGGGTCTGCCCGTCGGGCGCGACATGGACGGCAAGCCCCTGCTGGAGGCGCTGGAAAACCCCACCGCGCCGCCTCCCATCCCCTCGTGGGACGACGTGCCCGGCGACAGCGGCGGCCATCCCCCGGACTTCGTGCCCGAGCCGGCCGGCTCCGAGCAAAACGAGGACCTCATGCGCCAGTTCGCCGCGCTGGGTTACATCGACGACCCCGGCGTGGACCGCGAGAAGGCCGGCGCGGACGCCGAGCACGAGAACCAGTACAACCTCGCGGAGGTCTACCTGTCCACCGGGCGGCCCGCGCTGGCCGTCCCGCTGCTGGAGACCCTGGCGGCCGAATGTCCCTGGGAATCGCGCTACCTCCACCAACTCGCCAACGCCTACCTGGGAGCCGAATATTTCCAGGCCGCCTACGACCTGCTCGAGCGCGCCTATCCGCCCAAGGCGACCGACGAGGAGCCGCCCGTCGTCGTCTGGCAGATGTTCGCCAAGGCCCGGCTGCGCCTCGGCCACCGGGTGGACGCGGCGTACTACCTGCGCCACGCGACCGAGCGGATGCTGCGTTTCCCGCACCTTTGGGCCGAGAGCGGCTACCTGTGGCTGGACCTGCGCAACCTCGCCGCCGCCGAGCACTGTTTCCGCCGCGCGGTCGCGCTCGACGCCGACGCGGCCTCCGCCTTCCAGGGCCTGGCGTCCGTCCACCTGCACCGGCACGAGAACGCCGCCGCCATCGAGGCCGCGCTCGAAGCCGTGCAGCGGCTCTACCACCTGCCCGTCGCGCACCTGACCCTGGGCATCGCCCTGGCGCGCGAGAAACGCTTCGACGAGGCGCTGGTGGCCTTCCAGCGCGCGGTGACCATGCGTCCCAACCTGCTCGACGCCCACCGCTGGCTGGCCGCGATCTATTCCACGCACCGTCCCGACAGCCTGCGCGCCGGCGTCCACCGCAACCGCTCGCGCCAGATCAGCCAGGAGCGCGCCCGCACCGCCCGCGCCCGGCGTTCGCGCACGCTGGAGAAGCGCCCGCTGCCGGACATCCCCCCCGCCGCCGACCGCACCCGGCGCGGCGAGGAGGCGCGCCCCCTGCCCATGCACGCGGGCGCTTCCGGGCGCTCCCTTGTGCTCGTCAGCGGCCTGCCGCGCTCGGGCACCTCGCTGATGATGCAGATGCTCGCCGCCGGCGGCCTGCCGCCCAGGACCGACGGCGAACGCACCGCCGACGTGGACAACCCGGAGGGCTACCTGGAATGGGAAGCCATCAAACGCGTGGGCCGCGAGCCACACCTGCTCGACGAGCCGGGCCTGGAACGCCAGGCCATCAAGGCGGTCTCGGCGCTGCTGCCCTCGCTGCCCCGGAGGCATCGTTACCGGGTGATCTTCATGACCCGGCCGATTGCGGAAATCGTGCGTTCGCAGGCCAAGATGATCGCCCGGCTCGGGTCCGGCGGCGCGGAAAGTCCCGAGGCCGAAATGACCGCCCACCTGCAAAAGCACCGCGACGTCACGCTGACCGAGTTGAGGAGCGACAAACAGGTGTTCGACGTGCTGGAAGTCGATTATCCTTCGCTGGTCGCCGATCCGGCCGCCTGGGCGGCGCGCGTGGCGGAGTTTGTCGGGTCCGACCTGCTGCCCCACCCCGAGCGGATGGCCGGTGCCGTGCGCGCCGACCTGCACCGCAACCGGGCGGCAGGCGGCGAGACAAAGTAGTGGCCACCTCCCCTTTTCCCCATGCCCAACGAACACGTCTGGCGCGAAACCACCGCCGAAGGTGAAAAACGAGAGGTGCGCGCGGTGATGTTCGCCAACCGCTGGAGGCTCCAGTCCAAGCTCAAGGGCGACGCCGGCTGGACCTACCACGACAAGCCCTCGGCCGATGATCTGGCGGCGTTGCGCGACCTGATTTTCCGCAAATACCAGCGCCGCCGCGCTTCCTACGACGATCTGCAGGCCGTGGACCGCCTCATCACCGAGAGCCAGGGTGCCCCGTGACCGACCCCGACGACGCCCGCACGCGCGCCTGGATCGACGCCGACCGGCGGCACCAGTGGCATCCGTTCACGCAGGGCCGCGACTGGTGCGCGCCCGGCCACGAACCACTCGTCATCGTCGCCGGACAGGGCGCGACCTTGCGGGACAGCCGCGGGCGCGAATATCTCGATGGCAACTCGTCGATCTGGACCAACCTCCACGGCCACCGCCACCCCCGCCTCGACGCCGCCGTCGCCCGTCAGCTCGACACGTTTGCGCATTGTTCATTTTTGGGTCTGACCCATCCGGGGGCCATCGAACTCGGCGCGGCGCTGGTCGGGCTGTTCCCGCCGGATACGTTGACGCGGGTGTTCTGGAGCGACGACGGTTCGACGGCCATCGAGGCTGCCCTGCGCATGGCACGCCAATATTGGCAACTCCTGGGGCAGGAGGGTCGGCGCTGTTTCCTTTCGTTTGAGAACGCCTACCACGGCGACACCCTCGGCGCGGCCGGTCTGGGCGGCATCCCGTTGTTCAAGAAACCGCTCGCCGGCACGGGCGAGGACGCCGTGTTGCGCGTGGCCAGCGTGGACGCGCTCGACGCCCTGGACCCGGCGCGGGTCGAGACGCTCGCCGCCGCCGTGATCGAGCCTTTGATCCAGGGCGCGGCGGGGATGCGCCTCTGGCCGCCGGGCACATTGGGAAAACTGCGCGCGTGGTGCGACCGGCACGGCGTCCTGCTCATCGCCGACGAGGTGATGACCGGCTTCGGGCGCACGGGGACGATGTTCGCGTGCGAACAGGAGAACGTCCTGCCCGATTTCCTGTGTCTGGCCAAGGGCTTGACCGGCGGTTACCTGCCGCTGGCGGCGACGCTGACGACCGAGCGCGTCTACGAGGCGTTCCTGGGTGAATACCACGAGCGCAAAACGTTCTTTTACGGTCACAGCTACACCGCCAGCGCGCTCGGTTGCGCGGCGGCGGCGGCGAACCTGGAAATCTTCCGCGAGGAAGACGTGCTGGCGCGTCTCCAGGGGAAAATCGCACGGTTCGCGGAATTGCTGGAAACCCGCCTGGCCCCGCTGGCGCACGTCGCCGAAATCCGCCGGTGCGGGTTCATCGCCGGGATCGAACTCATGGCTGACCCGGCACGGGGCGAGCGTTTCCCGTGGGAGGCACAGACGGGTGCGCGGGTGTGCGTGGCGGCACGCGAACACGGACTCCTCACGCGGCCGATCCTGGACACGCTCGTGCTCATGCCGCCGTACTGCACGATCGACGACGAACTGGTGCGGATAGTCGAGGCGCTCCGACGGGGGATCGAGGCGGTCTGCGGCAGATGACGCCCGCCTACTCCACTGCCCACGACTGACTCCCTGCAAACTGCTTGTGTTCCCCCAATCGGTCGAAATCTTTTTCGTCAATCGGCCCACGCGCACCGCTGGCCCCTGCCCGCAGCGGTGCGGCGTTGGTGGAGGCATACACCTTTCGCTCCAACCACGCGCGGGAAAGCGGACGTTCCAGCAATGCCGGATCGTTGGTGGCGACGGTGGTCTCGTCTTTCTCGCCCGTGGACGGACCGATCCCGACATAAAAACCCGCTAGCAGCAACGTCACGCGCACGGCCGTCGAACGGGTGTAGTTGGTCAGCAGGCAGGGCGTATCGTCGCGTAATCCGGCCCGCAACGCCGTGAAAAGCTCCAGGGTCCACATTTCCGGGTTCACCGAAGGCGAGTACGGATCGTAGAAAATCGCGTCCGGCGCGAGACCGCCCCTCCGCCCCCGCCAGCCGGTGAAATCGCCGGGAACCACCTGCCATTGGACCCGCGCGTTGCCGATGACCACCTCCGCCCCGCCGCGCGCGAGCAAGGAGCGAAGCGCTGCCTCGTAGCCAAGCGGATAGCCCAGCTCCACCGCGTGAGCCAGGGCAAACTCCAGGGCTGACAGGCTGCGGTCGTAACTGTACAGCATGACGTTCTCCGGGCGGCGGTAGCCCGCCGCGAGCGCCCGGATGGCCGCGAGCGCGTTGGCGGCGGCTCCGAGGCCCACGTCCCAGACCACCGGCAGGCGTCCCGGCGGCAACGCGTTCGCCCGCTCGACCAGCCGCGTGCCGGCCACGTGCAGCCGTTCCGCTTCCGCCGCCGGACCGACGACCGGGTGGAACGTCTGCCCGTTGGCGAGCGAACGCAGGCTGTGCAACCCGCCCGCCAGCGGGACGAGTTCAAACGTTTCGCCGTCCCCGGCCGCTCCTGCCGCGTTCATGGCCGGAGTGCCTTTCATGTCGAAATCGGCACCGGCCGCGCCGACGTTTTCTGTTGAGCCGGGTTCCATGCTGGTGGATGATCGTTTCCGGCCTTCCCGCCGGTTTTGTGACATGAAGTCGAACGACTCTTCCGCCCCTGTCGCCGCCAGCGGCAAAAACGGACCGGGCAAGGCCGCCGGCGGCGCTTGCGTGGTCGAAAACGTCGCCCGCGTGCTGGCGGAGGAGCCGCGCCTGGAAGCCGTCGCTTTCGAGTCGAAATCGCGCAAGCTGGCGATGGCCACGCTCGGCAACGACCCCGGCGCACGCCTCGCCCGGCGGGTGACGGAGGCAGTCCACCACCAGCCGGCCGGTTCGCGCTGCTCGGTGGCCGACGCCGACGGCAACTGCGCGCAGTGCGGCGCGACCCTCGACTCGCGCGCCGGTCAGAACCGCGTGGTGGTCAAGAGGGTCTTCGGCAGCACGCTGGTCGAAAAACAGACCTGCACGACGGCGATCCACTTCTGGCGCTGGCAGAATTTGCGCTGGCCGAAGTTCGTGCCGCGCGAACTGGAGCTTTTGCCCGCCAAGGGCGCGGAGCACGACCACGGCGAGGGCGAATGGAAAACCATCGCGCTCCAGGCCGGCGGTTGCCTGCTGGCGGGCACGGCGGGGCTGGCGGCGGAACGTCTCGGCGCGCCGGGCTGGGTGACTTTCGTTTGTTGGGCGGCGGCCTATGTCTCCGGCGCGTGGGAGGCCGCGGAGGAGACCTGGGAAAAAGTGCGCGCCGGGGCGCTGGACGTGCATTTCCTGATGCTCTCGGTCGCGTTCGGCGCGGCGGCGGTCGGTGCCTGGCACGAGGGGGCGCTGCTGCTGTTTCTCTTCAGTGCGTCCGGGGCGATGGAACACTACGCCCAGGACCGCACCCAGCGCGAGATCGGTGCCCTGTTGCACGGCGCGCCGAAGACCGCCACCGTCCTCGACAAAACCGGGGCCGAACGCGCCGTGCCCGTGGCGGAACTCACCCCCGGCCTGCTCGTGCGCGTGACGGGCGGCCAGCAGGTGCCCGTCGATCTGCGGGTGACGAAGGGCGAGAGCACCTGCGACGAGAGCAATCTCACCGGCGAATCCCGCCCCGTGCACAAGGCCCTCGGCGACGACCTCCTCGCGGGCACGCTCAACCTCCAGGGCCTGCTCGAAGGCCGCGTCCTGCGCCCGGCCGACGAGAGCGCCTTGCAAAAGGTCATCCGGCTCATCGAAAAGGCGCAGACCCTCCGCGCCCCGGCGCAACGCTTCACCGACCGATTCGGCACGGGCTACACGTATGGCGTGCTGGGATTGTGCGCGTTCATGTTTGGCGTGTGGTGGCTGGGGTTCGGGCTGCCGGCGTTCGTGACGCCGCCGGGCAGCGGGGTGCGCAGCGCGTTCTACCGGGCGATGACGCTCCTGGTCGTGGCGTCGCCGTGCGCGCTGGTGTTGAGCATCCCCTCGGCCATCCTGTCGGCGATTGCCTGCGGGGCGCGGCGCGGCATCCTCTTTCGCGGCGGGGCGGCGCTGGAAAACCTCGCCAAAATCGACGTGGTCGCCCTCGATAAAACCGGCACCCTGACGGCGGGCGAACTCCAGCTCGTGCGCGTCGAAGCGTTCGCGGGCAGCGAGGACGAACTCCGGGGCATCGCCTACAACCTCGCGCGGTTCTCCGACCATCCACTCTCCCGCGCCATCAAACACGTCGGCCAGCAGGACAAGCTGCCCTTGCGCGAACCGGAGGGTTTCGAGTCCCTGCCCGGCCGGGGCCTGCGCGCGGCGTTCGGCGGACGGGAATACGCCCTGGGACGGCGCGACCTGGTGGCGGGATTCCTGCCCCCCGGGGGCGCGGTGCCGGCCGAGATCGGGGACGCCGCCGAGGTCTGGGTGGGCGGTCCGGGCCTGGTGGGCCGGCTCATTTTCCGCGACGAACCCCGCCCGGCCGCCGCCGCGATGCTGCGTCAACTCGGCGCGGCGGGCGTGGAAACCGTCATGCTCACCGGTGACCGCGCCGCCACGGCGCAGCGGCTCGCGCGCGAACTGGGCATCGCCAACGTCCGCGCCGGGTTGTTGCCCGAGGACAAGCTGGCCGCCGTGCAGGAACTCAAGGCCGGCGGCACGCGCCGCGTGGCGATGGTCGGCGACGGCGTCAACGACGCCCCGAGCCTCGCCGCCGCCGACGTGAGCGTGGCGATGGGCGCGCGGGGTTCCGACGCCGCGCTGGAGCAGGCGTCGGTCGTGTTGATGAACGACCGGCTGGAGAATTTCTTCGTGGCCCACGATCTGAGCCGCCGCACGGCGAGCATCATCCGCCAGAACCTCGCGCTCTCGCTGGGCACGGTGGTCCTGATGGTCGGCGCGAGCCTCTTCGGGGCGGTGCCGCTGGCCCTGGGCGTGGCCGCGCACGAGGGCAGCACGGTGTTGGTCGTACTCAACAGTTTGCGCTTGTTGTTGTCCAAGCGTACCGAGAAACCCGTCGCATGAAAAATTCCCCGCGCCCCCTGCTGCCGTCCCTCTTGATCTGGTCGCCCTCGCTCGTGGCCATCGTCCTGTCCGCCGTCGTGGCCGTCAGCCGGGCACAGGCGCAGTCCCACCCGGCCCGGGTCGAGGGAAGCAGTCTCCCGCCATTTCTGAAGGTGGACGGCCTCTACTATTTGGACGGTAACGAGGACGACCTTGTCAAGGTGCTCGAACTCTCGCCGGAGACCGGCTGGATTCGCGTCCAGGCCAAGGGAACCGAGAGTTGGGTCAACGTCAGCAACCTGTCCACGGTGACTCCGGTCAGCAAGGAAGCCGCCGCCAAGCTGCAACTGCGCGAGGAGGCGGACTACATCCTCACGGGAGCCAACGAGATCAGCGAGGCCATCGCGGCCTACGCGTCCAAAAACAACCTGCCGCCCGGCGCGAGCTTCAAATGGCAGGACATCCGCAAACTTCTCAAGCCCGACGCCTCGGTGTACAACTCCGACGGCAAGGACGTGACCGGCCGGCCGTATCTTTTCGGCAAAAAGATCGAGGACGGCGTGAAGGTCAACCCCGAGACGCTCAAGGAAGTGGCTCCCGTGATCGACGACGCCGACGCGTACTGGGGCAAGTTCAAGCCGTGAGGGTGGTGGGACCGGTTTTTGACTCGGGTCGTTTGCTGTCGTAAAGGGAGGAATCGCTCTGGGGTCCGTTCTCCGGTGGTGGGCGGTGGGACTTTCGCGCGGCGGAATGGATGACACCGGCGCCGGCCGGGCGACGGCCGGAACCCCCGTGCAACGCGATGCGATAGATATTCCACCGCACGTCGATGGCCAAACCTCCCGGACCGAACCTGGACCGTTCCCTCGTGACGGAACCTCCGCCTGACCCCCGGGAGCAGGCGGCCGGCGAGGAGCCGACCTATTTCCAGGACCCGCCCCCGGGGGAGGTTCCCGCGGCGGAACAACCCGCCGAGCCCTGGCCCGCGACGGATGAATCGCTTGAGCCGTGGCTTGTGGCAGAAGAACCGCTTGGGTCGTGGCCTGCCGCGGAGCTGCCGCCCGTGCCGGCCTTCGACGAGGTTCCCGCCGCGGAGCTGCCGCCCGGTACCTGGGAAGAACCGGCGGCCCTTCCGGACGCCCCTTTCAACGAGTACCCGGCAGAGGACGCGGCGTTTCTCCCCGGAGCGGAGGCCGCGCCCTCCGCTCCGGCGGTCGAGGCAGCGCAATGGACGAGCCCGGCCGCCACGCAATTCTGGGAGGAAACCATCGAGGCCCGCGCGCCGGACGCCGAACTGGACCAGGCGGATTCCTCGCCGCTCTACCCCGGGCGTCGTTCCCTCTACAAACGTTCCGACCCGGCGCTCACCCCGGACGAACAGTTGGCGCAGGTCATCACCTTTCTCCAGAACCTCCAAGCCACGATTCAGAAGGCGGCCTCCCCGACCGAAGCCCCGTCGCCGGCGGCGCTCGGCCTGAGCCTGTTGCAACTGCGGCGGCTCTCGCGCACCGGCGTGGCGCCCGACCACTTCGAGATCGGCGTGCTGCCCAAGCCTCCCCGACCCGAGGCGGCTCCAGCGACCGAGGCAGACCCTGACCCGGCCACGGCGGCGGCAGCGGTGGCACCGTCCGGGGAATTTCTCTTCCCCCCGGAACTGCCTGCCCGCCTGGAGCGTCGCCATGCCGTGTGGCTGGTCCTGACCGGCCTGCTTTGCCTGGTTACCCTGGGGTTGGTCGCATACCTGTGGACGCGGATTGACCCCCTCTCGCGCGGGGGCGTTGCCTCGTCGAAACCGGCGGCGCGCGGCGCGCCCGGTCCGGCGGCGGAAGCGGAGGTTTCGGAGGAAAGTTTGCACTTCGCCAACCTCGCGCTCGAAGCGATCCAGCAGGGGAATCTTAAAAAAGCGTCCGATCTCCTGACCAAGGCGCAACAGCAAGGCGTGGTCCTGCCGGGCCTCCACTACCAGGCGGCTCTCCTCGCTTTTAACCAGGGTCAGGCCCAGGAGGCCGATAACTTGCTCGAACGATCCATCGCGGCGAACGAGGCCGTGTCCGATTGCTGGTATCTGCGTGCCAACACCACCTTTTTCACGGAGGGTCCGGGCAAGGCGGCCGAAGACTTCCAACAGGCGATCAAGGCGAGTCCGTTCAGTCCGAGGTATTACTTTTTCCGAGCCGAGTGCCTGCGCCGCAACGGCAACGCCGTCGCCGCCGTCGGGCAGTTCCAACAGGCGCTCCGGTGCCGCCCTAGTTCGGCCGACACGGAGTTGATCCTGTTCAAGATCGGGTTGACCAAGATCGAGACGAACACGGACCTCATCTTCAAGACCGAGTTGCACGACCGTTTGTTGCAGGAGCCGGTCTCGGGGGACACGCTGCTGCTGGCGGCGGCCGAGGCGATCAGCCGCAACGAGTTCGCGGAAGCGGCCGACGACCTGCGCCGGGCGGCGGTTGACCTGCCTCCCAGGACCTTCCAGGCACGGACGCGCGACTACGTCTTCCAGGCGCAGGCCAAACAGCCGGACATCGCCGCCGTGCTGAAAGTGACGCTCCTGCCCTCGCCGGTCACCAACCCGCCCACGCCACGGCCCGGTCGGGTCGTCGTCGATCCGGCCACGCGCAGCATGGCGGAGGCCGACCCGGCCGGTTGGTGACGATTGGCGGCGGGGAGTTACCGCTCGTCGATGGGCGCGACGGTCAGTCCGACCGGCGTACCGGTGTATTCACTCAACGGGCGGTAGAGCCGGTTATCGGCGAGCTGTTCGAGGATGTGCGCCGTCCACCCGGCCGTGCGCGCGATGGCGAAGATCGGGGTGAACAAATCGGTCGGCAGCCCCAGCGAATAATAAACGGTCGCCGAGTAGAAATCGACGTTGGCGTTGAGCCCCTTCTTTTCCTTCATCAACGTGGCGATGCGCTCGCTCATGCGGACCCACTTCGGTTCGCCGAGTTGCTCGGTGAGTTTCACCGCCATGTTGCGCAGGTGCGGCGCGCGGGGGTCGAGCGTTTTGTAAACGCGGTGGCCGATGCCCATGATCTTCTTTTTCTGCACGAGTTGTTCCTCGACCCAGGCGTCCACCTTGTCCTCGTCGCCGATTTCCTTGAGCATGTGGATGACCCCCTCGTTGGCCCCGCCGTGCAGCGGACCCTTGAGCGCGCCGATGGCGGCCGTGACGGCCGAATACACGTCGGTCAGCGTCGCCACGACCACGCGCGCGGTGAACGTCGAGGCGTTCATGCCGTGGTCGGCGTGGAGGACGTAGGCGAGGTCGAGCGTCTCGGCGGCTTCCCTGGTGGGTTCCTTGCCGTCGAGCAGGTAGAGGAAATGGGCCGCTTCGCCAAGGTCCGTGCGCACGGGCGGCAGGTCCTTGCCCTGGCGGGCGCGATGGTAGTAACCGGTGATGACGCCTATCTTGGCCGTCAGGGAGAGGCAGCGCGCGTAGTTGGACGGGCGGTCGTAGCCTTTGTTCTCATCGTAAAGCCCGAGCATGGAGACGGCCGTGCGGACCACGTCCATCGGGTTCGCGTCCTTGGGCGAAGCGGAGATGAAATCGATGACCTGCTTGGGCAACGCGCGGTGACTGCGGAGTTCGGCGGTGAGGTCGTCGAGTTCGGCGCGCTTGGGCAGGCGCTCGTTCCAGAGCAGGAAAATGGTTTCCTCGAAGCTGACCTTGCCGGCCAGTTCGTTGATGTCGTAGCCGGCGTAGATGAGCTGGCCTTTATCCCCGAGCACATCGCTCAGGCGGGTGGTATTGGCGACGATGCCTTCGAGTCCTTTAGAGATCATCTAGGATTTTGGGGTAGATTCCTTGTGGGCAGTCTGCTTGTGGAAACGGAAGGGAATCTACGATTGGCCCTTCATCCTGGCAATCAACGTGTCGGCCATCGTGGCGGGCGATTTGGCCACGGCGATGCCGGCAGCTTCCAGCGCCTTGATCTTACCCTCGGCCGTGCCCTGGCCGCCGCTCACAATCGCGCCGGCGTGCCCCATTCGCCGTCCGGGAGGCGCGGTTGCCCCGGCGATAAACGCCGCCACCGGCTTTTTGCAATGCTCGCCGATCCACGCGGCGGCTTCCTCCTCGGCCGTGCCGCCGATCTCGCCGATGAGGATGAACGCTTCCGTGCCCGGGTCGTCGGCGAAGAGTTTCACCGCGTCGAGGTGGCTCGTGCCGTTGATGGGGTCGCCGCCGATGCCGATGCAGGTCGATTGCCCCAGTCCGCGCGAGGTGAGTTGCCAGACGGCCTCATAAGTCAGCGTACCAGAGCGCGAAATGACGCCGACCGTCCCCGGCTTGTGGATGTAGCCA
>CAZZYS010000030.1:0-23930 GCA_964658285.1 uncultured Verrucomicrobiota bacterium
CGCTGGCGTTCCGATCTCCGTCGACACTCGCAACGCCGCCACGATGGCCGCCGTGACCTTGGCGTGATCGAGCGACTCGATAAAGTGTTTCGTTTTCATCACGGTCCGTCGTTACCAACTGCCGCTGGCCCCGCCGCCCGCGCCGGAATCCCCGCCGCCGGACGACCAACCTCCACCCCCGCCACCGGACGAACCGCCGCCCCCGAAGGTGGTCCCGCCACGGCCGCCGCCGCTCAGGAACAGGTTGAGGATGAGCCCGAGAATGTTGAACAACCCGGGGAAGAAAAAGCCGAGCACCAGAAAGAGCACGACCCCAACGATGAGCAGGAGCACTCCTCCGCCGCCAATACCGCCAGTGTTATCGCCGACGCCGTTCTGGTCCTGGTTGACGGTGCGCCCGTTGCCTTTGAACTCGCCCTTCGTCGCCTGGATCATCGCCTCGACGCCCGCCGTAAGGCCGCCGTCGAAATCCCCCGCCCGGAACTTCGGGGCCATCGTGTCGTCGAGAATGTCCTTACAAACCGAGTCCGGCAGCGGGCCTTCCAGGCCGCGTCCGACCTCGATGCGCTGTTTGTGATCGTCTTTGAAGACGAACAGCACCGCGCCGTTGTTCTTGCCTTTCTGGCCGACGCCCCAACCCGCGTAGATCCGGTGGCAATAGTCCTCGATGGACGAATCCGTCTGCATCTTCGCGTAGATGCAGACCAGGATCTGGTTGGAGCTTTGCTCTTCGAGGGTTTCCAGTTCGCCGTTCAACCGGTCAGCCGTCCCGGGCTGAACCGTTTGTGCGTAGTCGTTGAAGTAGCGTGTGGGCTTCGGCGGGATCACCTCCGCCGCTCCCGCCCCGAGGCAAAAGGCGAGCAGGACGCATATGGCCAGCGGCAGCCATCGTCGGGGGAGACGCGTCGTATTCATGACTGGAAACAGCGGAAAGAGCGCGGCGTTTCACGCGACGCGCATCCGGCCGGTGTTCAATGCACCGTGGCGGCGGGTGCTGGTGTGGCGCTGAACGAGCCGAAATCGACCTTCGGCGCGGTCTGGGAAGCTTCGTCCGCCTTGAAAAACGGCTTGGCCTGGAAACCGAACAGGCCCGCGTACAGCACGGCCGGGAAGGCGCTGCGGGAGGTATTGTACGCCTGGGTCGAGGTGTTGAAGTCGTGCCGGGCGACGGCGATGCGGTTTTCCGTGCCCGAAATGTCTGCCGAGAGGTCGCGGAAGGCCTTGGTGGACTGGAGATCAGGATACTTTTCCACGGACACCAACAGCCGCGAAAGCGAGCCGGAGAGGGAATCCTGCGCCTTCTGGTAGGCTTCGAGTTGGGCGGGATCGGTCGGGGCGTGGCTGGGGTCAATCTTGACCTGGGTGGCGCTGGCGCGGTCCTTGATGACGGCGTCGAGCGTCGATTTCTCGAAGTCCGCCGACCCCTTGACCGTGTTAACGAGGTTGGGGATCAGGTCCGCGCGGCGCTGGTATTGCGTCTGCACGTCGGCCCACTTGCCATCAACGTCGTTGGACTTGGTATTGAGGCCGTTGTACCCGCTGGCACCGACGGCGACCAAAATGATTCCGAGGAGAACCACGACACCCAAACAACCGAGGACAGCCATTTTTTGCATAGGGCCACACCGTCTGGCACGGGGTGGGTTTTGCAAGTAATTTGTCACCGCCAATCCGCTTGGCGTTTCGCTGCGGGGATGGCATGATGAGGATCGTCGGGAAATGCAAAATACTTCGAGGCAAAAGGCCGAAAACCGGATGAGGAGCAGGACGAACCAGCGTAAAACGGGGTTGGGCGATCCGTTCTCCTCGGAAACTTCCAGCCGCCTGCGTCCCGGCCTGCCGCCTGCTGCCTTTTGCCTCGTCAGGTCCTTTTTCTCATGAATTCCACCACCACCGTGCTCCCCGAGACGGCGTCCGCCAAACGCGCCGGCAACCAGGCGTTGCTGTTCATCGCCGTGTTCAAGCTGCTCAAGGCGCTGCTTTTTTTCGCGGTGGCGTTCGGCCTGCTGCGGATGCTGCACAAGGATACGGAGGTCGAATTGCTCAAGTTGGTGCACGTCTTCCGGATCGACAGCGACCGTGCGTTCATCAAGACCCTCTTGACCAAGGCCACCGACCTCCAGGACCGGCAAAAGATGGTGGGCGGCATCGTGGCGGCGTTCTCGGGCGCGATGTTCTGCACGGAGGGCATCGGCCTGCTGATGCGCAAGAAATGGGCGGAGTATTTCACGATCATCCTGACCTCGTGCGGGATTCCCATCGAGCTGTACGAGGTGTTCCACCGCACGGCGCACATCACCCGCCATCCGGCGCTCATCCAGGCCGTGCCCGAGGATCAGCGCGCGGCGTTCGTGATGGACAAGATGATGCTACTCAAGATCGGCGCGCTGCTGCTGAACTCACTCATCGTTTGGTTCCTCATCGCCCATCTCCAGCGCGCCCGGCGTAACGAGCAGGCGCTCGCCCGCGAGGAAGCAGCCGTGCCGACGGTCGCGGCGGGCGGCGAGGCCAGCGCCGGAATCGTCCCGTGAAAACCCGTGTGGCGGCGAAAAAAGCGGCTCCGGGCGTGGAGGAAACTGCCGCGCTGTTCATCGAAACTCTGCGCCGCGCGGGTTCGGACGGTGCCAAGGCCGCCGGCCTGCGCCTGAGCGGTAAATCGCCTGCGGCCGCCACCCGGCGCGACGCGCTCGCCGGACTGGTCGCGGGCGGGAGTGCGGCGATCCTCGGGACGGGTGCGGCGGCGCGGTATTTCCTGACGGAACACGCGCCCACGGCGGCGACGGTCGCCACGCGACTGCTGGCGCTGGGAGCTTTCGTGCCCGGGGTGCTGGACACGCCGCCCACGCTCTGGAAACAGGCGGAACTCCTCCGCAAGCTGCCCGCCCACGAACGCCCCCTGCTCGGGGCCGCGCTCGACCGTTTGCAGGCGGAGCGCCAGCTCGTCCCGGTGCGCCACGGGCGCAACGCCTTCGTGGTGTTCGCGGGGCCGCTGCGGGTCTGGCTGGAGGACAACCTGGCGGATGTCGCCGCGCCGACGCTCCCGCCTGCTCCCGTCCCGGTCGAAATTTCCGACGACCCGGACGACGCGGCGCTGTTCTTCGCCTACACCCGGCTCGTGCGCGCATCCGGCGGTTTCCCCGACGTGAAAATCGCCCATCTGCGGAACGCCACGGGCAACGCGCCGCTGGCCGACCGCCTGGTTGCGCTCTGGCGCGAGGGCCGCGCGACGCTCAGCCTGGGCGACTGGTCGCTAGCGGACGAAACGACCCGCGCCGCTGCCGTCGAGCTTGATGGAGAAAGGTATTTGTTGGTAAGGTTGGACGCCTGACGAAGCGGCCAGCAGCGAGCACGCGCCGTGCTGCAAACGTCCCCGGCCGCCTGTCCTGCCACCGTGAGCGATTCTACCGTCAATCCCTTCGCCGACTGGGTCTTCCGTGAACCCCGCCAGTCGCACACCTCTGTCGCGGGGTTAAACGACCATGCCCTCGGCAAGCTGCTCTCGCAGTTCAAACGCCTGCACCCGGACGCCGCCCAGGGGAAAACGCCGACGCCTGCCCGCCGGACGATGGCCGAGCCCGCCCAACTCGTCGTCTCGCCGCAGCCGGGCTACGGAAAATCGCACCTCATCGGCCGCCTGTTCGGCGCGCTGGAGGGGCGCGCAACGCTGATCTACGTCACGCCCTTCCAAAGCGCGAGCCTGTGCTGGCAATCCGTCCTGCTGCGCACCGTGCAGGAACTCACCTTTCCCGACCGCGCGGGACCCAACCCCGCCGGTGGCGAGCCGCCCACGCAGCTCGACGCCTTCGCGCACGGCGTGCTGGCCCATCTCATCGCCGGCTTGATCGACACCGGCCGCGTCGAACACGCCGATCCCGCCGGGGCCGCCGCGTGGCTGCGCGACAATCCCGTGGAGGCGTTTTCGCTCGCCGACCCCGTTCATCCCTGGTCGCAATGGATGCGCGTGGTGTTCGAGCATTTTTACCGCGAAATGGAATCCGAGTTGCGCCGCGCAGGTCTGCAAATGCAGTCGCCGGGCTGGCTGCGGGTGCTCTTCCGGTACGCGGCGTCGCCCCCGGACGACGAGGCGCGGTCGCTGTGCCTGGCGTGGTTCAACGGGCAGGCCCTGGAACCCGAGGAGGCGAAGTTGCTCGGCCTGCGCGCGGGCGAGATCACGCCCGCCGACACGCCGGACCAGATCAACGAGCTTTGCTGGCGGCGCTTGATGGATTTTTGTCAGTTGGCGGCCTTCTACCGGCCGTTCACCTTTTGTTTTGACCAGACGGAGGCCTACGGACACGCGCCGGGGCTGGCGCGGTGCTTCGGGACGGTGATCGCGCAGATCCATCTGCTGGCCCCCAACCAGATGATGGTCGTCACGGCCAACCAGCAGCCGTGGGAGGAAACCGTCGCGCCCCACATGGAGACGGCCGACAAGGATCGGTTCGTGCCGCTGCCGCTGGAAGGTCTCAACCGCATCCAGGCCGAGGAACTCGTGCGGCTGCGCTGCAAGGCTAGGGAAGTCCCGCCCGAACAGGTCGGTGCCTTCCTGAACGGCGGCTGGCTCCAGGGCAAGCTGCCCACCGAGCGCAACCGCATGGGCACGCGCCAGTTTCTCCAGCTTTGCAGCACGCGCTGGGAACAATCCGAGACGTGGTGGAACGCGCAGGATCGCGCGGTGGCTCAAAAGAGGGCCGAGACCGGCCCGACGATGGCCGGGTTGCTGGACCGGTACGCGGACGACATCGCGCGCAAGCCCAAGCGGCTGCTGTTTAACCCGGACATGTTTCGTTGGCTGGTGGAGGACGTGGCGCGCGACCGGCCGGGCTGGAAGGTCACGTCCAACACGAGGAGCGTGCGCGACGATTTGTTGCCGGTGATGTGGACCCCGCCGGGCGATGGCAGGAGGGTGTTCGTCGGCTTCGAGGCGGGCGATAACTGGAAACGGTGGCGTTCGATCCTCAACGAGGCACGGGCGTGCTGCCTGTCGTCGCCGTCCTCGCCGCCGTTGGATCGGCCCGGTACGGTGTTGGGTAAGGCGGTGCTTTTCCGGACGGCCGAGCAGGCGCGGATTCCCGGCGCACGCTGGGCCATCGCGGCGGAGATGAACGAGGCGAAGGAACGTTTCTTTGACCTGATCGAGCTGGACGCCGGGTCGACGGCGGAACTGTACGCCGCGCGGGCCTTGTACCTGGATGCCGTGGCGGGCGACCTGCCGTTCGCGGCCGAGGACGTGCTGGATTTTCTGGTGAAGGAACTGGAGCCTTTCTGGCAGCGGATCGAAGCGCCGCTGGACGGAACTTCGGCAAACGGTGATTAGATTTTGTTCTTCCCAATGAGTACGTCGGAAATGATCACGTTGCGGGAAGTCGAGTCTACCGATCTCGGAACGTTCTACGAGCATCAACTCGACCCGGAAGCGATCAGGATGGCCGCATTCGTCTGCAGAGATCCGCGGGATAAGGTGGCTTTCGAAGCCCATTGGGAAAAGATTTTGCGTTTGCCGCAAACCACCAACAGGACAATCGTGACCGGGGGACAAGTCGCCGGTCATATCGCGTGCTATCCGGACGGAGAACACCTCGAAGTCACCTATTGGCTCGGCAGGAAGTTCTGGGGAAAAGGGTTAGCGACTCAAGCCCTCAAAAAAATGCTCCTCCTCGTGTTGGATCGACCGATTTTCGCCAGGGCGGCGATGGATAATAACGGATCGATCAGAGTGCTGCAAAAATGTGGGTTTGAGATCATCGGGACAGGCAATGGTTTTGCCAATGGCAGAGGCGAAGACACGGACGAATACATTCTTCGCCTCGATCTCGATCCCGCCAGTGAATGAATGAGTCGAACTATGCGCTCCAGCGAACGATGGCTGGCGGTGGAGTCTCTTTCGTCTATGGTGTCCTTTCTTGCCCGCCTCTGTCGCTAAGCCTGGAGGCATTACGCCCAACTCCACAAAGCGCGAAACTCACATGAAACAAGTCTGGCTCTTTGTTGCGGCAAGCTTGGTGTTTTTCCAAACTTTTTCGCCGCTGTTTGGACAAGAGAGTGCGGCGGACGACCCGTTGGGGGCGGTCTTTGCCAAGAAGGTAGAGTCCGCGTTGCGTTCTGGCGACCTATCGGTGTTGCGCCCGCTTCTCTGCCGGACAGACATTTCGCCGGAGCTACAAGCCCGTCAGGACCAATCTTTCAAAGACTTGATGTCTTATCTCCATACCAAGGGTGACTGGTGGTGCAAGCCCATCGAGCCTTCCGAGTTGCCGAAGGGCGAGAGTAACGATGCTCTGAACCTGCAGCCCTTGTACGGCATCGAGGTGGTCAACTTCGGTGCCAATATGCGATGCCGATTTTCGGTCGGCATAGTCGGTGGCAAGTACCGGATCGCCGAATCCTCTTATGACTCGTCGCACACGAGATAGCGCCGGCCCAACCACGCGTTCCAGTGAACAAAGGCTGGCGGTGGGGTCTCCCGAACTCAACGCTTGACCTCGCCAGCCTCTCTCGCTGAGTCTGAGTTCAATCGGCAGCGGGAGCGGGTCCGACCAAACTCCCGCTGCCAAATTCAGGGCATTAACGCCGCTTGAAAATCCTCGATACCAACCGCCTCACCCTGCGAGAGTTGAGCACGGAAGACGCCGCGTTCTTTCTCGAACTCGTGAACGAGCCCGCGTGGCTGCGCTTCATCGGGGACCGTGGCATCAAGACGCTGGAAGCCTCCCGGGACCATCTTCTGAAAGGCCCGCTGGAAATGTACGCGCGGCTCGGCTTCGGGTTGTGGTTGGTCGAGTTGCGATCCGACGGCAGGCCGGTCGGCATCTGCGGTCTGCTCAAGCGGGAAACGCTCGATGACATCGACCTCGGGTTTGCGTTTCTGGAGGCGCACCGCCGGCAAGGCTACGGGCTCGAAGCGGCCCGCGCGACGATGGCCTATGCCAAAAAAACGCTACCGGGCGTGGACAGACTGGCGGCTATCACTTCACCGGACAACGAAGCCTCGCAGTGCTTGCTGGAAAAACTCGGATTTCGCTTCGAGCGCACGCTCCGGTTGTCGGACAATGCGCCGGAAGTTAACCTGTATGCCGCGATCATCTAACATGGCAGAAAATCAAACCAAACCGACGGAGAGCAACGTGACCGCGTTCCTGAACAAAGTTCAAGACGAGCGGTTGCGAGACGATTGTTTCGCCATTGTCGGAATGATGCAAAAAGCATCGCAGTTAAAACCGGTGATGTGGGGCAGCGCCATCGTCGGATTTGGAACGCACCACTACGTTTACGAGAGTGGACGCGAAGGCGACACCGTCATTATCGGTTTTTCGCCGAGAAAACAGAATATCGCCATCTACCTGCTGGGCGGATGGACGAAGGTGGAAAGCGAACTTGCCACCTTGGGAAAATATAAAACCGGCAAGGGCTGCCTGTATCTCAAATCTCTTGGCGATGTGAATCAGTCGACGCTCGAAAAGATTTTCTCCAAAATCTTTAAGGACGGACAGTGCAGAGGGACATCGATTGTCTGACTGACCGGATCTCACATTAGAGGGAGCTGTCACGCCGCAGGCGCTCGTAATCAAGGTCCCGATGGCTTTCCGAGCCGTCCCAAATGTTTCTGGAAGGCGTGTCGTGCGTACAGAGGGTCATCCAAGCCAAAATAGGGACTGGCTCGGAGAGCCATCAGGACCTTGATTACGATGCGCCTGTGGCGCGGGGGGGGTGATTCCTCCTCTAATCCGGGGGAGCGGTGTAAGCTCACCGTTGGGTGATCTGCCCTTGTCAAACGTGGGTCAGTGCCGTCCATTCTGATCGAAGAACCCGCTGAAATCGTCCTTACCCGGCGTCGGGCTCGGACGCACGGTCGGCGCGGGCTGAGGGGTACGGCGCGGGGTCGGTTTCGAGAAGCGGGGAGTGTCCGCCGCGGCTTCCGTCGTTTCGCCTCCACCCGGACGCCAGAAGGTGCCGCCCGGCGTCGGTGATCCCGCCGGACGCGGGGCCGGGGTGCGCCCGGGAATCTTGTCCAGCCAGAACGACGGACTCGCCGTGACTTCCGGCGGCGTCGGGGCAGGGCGCGGCGTGCTCCGGGGCGGGGGAGTATCGGTCGGCGACGGCTTGACGAAGGGCGTCGGCAGCGGCTTGTTCGAGGAATCCTGTCCGGTCGTGTCGGTGTGCGTCGGTCCGCCGGGGAGTTCCGGGGTCGTGTCCGGCCGGTCAAACGGGATCGGCATCACGCCGTCCGCGCGGGCGTCGGCTACGTCGATGACCTGGTAGTCCGGGTTGTTGTCGTCCTGGAATTTTGCCTTGTCGCGCGTATACGACGCCGTCGCGTACGAGACCGCCGTCTTGAAGGTGCGCCACGCCGCGTTGGCCCGCGCGCCGTCGCTCAGGCCGCGTTCCAAGCGCGCGAGCGCGGGCGGGGCCTTGAGCGAACTGTCGAGGTCGCCCGCGCCCAGCAGCGTCGTCTCGATGCACGCCACCGTGTCGTCATCGTCGCGCGGGCTCAGCGACACGCCGACGTACATGTGGTGCGGCACGATGACCAGAAACGGCGCGAGGCCCATTTTGCGCAGCACGGAGGCAAAGAGCACGCTGCCGTCCACGCAGTTGGCCTGCTGGTGCAGGAGGGATTCCTCCACGAAGCGCACGTACTGGCTGGTGACCTTTTCCCCGCCGCCCGGGGTGGTGGTGATGTCGCTGTAACGGATGCCGCGGTCCTGGAGCACTTTCCAGACGGCGAACGCCTGCCGCAGCACTTCCTCCGGTTTGCCGTCCTGATAGCCGTCCACGCTGTTGATGAGGCCGGTGTGCAACGCCTCGTTGAGCAGGACATCGATGACGGGATGGTCCTCGTTGACGTAGGCCGCGAACATCCAACCCAACGCCGAGTCGCTCGCGCCGTGCATCCCGGGGTCCTTCGGCTGGGCGTCGGGTTTTTTCTTGTTGTTGTCGCTGAGCGTGGCCTCGGTGTCCTTGACGGAATAGGGGCAGTCGTTGATCGAGCGCAGCGTGATGGTCTCGGCCTGCATCCCGGCGGACTGGTTGTTGATCTCCACGTCAAACTGCACGCTCAAAGGATGCTGCTGGCGGACGTGGCGCAAGGCGTCGTATTTGTAGGCGATGGGCGGGGCGATGTAATAAGTGTGGTCGCCCTTGGGCAAGGTACCCGACCAGGTGCTGGCGTTGAGCACTTCGTTGTCGCGGACCGTCACCTTGATGCGCGTGCCGGGCTGGGTGGCGCGCACGGAGATGCCGAGCAGACCGTAATGGTCACCGAGCAGATCGGGCGAGGGTTTATCGTCGTCCGCGCCGGGCCGGCGGTCGGCGGTGGCGATGATGAGCGAGGGGTAAAGCTGCCGGTCCATGTCGGCCTCAGGCTTCCAGCGGATCGCGGTGGCCGGTCCCGGCGTGGGCGTGGGCGATGCGGCGGGAGCGGCGAGCGACGGCAGGCCGGTGAGCAGAATGGACAAGCCGCAGAAAGACAGGATTTTCGAGGCGGGACTCATGCGTGTGGACCTATGTAATTCCAAACCGCGCGCGGCGCGAGAAAATTGCTCTCCGGCAAGGATTCCGGCCGGGATCAAATCGCCTGGAGCGCCTCCTCCACGGTCGTGATGCCGAGCAGCACCTTCCCGGCGGCGTCCTCCCGATAGCTGCGGTAACCCTTCGTGCGCGCGAGTTCGACCAGCGTCTCCTCGCCCGTGCCGGCGCTGACCGTCTGGCGGAGTTCGTCGTCGAAAACGAGCAACTCGAAAACCCCCGTGCGCCCGGTGTACCCGGCCCCTCCGCACGCCTTGCAACCGCCGGCCCGATAGAGGGGATGGCCCACCGGCAAGGCAAACCCGATCTCCGCCAATTCGTCGCCCGCGCAAGGATATTCGACCCGGCATTGCGGGCACAGGACCCGCACCAGCCGTTGCGCCAGCACGACGAACATCGCCGACGCCAGCAGCGACTTTTCGATCCCCATTTCCTCCAGCCGCAGGACCGTGCCGACGGCGTCGCGCGCGTGCAGCGAACTGAAAACCAGGTGGCCCGTCAGCGACGAACGCAACGCGATCTGCGCCGCCTCCAGGTCGCGCATCTCGCCGACGAGAATCACGTCCGGGTCCTGCCGCAGGATGGACCGCAAGCCGGATTCGTAGGTGATGCCCGCGCGCGCGTTGACCGGAATCTGGGTCGCCCCTTCCAGCCGATACTCCACCGGGTCTTCGATGGTCACGAGGTTGAGCTTTTGCGAATCGAACTGCTGGAGCGCCGCATAGAGCGTCGAAGTCTTGCCCGAACCCGTCGGCCCGGTGACCAGGATGATGCCGTTGCGCGACTGGATCGTCTGCGCGAACCGCTCGCGCATCTCCTGGCTCATGCCGAGGTCGTCCAGGCCGCGCGGACCCGCCTTGCGGTCGAGGATGCGGATCACGAGTTTCTCCCCGAAGACCGACGGCGTCGTGGCGACGCGGAAGTCCACTTCGAGCCCGTGGTTGCGCGCGCCGAAGCGGCCGTCCTGGGCCTTGCGGCGTTCGGCGATGTCGATCTGCGCGAGGTTTTTGAGGGCGGTCACGAGGCGGATGCCGCGTTCGTTGGCGAAGGTGACCCTGCCCTGCATTAGTCCGTCGATGCGGAAGCGGACGCGGTGCTCCGAACCCGTCGGCTCGATGTGCACGTCGCTGGCCCGGTCGTGCAAGGCGGATTGGAGCACGTTTTTGGCGAGTTCGATGCCGCTGGATTCGAGGCTGCTCTTGATGGCGACGGGCTGGTGGTTTTCGTCGAGGAACTCGAAATCCTGCATCACTTCCTCACCGGTGCTCACCTCCCGCGAGGCGCGTCCCCGGCGCGCGGAGATCAGAAAAACCACGAGCCCGAGGGCCGCGAGCCCGCCGGCGGCGTACAGCCACAGTTGCTGCCGTGAATCGTCCGCGATGGCGGGGACCGGCGACACGCGGGCGGCGGGCGGGGCCGGGGTGACCCGCTTGAGGGTAGGAGACGGCGCGGCGGGCGCGGGGGGCGTCGTTGTCGAAGGCAGGCCGGGGACGGACGCCGCGGGGATCGTGGCGGCGGTCGGACCGCGCGCGGGCGGCGGGGCCGTGACCGGGAGGCCTTCGATCCGGTCCACCGAAGCCAGCGGCAGAGCAACCGTGCCGTAGGGCGTGCGGATCTCGACTGTCGTGGCGTCGCGGCGGACGATGGTGACGTTGGATTGCACCGTCCCATCCTTCATCCGAATCTCCGACCCGGCCGCCGGGCCAGCCGCCAGGAAAATCGAAACCAAAAGGAGGCCAGCAACGCGCCGGTGGGAAGGAGGCATGGGCGGTATTTTCTCTCGGGGACCGTCCCTGGGCAAGCTCTGTCGCCGCCGGGTGCCGTCGGTACTTGTCGGGAAGGGTTTATCTATCCTAGAAAGGCCGTGTGCAAAACGCTTTCTCCTGTTTTCGCCTGCTGTTGTGCGTGTTCATGGTCGGTGCGGTCTCAAAGCTTTGCGCCGCCCGCGAAGCCCGGATGGCGGCCACCGCGCCCGAGGTCGCCACTCACCCGCTCGACCCGTTGACCGCGCGTGAATTTGCCGCGCTCGGGAAACTCCTGCGCGGACCGGGCGGGTTCGGTGGACACACTATTTTCTCGTGGGTCCAGCTCCAGGAAGCGCCGAAGGAAGAGGTCCTCGCGTTCAAGCCCGGGATGCCTCTGCACCGGCAAGCGTTCGTCGTGGCGATATCGCCCGAGAAGAAAACTTCGTTCGAGGTCGTCGTCGATCTGACGGCGAACCGGGTCGTCTCGACGAAGGACCTGCAAAACTTGCAGCCGTTCCTGGCGTTCTCGGAGTTCGACCACGCCACGCGGATCATCGACGCATCGCCCGAGGTGCGCGCTGCGCTGGAGAAACGCGGGTTCAAGGTCGAGGGGAAAATCTCTAAACAATTCTGGGTCGATCTCTACGCGCCGGGAGAAGACCCACTTTTGTCCAAGGATGGCAAGACGATCCGGGGACTGCGTGCATTGTTCGCCACGCGGCAGGGCGGCAAAAACGACTACGGCCCGTACCTCGACGGGCTGATGGCGCTCGTGGACCTCTACGACGGCAAGGTCATCGCCGTGCAGGATGCGCAGGGAGCGACGGCGACGCGCCAGGTGCCGCACGACGTGTTCAACCGCAGAATCCTCGGGCCGCAGACCGCGAGCACGCCGTTGCAAATCCTGCCGCTGACCTCGCGCGACCTGCATCTGACGGGCAACCACGTCCGGTGGAGCGGGTGGGATTTTCGCTACAGCTTCAACCAGCGCGAGGGTCTCGTGTTGCACCAGATCGGTCACGACGACGCGGGAAAATTGCGCTCGATCTGCTACCGCGCGTCCATCTCGGAAATGCTCGTGCCCTACGCTGACCCTTCCCAGGGCTGGGTGTGGCGCGAGTTCTACGACGCGGGTGAATACGGTCTCGGGCTGCTCTCCAGCCGGATCAACGCCGGCAAGGAACTTCCGGCCAACGCCCTCACCCTGCGCGCCACGCTGCCGACCGAGCAGTTGACCCTCTCGAACGCGTACCCCGACCGGGTGTTTTTCTACGAACGGGACGGCGGCGCGCTTTTCGCGCACACGCAAGGGTCCGACGGCAGCCGGGTCTACGGGCACGGCAAGCAACTGGTCGTCGGCTTCATCGCCACGGTCGGTAATTACGATTATTTATATCAGTGGGTGTTCCGGCAGGATGCGACGTTCGGCTTCGAGGCGGACCTGCACGGCGAAATCCTCAACCGCACGGTTGCGGGCGAGACCTGCGAAGTTTGCGCCCGGCAATCCGAGCAGGGGCCGGGCACTTATACCGCGACGGGTGACCAGCAATTCGGCACGCTCGTTTCGCCGCAGATCATGGGCGTCTACCATCAGCACTGGATCAACCTGCGCATGGACTTCGACATCGACGGCCCGGTCAACGCCGCCAAGGAGTGTAACGTGAAATTCCTGCCCGCCGACGCGGAGAACAACCCGCGCGGACGGGCGTTCACGGTGGAGCACACGGTGTTCGGCCAGGAACAGGAGGCCGAGCGCAACCTCGACCTTTCCACCGACCGCTCGTGGGTGATCTACAACCCGGCGTCCAGGTCGCCGCTGGGTCACGCGGCGGGCTACGAATTGCAGCCGGAAGGCAACAGCGTGTCGGCGATCCCGGAGTCGCGTTTCGGGGAAAAATCGTCGTTCACGCAACGGCACGTTTGGATCACGAAATACGATCCCGCGCAGCTCTACGCGTCTGGTCGTTATCCCAACCAGTCGCCCGAGGGTTACAACGACGACCTGTTCAAGTACGCGCAGGACAACGAGAACATTTACAAGGAAGACATCGTGCTCTGGTACAGTCTCGGGTTCACTCACCTCACGCGGCCGGAGGATTATCCGATCATGCCGGCGGGCAGGGTGTCGGTGAATTTCGCGCCGAAGGCGTTCTTCGAGAAATCGCCCGCGCTCGGCCACGCCCGACTCGATCCGGGCCAGTGACGACCCGGACACAGCCTGAGAGCGGCGGCGTGCCGAATCAGAAGGATGATTTCTTCTCCCTCCCGTTGCGGTGCGCTGGCGTTGGTCCTGGCGGCCGGTCTCCTGTCCGGCGCGAACGCCCAGACGCCGGCCTCCACCGAAATGACGCACACCGATGCCAAAGGCCGGCACCTCGCGCCGCGCGATACGTTTTACATGCTCGATTATGTCTCTGCGCGGACCGACAAAGGCGTGGAAGGTTTCGAGCCCGGCGCGGAGGTGCATTTCGTCTCGGCCAACCGGGAGGCACACACCCTGACGGTGACCGACGGGCACGCGCAGGTGGAAGTCCCGCCCGACAAATTGACCAACGACATGGATGTCGCCGCTTTGGTGCGCGCGAAGGACCAGGCCAACCAGGCGAGGATCGTCGCCTACCAGCAGGCCGAGGCCAAGGCGTACCAGGAATACGAGAAACAGGCCGCCGATGACACCGCGAAGGACCTCGAAAAACGTCAACAAGAACAGCGCGATGCCCAAACCCGCGCGCAGGCGCAGTCCAACGCCGCCGCCAACCAGTCTTCGCAACAGGTCAACGTCTCGTCCAATAACAACAGTGGCTACTATGATGAAGGCGGCTTCGGCTACGGCAGTCCGTACGGATATTTCTCGAACACGTCCCCGGTCGGTAAGAGAGTGATCGGCGCATCCGAGACGGTGTCTGGCAAAGGCACGGTGCCATCCTCGCAGACCGGCAGCCAATCAGGGAGTCGGCAGACCGGCACGACCTCCGGCGGCGGCGGGCAGTCGTCGGGCGGCAAGCCCTGAGCGAGAATGTGCCGCGTAAGCGGCGCTCGTTCCAAGGTAGGAATGGCTCTCCGAGCCGTCCCAAATGTTTTTGGCACGGCGCTTCGTGCGCACGAAAATCATCCAAGTCAATTTTGAGACGGCTCGGAGAGCCATTCCTACCTTGGGTGGAACAGCGACTTGTAGGTCGCCTGTTCAGAAACTTCCCCTCCGAATTTCTCGTGCCGCAGCAGCGCGTGGATGAAGTAAAGGGAACTGCTACAAGTCTATCCGAGAATTGCGGACCGAAGAAACAGCGGTTGCACATTTATGTGCTTTTGACTTGCTCACCCAATCGTCAGTGCGTTGAATCCGGGTCGCTCGGATTTCTCGTCGGGACTACCCGTTAGCATCCCGGCAAACTCCGTTCAAAAGAGCGTTCCATCGTCACGCCATGCCCTTATTCAGCCTGCTTTCTCCTGCTGCGTTGATCCTCGGGGTCTTCCCCTGGCTGTTGGTCGTGGGCGTCTTCGTGCGCGGAGGACGGAAGAAAACCTTCGGCGGTTGGTCCTCGCTCGTGGTGCAGCAATGGCACGCGGGCAACGAACCGGACGAGTCCGGCCGGTTCATTTACATCCGCGGCAGGAAATCGGGAATCGTGGCCTGGCTGCTGACCACGCTTTCGTTGGATGCCGACGTGGCCCTCGCGGTGCTCGAAGGCCGTATCGAATTCGAGCAAAGCTCCCTGTCCGGCAAAGAGCGGACGATGATCCCGCTCTCCAGCATCAGTTCCACGGAGTACGGCTACCACAAACCCTGGCGGGGGGCGTTGATCCTCTTCGTGATCACCGAGAGCATCGTCTCCTATCTGCTGAGCGAAATCAGCAATTCGCACGCGCGCTACGGCTACGAAACCGGCAGTTCGCTCCCGAGCCTGCTCGCGGGATTGCTGGCGGGAGCCATCGTGGCCGTGCTGTTCTACATCTACAACCGCAAGCTGCGGCTGGGCTTCCGTGAGCACAGCAACCATTTCAACGGCATTGAGTTCAAACGCTCCATCATTGAAGGTCGGGAAGTTTCCGAAGCTCAGGCCGGTTACATCTGCCTGCTGATCCAGACGTTGATCGAGAACGGCCGCGTCCCGGTCCACGCCTGAGAAGTTCCCGCACGTCATGGCCCGGAAATCCTTGCCGCCGCCGCCGCCGGACGATGCCGCCGCCCGACCCGCGCAGGGGTCACCCGCGCCGTTGCCCGTGTCCGCGCTCTCGGCCCGGCGGGACGCGGGTCCACTCCCGCCGCCGCCCGCGACCCAGGCCGCGCCGGTGCGCCCGCCGGTAAAATTGCCCGAATTCCGCCGCTGGCATTTGTACGCGCTGTTGGGAGCCATCGCAGCCATCGTGGCCTGGCTTTGGCTGCCGGGCCTGTGGACCGAAACCTTCCACGGACGGCCCACCACGGAGTGGGCCCAGGCCGTCGGTAAGGAAAAGTTACCCAAGCTCTGGCCGTTTGGAGCGGTGGCGGACTTCAAGATCGACAAGGTGGACATCCTGCGTCCCGAACCCGGCCTCGCCAGCGTGAGCCTGACGGGAACGGCGACGTTGCGCGAAGCGCTCTATGCGCCGGTGACCGCCCGCGATGCGTTGGGCGAGGCGGGTGCGCCGCTGGACAAACTCACTCTCGCGCGCAACCAGGCCCGGTCCTTGCGCTGGACCGGCGGTGCGGCGTTGACCGCCCCCGAATTTACCGGTGTGACCTTCCAGAAGCCGAGCGCGCCTGCCGGGAAAACGGCGACGTTCCGCTACGATTTCCAGGCGGAACGCGTGGGCACCCAGTGGCGGGTCGGCCGGGAGATCAGTTCTTCGCTCTCGCCTTCGGACGCGTTTGCCGGAGCTTTGAAGAGCAACGTGCGCGACAGCGATCCGGTTTTCCTCGACACGGAGGAGGGGAAGCAGCGTCTCGGTCGGTTGGTGGCCGGCATCCAGAGCTACGTCGAAGGCGTCGAGGCGGAGAGAACGACCGAATCCGAACGGACCGCGCAGACGCTCGTTCCAACCCGCGCCCCGACGCCCGCGCCGGTCGAAACGCCGAGTCCGGCGCGTTTTGCCGCGATGTACAAGGTTCCGGCGGGTTCCGCGATCACGCCGAGCACGGTGTCGCCGGATGGGCGCTTCGGGGTCCTGGGTCCGGACTTCGACCACGACAGCGAGACCGCGCACAATCAACTCATCGAACTGGCTACCGGGCGGGTGTTGACCACTTTTGAAGGCGGGGCCTGGGCCGAAGACATCGAGCCCGGTCATCACCGGGTCAGTATGCATCGCAGCCTCCACTCGGCGTGGTCGGCCGACGGGTCTTGTTTCCTCTGGGAAGTCGGCGGCAAGTGGAATCCCTGGGCGTTCGACCTGGTCAGAGTAAAGGACGCGGACGTGGAATGGCAGGTGAATATCTACAAGGCGATCCAGGCGGAAATCGTCCAGCGCGTCAAGGACGCCGTCCCCCGGAAATTCGCGGCCGTCCACGCGCAGAATGCCGGGTCGGACGCCGACGGTTTCGTGGTGGATGTCAGCAATTTTCCGCGCGCGGGGTTTTCGTTTCCCGTGCGTTTGGACGTGACGCTGACCTCGAACCCGAAAGCCATGCCCGACCGGCCGGCCGAGTTGAACATCGACGCCACGATGCAGGCGATACTCGCCGATGACGGGACGATGACTTACGCCCGGTTCGCGCTGGCTGACGACGCCCCTCCAACCAATAACGCGGTGCCGCCGCCACCCGCCGCCATGAGCACCGCGCAACGGCTGGAGACCGCCGACCGGAAGCTGAACGCCGTCTACACCCAGCTCCGCGGCCGTCTCGACGAACGCGGCAAGGCCATCCTCAAGGCGGACGAGATGCAGTTCCTCAAGCGACTCGACCCGGTCCCAAAAACCGATCCGCGCCGCGCCGAGATGATCGAGCGGCGCACCGACGAGTTGTTGCGCTGGCGGTAGTCTATTCTGCAGGTGGATGGCACTCTCCGAGCGGCATTGGTCCCGCGCGCAGCGTCAGCCGCCTTGGATTTAAGACGCCTGCGGCGTTAGTAAAATCAATGCCGCTCGGAGAGCGCCATCCACCTATGTTAAGCAGCAATGATCTCGAAAAAACGGTGCGCCTCGACCGTGGCCGTCAGGGCTTCGCCAGCACGGGCAGCACAATGCCCGAAGCCTGCGTCCCGGCACGGTAGACGGATTGCGTGGCCGCCTGGAAATCCTCCGGTCCAGCGTCCGGGATGTTCACGAAAGTCTGCGGATTGCGGTCCGTCAGCGGGAACCACGAACTCTGCACCTGCACCATGATGCGATGCCCGTGCCGGAACGTGTGGTCGATGTCGGGCATCGTGAACTCCACCGCCTCGACCTTGCCCGGCACGAAGGCCTCGGGTTTTTCCATGCTGTGGCGGAACTTGCCCCGGAACGGCTCGCCGCGCACGAGTTGCTGGTAACCCGCGAGCGCAAACGTCGGCGGTTGCACGTCCTTGACGACCGTCTTGCTGTTGGGGTGTTCGTCGGCACTGGCCGGGTCGGGGTAGTCGGGCGGATAAACGTCGATCAGTTTCACGTCCCAATCGGCATCTGTCCCGGTCGTGGAAACAAAAAGCTTCGGCGACACCGGACCAGCGACCGTCACGTCTTCATCGAGAGGCGCAGTTTGGTAGGTGAGCACGTCGGGACGCGTCGCCGCGAAACGCTGGTCGCTCACCATGTACTCGGGCGGCACCGCCAGTGCGTAATAAGCGAGGAACGGCACGGGCTTGGCGGGATCGCTGACATAGGTGTCGCACGCGTTGTTGAGGTTGAACTCGCCGCGACCGAATTGCTTAAACGACTCTGGAGGCGCAACCCAGTCCAGCCCTCCGCCGGGTTGGAAGTAGAGCGTCTTTGCCTGCACGCCGGGCGGCGGCCAGCTCGGATAATGCCGCCAGACGTTGGTGCCCGTCTCGAACACCGTGGCCTTGGCCAATCCCGGGTCGGGCGCGTCCTTGAGATGATGCTCGAAGAATGGAAACACGAGATACTTCCGATAATAGTCGGCGGTGTTCGCGTCGAAGTTCACGTTGCCTAGCCGGTGCCCGTCGAGGCGCGCCCAGCCGCCGTGAATCCAGGGGCCGACGACGAGTTTGTTTTCCGTGCCGGGATTGTATTTCTCGATGGCCGCGAAAGCCGAGAACGGGCCCTGCAAATCTTCCCCGTCGTACCAACCGCCGACCGTCAGCACGGCGCAGTGGATGTTCTTGAGGTGCGGGGCGAGGTCGCGCGGCTGCCAGTAGTCGTCAAACGTGTCGTGGCGGACCTGATCGTCCCACAGCGCGCTCGTGCCGGCCGGAAAATATTGGCTGAGCGCGCCGAGCGTGCCCTGTTTGAGGAACCATTCGTAGCCGTTGTCCGTGCCGTACTCGAAGGGCGTCCATTTGCGCGGCTCGGGCGTCGGGTTGTTTTGCGGGCGGAACACGCTGTAGAACGAAAAATTCGCCGCCAGCATGAACGCGCCGCCGTGGTAGGCATCGTCGCCCTGGCCGAACAGGTTGATCATCGGCGCCTGGGGCGAGGCCGCCTTAATGGCGGGATGCGAGTCGATGATGCTCGCCGCGGTGTTGAAACCCGGGTACGAGATGCCCCAGATGCCGACGCGGCCGTTGTGGTTGGGAACATTGTGCAGGAGCCAATCGACGGTGTCGTGCATGTCCGTGCTCGGGTCCACGTCGGCGGGAGATTTCTTTTCATCGAGGTGCGGGGTCATCTCGACGAACTTCCCCTCCGATTCGTAGCGCCCGCGCACGTCCTGGTTGACGAAAATGTAGCCTGACTTGTCGAAGTCCTCGGAAGGTCCGAGGTGGCGCGTGGTCGGCGGGAAATGGTCTTCGCCGTAGGAATTTTTGCCCTCGCGCGCGTCGGCGACGCTCACGCTGTAGGGCGTGCGGATCATCAGGAACGGGTGCAGCTTCGACTGGTCCTTGGGCACGTAGACGGCGGTGAAGAGTTTCACGCCGTCCCGCATGGGGATGCGGTACTCGTACTTCGTGTAATGCTCGCGGAGATCGTAAGGCGACTCCTCCGCTTTCTTCTCGGTTGTTGGCGCGGCGGGCGGACGGTTCGGAGTCTGGGCAGGGACGGTACCGGCGAGTAACAAGAGACAGACCGCCGAAAGAGGCAAAGGAAGCTTCATGGAAAAAGAAAGGCGTGGTGAAACACAGCGGTCTCATGCGCCTGCTGCGTCCGCAAAGGAATTTTGCGCGGTGGCCGTCGATTGTTTGTTAGCGGGCAGAAAGGCACCTGGCCGGAGCGCATGGGAGTTAGTCGATGGCGGTGTTTATCAACTCGCGGCGCTGTTAATGGTGCCATTGTTGGGTTCGGTAGAAACATTGACATATCGGTGGTGAAGCTGCTTAAGGAAGACTGATGGCAACATTCCACGAACTTACTACCGTCCAACTCCGACAAGCATTACAACTGCGGGAGCAAATCGAAACCCTCCAGCAGAAGCTTGACACCTTGCTCGGCGGTACCACGACCGCCGCGCCGAAAGCGAAGACGAGTGCGCCGGTCAAGAAACGCACGATGTCCGCCGCTGGCCGTGCGAAGATCGCTGCCGCGCAAAAGGCCCGGTGGGCAAAGACCAAGGCCGTACCAGCAAAAGCACCCACCAAGGCGGCGGCGAAGAAAAAGAGTGTTTTCTCGCCCGAGCGCAGGGCCAAGTTGGCCGCCTCGATGAAGGCGCGTTGGGCGGCGCGGAAGAAGGCTGGCACCGGGTCGGGTGCGACTTCGGCGTAACTGGTTGCGCAACCCGGCGGTGGTAGCCGGCAGCTTTACGCCCCGGGGTACGAGGGCCTTTGAGGCAAAACTCGGGCTTGATAGGTTTTCGGTTAAAGACTGCCGGTCTAACAGATTGTCCAGATAACCTCTGGTTGTAGCCACGGCACTCCGTTGCCGTGCCCGGCCTCACCTACGCTGACACGGCAACGGAGTGCCGTGGCTACAGCGAAAACGCCCATTATTCGGATAGACTCTAAGTCGAGAGGTTCGTTTGGGTGGTAGATGGCGTATCACGTTGGAAGGGAACTTAGGTTGGGTTCGCCCTTTCATCTGTTGCGCACCGGCTGTTTGGTGAAGACCACCGGGATAGGTCGTGTTCTATCAAGCGCCTTTCCTGTCGGCGCGTGCGGCCGGAAGCGGGGTTCGGCGGTGGCTCTACCATGTGACAAAGTAGATGGAGAGGAGAGTCGAGACTTTCTTTCGGTAGGTCCCGATGGATATTGCGGCCATGCATCGGCGGTTTCTCCCCCTCGCGGTCGGGTTCCTGGGTTTTTTGGTCGGATCGTTCTCTGCCCAGGCGCAATTCTACGCTCCGGACACGGAATACCATGACCGGGTCCAACGGCATTTCGTCGTCGAGTTGGCGCGTGTGCTGGCATGGCGCGCCAACCAAACCACGACGCCACCCCGGATCACGGCGGTCACCGATGAGGTCAGCGTCTCCGACGACCGCCGCGTCACCTGGAAAATCCATTGGCTCGGTGCCGACGGTCAGGCCGTGCGCGAGGCGGAAGTCAGTTACCCGGAAAGTGCTTTGACCACTGGCCCGGCCTGGTATCGGGACGTGGCAAGGCAGTTGGCTTTGCCTGCGGCCACCGGGGCTCCGGAGTCCGCCGACACACTGATCCACAAATACTGGCAGGGCGCGGAGAGCGCGGCACCGTCGCGCGCGGAATCGCTCGAAGCGGCTTTCTCGCTTTCACCGGAGAAGGACACCGCCCGGCTCGCGGGTCTGCTCGTCCACGCGGCGATGCCGGCCATCGTGAGTGGCGTGTCGCTGGACTCCGTTTTGCTTGCGCGTGGGGCGGCGTGGTTGTGCATCGCGGAAGCCGCCGTCAACAAACCGGACGAACGGCTCGACGCTCTCTGGGCACCCATTCTGTTCCTGGCGAAGCGAGAAAACGCCGCGAGCGAACTCTGGAAAAAATCCGCGCCGGCGTTAGCGAGCAGCCCGGTCGCGCGCGGCTGGGGATTCCTCCTCGCGCGCCCCCGCAGCGCCGAGGCGTTCGCGTTTGCCGCCGATCCTCAGAACCGCCGTTGGGCGATGCCGTTGCTCGTCTACGAGACGGACATGTACCGTCTCGGGGAACTCCTGTCTGGCGTGATCGCCCGGATGTTCCGGGGCGACAAATCGTTCGTCACCTTGCACGATTACGCGCCCTACCTCGTCTCCGAGGCCGGGGTGGGCGGTGGGCATCTCTCGGGCGGGATGGCGCTGGCCTCGCGTCGGGCCTGGGTGGATTGCCTGCGGCAGTACAAGCCGGACGCGCTGGATTTCCAGGGCTACGCAGACGACCTGCGGCGGGTGAGAACGGGGCCGCTGCACGCCCCTGACATCCACGAGGGAGACGAACCGGACCTGGTCGGTTTGGAGGACGCCGCGCCGCTGCTGAACCTCGGGTTCCGCGAGGGCGTGGGTCCGCTCACGCCAGTGGCGGTGGTCACCGCGCGCGACCTGCTCAATTTTGGGTGGGAGATGAACGGGATGCAAATGGGGCAGCGCTGGGACTTCCTCGCCAACCATCTGGGCGTGCCCGACGACGCGGAGGCGTTCGCCCGGGCCTCGCTCAACGCCCTGGACGGCTGCGAATATTTCTTCGTCTACTATCCTTTCACCGGCGTCAACCGCACCCCGCAGACCTGGAAGTACATCAAGCGCGCGCGCTTGGAAGACGTGAAGCGGCTGCAGGAAATCGACGACCCGGTCGGCGAGACGGTCGCGCCGCGCAAGGCGTTCGATCACGACAAGCCCCGGAATGCCCAGCTCTGGGTCAAGCGCTGCTGGCTGCGGCCCAGCTTCGTCCTCAACCAGAGCCGCGAACTCTTTTTCAATCATGGGCAAAAGGAGATCACTCCCTTGCTCCGGCGCATGAACGCCGAAGGCGGCCCGTTGACCACTTTCCATGCGCTCACTTTCTTCGCCTACGGCTTGACCCCGCACGGCGTCCCGCTGGTGCCGGGCAGCAACGAACTGCGCCTCGACCTGCTCGCCGCCCAGCCCGAACCGAGCGCGGCGATGTTCCTGGCTTCGTGGGGCAAGTACGACGCGATGCCGGAGTTCCAGGCTGCGCAGGAAATGGAAAAACTCTTCTGGCGACGGCCCGGCAGCGACCTGCCTTTCAACGAGATTTTCTCGCACTACGTGGCGGCGCACGCCTACGACGCGGCGCGGCGTTTCTACCAGCAGGCCGAGGGCTACGTGAACGATGGCATCGGCTTCTCCAACGAGATGGGGCCGCGGCGTTTCGCGCTGGCGATGATGGACAAGGATCGGGAGGCAATGCAGGAGGCGCTGGAAGCGGGAGGGACCGGGTCGTTCTCCGACATGGTGGCGAACATGATGGCCAGCGCCGTGCAGGAGGATTACCGGGCGCTGGCATCGCAGGTCGACGACTGCCTCCGGCGTTATCCCCCGCAACCGGGCAAGGAGAACATGATGCAGAAGCTGAAGGATTTTCTGCCGCTCATCCCCGCGCTCCAGGACCGCGCACACGCCGACCACGCCCGCGCGCTGGACTTTTTCGGGGCATACGACCAGTGGCCGACGATGCAATGGGTCCTGCTGCAAAACGCGAAGCTACCCACCGACGAGGCGGTGCGTTTCCTCAACGGCCGGAACACCAATGCCGAGCGTCTGGCGATGGTCGCTTATCTGCTCAAGGACAAGGAGCTTTTCGCCACCGCGTTCGAGGACATGCAGAAGCGTCGGCCGGACAACACGATCAAGTGGTCGAACATGGCGTTCGTCGTGGTTCATTTTCTACGCAACGACCTGCTCGACATCGCCGTGCCCCCGGATCAGGTCGATCTGAAACCGGCGGAAGTGCTTTCATTGCAAGAAGCCGCCCGACCGCAGGGGCGGTGAGTGGCGGGACAGCGTGAACGTCTCGCCGTGTCAGCGTCGTCGAAAACGCACGGTTGAGACGCGTCTCCAATGGGTTTCAATTCGGAGGCCTGTCCATATCTATTGCCGGAGCGCCAACGGCGCGGCCTCATAAAAGCTTGGGGCAACGCCCCAGGTTCAAACATCCTTCCAGCCAAGCCCTGAAGGGGCAGTTCATCTCAACTCGCGCCCCGGATGAATCGCCCCTTCAGGGCTTGCCCCTTGGTCGGTCCCAACCTGGGGCGTTGCCCCAGGCTTTTATGAGGCCGCGCCGTTGGCGCTCCAGAGGTCATCCGGTCGCAGATCAGAGTGAATCGCTCTAGCGTTCGGTCTTCGGCGCGAGCGACGCCACGAGCGTCTCGAAATCCGGGTTGCCGCGCAACGGGTTCCAGCGAGGATTGCATTTCAGGTCCCCATAGTAGAGGCCGCCGTTCGCGGTGCAGCTTGGCTGACGCACCGCTCGTCCCAATTGCTCGATGGCTAGAGTTTTCTCGTCCGTCCAGGCGTAAATCTCCGCCAGGTTGCCGATCAGGGCCGGGCCTTCCCACGCGTCCCTGGAAAGCGGGAGCAACTCGCACGCGCGGCGGCCCTCGCGAATCGCCTCTTCCTTGCGGCCCAACCCGGCATCGATCAGGCCGAGGGAACTCCACACCAGCGCGTAGTTAGGCTGGTCGCGCACGAGCAGCTCGACCTGGGCTCTCGCCGTGGTAAAAGCGCGCTGCGCCCCCGGTTCATCGCCG
>CAZZYS010000031.1:0-23501 GCA_964658285.1 uncultured Verrucomicrobiota bacterium
TCTTTCGGGAGCGCCAACGGCGCGGCTTCAGTGCAAGCCTGGGGCAACGCCCCAAGTAGACGAGGGGCCTCTGCCAAGCCCTGCAGGGGCGACTCATCCGGGCGGCGAGTCGAGATGAATCGCCCCTGCAGGGCTTGCCATCCGGCCGGTTGCACCCTGGGGCGTTGCCCCAGGCCCGTATGAAGCCGCGCCGTTGGCGCTCCGGAGGTCATCCGGTCACCACTCAAAGGAAATTGAGCCGCACCGTTGACGCTTCAGAAGTCGCCCGGTCACCGCTCGAATAAAATGCTCCAGAAACGGGTACGGAGAGGACCGGAATCGAACCGATCTCGCCTGCCGCTAGGACGGGACGACGGCCATTTTGAAGACGGCGGGGGCCACCAGGCACCCTTCACTCTCCCTCATTCTTTCCACCTCACGGCATCACCTTGTAGATCGCGTACGGCTCCGTCCGCGCGCTCTTGCCGCCGTTGTACTTCGGCGCGTGATGGATGTGCGAACACGAAAAATACAACGCCCCGTCCGGCCCCATCGCAAACGAATCCGGCCACTGGATGCGCGGGTCACTGCACACCAGTTCGATCTTGCCGTCCGGCGTGCGTTTCTTGATCGTCCCGCCGCGCAGATCGCTCAGGAACAGGTTGCCCGCCTTGTCCATCCAATAACCGTCGCACGGGAAGAGTTGTGCCACCGTCTCGACCGCGTTGTGCAGGTCGTTTTTACTGAGCTTCTCGTCGCGCAGCTTCGCCGTGGCGATCCGGTAGAGCGTCTCGCCCATCAGCGCCTGCCAGTACAGGTATTCCCCGTCGGGCGAGAGCGCGATGCCGTCCGCGTTGAACTTCGGCTTCTGCCCCTTGTCATCCAAGACTTCCTTGCCGTTGATGGTCAGGTCCACGTCCTTGTTGTAAACGGTGGAACCATCTTCCACCAGCAACCGGCGGGTGTTGCCCGTGTTCAGGTTCACGACCACGATGCCGCCCAGACCGCTCTCGGTGATGTAGGCGAACCCGCGGTTCGTGTCGAAGCGCACGTCGTTGAGATAACTCTTCGTCGGGGCCACGTCCGAGCCGAACGGGATGTTTTGCACGACCTTGTTCGTCGAGAGGTCGATCTGCACGAGCTTGGGCGCGCCGGCGACGACGCCCTTCATGTTGATATTGCCCGGGTCGAGCACCCACAGGCGGTCCTTGTCGTCCACTACGACGCTCTGCACGCACACCCATTTGCCGGCGGTGTTTTTGTCGCCGTCCGAGTACGAATTCCACGACTCGTCGGGGAACGGCTTCGTGGTGCCATCGGGCATCACCTCGACGACGGCGTTCTGATAATCACCCTCCCAATGCGGGAAATTGGCGAACAGCCGCCCGGTCTTGGAAACGGCGATGCCGGTGACCTGATATTTGTCGAAATGCGCGACCTCGGTGATCGGCTTGCCCTGTGCGCCGGGCGCGGCGGCCTCTTGCGCGCGAAGTGGAACCAAGGCCGCGCCGAACAATAGTAACGGCAGCAGCAAGGGGAGGGGGCGGAGTTTCATCATGCCCCTAAGTTCGATTCCGGCGGGGAAAAAGGTTCTAAGGGAATGGCGTCCGGGGATCAAGAACCGCCGGTCCGGAATAGCGTGGCCATCTCCGTTTCCACCGATTGCACGGCCGCGCGGCTGACGCTTTCCATGCGCTGGTAGAGCGCGAGAGCCTGTTCGCCCAACGGCGTCAGACGCGCCTCGCCGCCCGCCCGGCCGCCGCGCCGCACCTCGACGGCGGGCGTCTTGAAACAACCGTTGAGGCTCTGGATGAGCTTCCACGCCTTCATGTACGACATGCCCATGTCCCGCGCCGCCTGCGCGATGGACGCCGTCTGGCGGATGCGGGCGAGCAGTTCGGCCCGGCCGGGGCCGAGGGCGGGTTCGTCGCCGAGATAGACGCGGATGCGCATCTGCACGGTGGGCGTCGGGTCCATGCCGTTGTTTTCCATCCACTCCGCGAAACATCTCCTTTCCCCGGCCGAAAAGCAAAACCGGACGCCGGGCCCTGTGGTTGGCCCGGCGTCCGGTGCGTGCGAGACGTGGGTCAGCGTCCTGGCGCTGCCACGTCGGCGAGAATCACTTGCGGTAGGTGTCCTTGTCCTTCGGCGCGGGCTTCGACGGGGCGTCCTGTGAGCCGTAGCGGAAGATCAGTCCGGCGCTGAAGATGTTGACGTTCTCGCTGTACTTGCCACTGAGGATGTGGCCGGAGTTATCCACGCTGGTGATCGCCGGATCGTTGATGAAAAGGTGCAGGTAGGCGACCTCCACGTCGGTGTCCACGTAGACGCTCTTGAAGACCGGGTTGCGGAAGCCGAACGCATGGTAACGCACGCCCGTGGAGACCAGGTAACGGTCCCCGTCCGGGATGCGCGAGGAACGGGAAACCTGGTTGGGCACGGGCGACTGGTCCCAGCCGCCGCCCAGGCGCAAGGTCAGGTCCTTGGTGGCCATGTACTCGATGCCGCCGGTGATGCGCACCGCGTCATGGTAGCGGACGGCGATGCCGGGGTTCGTCAGGCCGGGGTCGGTGACCAGCGTCGCCTGGCTGACCGGGTTCGAGAACGTGATCGGAATCTGGTCGAGCCGGTCCCACTTCGTGTAGGTCACGTCGCCGAGGAAATTCACCTTGTTGGCGAAGTTCTGCGAGAAGGAGAAGTGGTACGTCTCCGGCTCCTTGAGCTTGGCACTGGCGGGTTGGCCGTTGAACGCCCCGCCGAACGCCGCGCTCTGGAAGAGGGCCGGCACGTTGCGGAAGCCCACCTGGCCCGTGTAGTTCTGCGTGATGCCCGAGCGGTACGAGATGCCGAAGCGGCCCTCGCCCAGGAAGGGGATCTGGCCGGGCCGGAGGTACTGGACGATGGTGCCGACGTTGAAGCCGTAGCTCACGTCCGAGCCTTCCAGGCGCACCGTGCCGTCCGCCGAACCGGGCCCGAAGCCGGGGATCTTCAGGGAAGCGCCGATGAGGCCGAAATCCACGGCGTTGGAGAGCACGGCGCTGGAATACTGCGCGTCGAAACCGCCGCCGATGCTGATGAACTTCCAGCGGTACGACGCCGAAAGCCCGTAGTCGGTGGTGCGCAGTTCCGAGCGGAGCGACGAGTAGCGGCCGACCCAGTTCGGATCGTAGTCCACCTGCTCACCGAAGGGCACCGTGATGGCGATGCCGAGGTTGAACTGGCCGTATTTCTCGCTGTTGAGCAGCGCGGCCGACAGGAACGTGTCCCCGAAGCTCGCCCCGCGCGCCGCGCCGCCGCCGTTGCTGCCGCTGATGGGCAGGCCGAAATTATAGCGCGAGCCCTCGTTAGTGAACTGTGCCTGCGGCTTGATGTACGTGTAGGAACTTTCCGTCTGCAGGCCGGACAGGAAGCCCATGCTGGCGGGGTTGAAAAAGATCGCGCTGGGGTCCTCGGCCGCGGCGGCGGAACCGGCGAAGGATAGACCGACGGCGCTGGGGCTCTGGTCGCTCAGGGAGAACGCGCCGGCGCGGGCCGACTGGACGCCACCGGCGGCGAGGAGCGCGCCGGCCGCGAGGGTGGCCCCGCAGGAACGCAGGGAGAGACGGGGGAGGAGGGAGGAAGGCATGGTGGAGACAGGCAACAGCGAGGGTTGAGGGGTGAGATCCACCGCCGGATGCCCCGGTGCCATACGGAGGGTAAAACGCCGAACGGCAGCGGAGCAAACGGGGGGAATCGTTCGCTGAAAGCCCGGATTGTAGGCATTCCACTCGATAAGTTCAACCAGGCAATGCGAAAAATTTTTGTCTTGCCTTGGTTCAAACCCGATCCCGCGCAGAAACGCCTGCGCCAGGACCATGTGCCCCGCGAGGCTCGGATGGATCCAGTCCCCGGCGAGCGCGCCGGATCAAGATGCTGAGGTAGGGAGTCATCAGCACGGGTCCGCCGGGCAGCGTGGGACGGGTGCGGGCGAGGAGATCGTCCGCAGTCAGTGATGGAGTCGCCGATGAAGAAAAACTTAGAAATGGGGGTGATGAGCATGGGAGCAGAGAGTCAAGTTGTCAGGGGCGGCAACATGTGCGGGAAAACGTGTTTTTTTATACACGTCTCAAAGATGTGTATGCGAAACGGCGTTTTTTTGTGCATTACTCGGTGATATATATACGAAACGGTCATTTCTTATACAAATGCCTTCGAGTTTGCCCTTGCTCTCATTGCCAGTTGGCGCTGATCTGGAAACGCCTGCTGTTCTACGACAACTCGCTCGCTCGCACCGCCGTCTGGCGGAATTGAAGGGCAGAGAAGGTACGATCCCGAACGAGTCCATTTTGATCGACACACTCTCTCTGCAGGAAGCAAAGGCGTCGTCCCAGATCGAGAACATCATCACGACTAACGATGACCTTTACCGTTCGGACCGCGCGTCAAATTGGTATTTCAGCCCGGCCGCCAAGGAGGTGCTCAACTACGGAGCAGCGTTAAAGGAGGGATTCCGAAGGTTGCGGGAGCAACGGTTACTGCGGCTGGAAGATATCCTCGCCGTGCAAGCGATCTTGGAAGGCAACTCGGCGGGTTTGCGCAAGCAGGCAGGCACCATCCTAAAAAACGAGGACACGGGGGAAGTCATCTACACGCCGCCACAGGATCCGGCAGAAGTGGAACGGCTGATGGATAACTTCGTCACCTACCTGAACCGCGATGAGCCGGGCGATCCCGACCCCCTGGTGCGCATGGCCGTACTACATCATCAGTTCGAAAGTATCCACCCGTTTTACGATGGCAACGGTCGGACGGGCCGGATTCTCAATCTGCTCTACCTCGTGCTGCACGGCTTGCTCGACCTGCCGGTATTATATCTGAGTCGATACATCATCAGGCAGAAGACGGACTATTACCGTGGATTGCAGGCGGTGCGTGAGACAGGCGCATGGGAATCATGGCTTCTTTACCTGCTACGTGGCGTGGAAGAAACCGCGCGTGAAACTTTGGAGCGCGTGGAGGGCATCCGCTTGCTCATGACGGAAGTCAAGCAGCGGCTGCGTGACGAACTACCAAAAATCTACAGCCAGGATTTGGTAAACAACCTGTTCCGGCACCCTTACACGAAGATCGAGTTCGTGGAGCGCGACTTGCACATCGGTCGATTGACGGCGACCAAATATCTTAATGAGATTCAACGAATCGGCCTCGTCAAAAAAACAAAGATCGGACGCTCTAATTTCTACCTCAACGAACGGCTGTTTCAGTTGTTGAGCCAATAAGAAGCGACTCGCCTCACACCATCGGCCGGAAGCGCCCCACCGTTTCCTGCAGGCGCGTCGTGATCTGTCCGAGCGAACAATGCTCCACCGTGCCAATAAGTTCGGCGAACACGTTGCCCCCGTCTTCCACGACCCGCGCCAGCACGTCGAGCGCGCGTTCGCTGTCGGCGGCGTGGCGTTTTTCAAAATCGTGCAGCCGGCCGAGCTGCCGCTGCTTGGCTTCTTTCGGCGTGCGGATCATGCTGACCTCCGGCCAATGCTCTTCCGGGTTGGCGTAGCGGTTCAACCCGATGACGGGCCGGGTGCCGTCGTAGATCTGCTTCTCCATCTGGTGCGCGCTCGCCTGGATCTGGCTGCGCTGGTAGCGCCGCTCCACCGCCGCCTGCACACCGCCTTGCCGGTCGATCTCGCGGAACTCTTCCAGGATCGCCCCTTCCACCGCGTCGCCGACCGCCTTCATACCGGGCGAACCCGCCATCGGGTTCATCATGTGGCGAAAGAGCCCGCTTTCCTCCAGCAGGATGGCCTGCGCATGCGCGGCGATCCGGGCATATTCCTCGCTGGGCGTGGTGAACGGCTCGTCGGCGGCGTTGGAATGGCACGAGTTCGTCGCGTTCATACACGCGAGGGTCAGCTCGATGGCCGTGCGCGTGAGGTTGTTCTTCCACTCGGCGGCGATGAGCGAACGCCCGCTCGTTTGCGTGTGCAGCTTGAGGATCTGCGCGCGCCGGTCCGCGCCGAAAACGTCGCGCATTCCCACCGCCCAGATTTTGCGGCAAACCCGCGCGAGGGACAGGTATTCGATGTCCAACCCGCAGTCGAGAAAGAACGACAGGCGCGGCCCGAAGGCGTTCACGTCCATGCCGCGTTCCTTGAACAACTCGACGTACGCGAAACCGTTGCTCAAGGTGTACGCGGCCTGTTGCACGGGGGTCGCGCCCGCCTCGGCGATGTGATAGCCGCTGATGGAGATGGGATACCACTTCGGCATGTGCGCGGTGGTGTATTCCACCATGTCCGCAAGGAAACGCAGCGAGGCGTCCAGCGGGAAGATCATCTCGTTCTGCGCCTGCACTTCCTTGAGCACGTCGGCCTGGATCGTGCCGCGCAGCTTCGGAGCCACGTCCGCGCCGAAACGCCGCTTGGCCGCCGCGACGTACATCGCCAGGATGATGGGCGCGGGGCCGTTGATGGTCATGGACACCGAGACGTTGGGCTGGTCGAGCGCGAACCCGGCGTAGAGCCGTTCCATGTCGTCGATGGTGTCCACCGCGACGCCGCCCTCGCCGATTTTGCCCAGGACGCCGTCCGCACCCGACCCGGTCCCGTACAAGGTCGGTCCGTCGAACGCCGTGGACAGCCGCTTGCTGCGCTGGTGGCGCGAGAGGTAGTGGAAACGTTCGTTGGTGTCCTCGGCCACGCCCATGCCCGCGAAAAGCCGCGTGGGTTCCTCCGCATTCCCGGCTCCAACCGCTGCCCCCGCCGGAGCGGGCGCGGCCTGGTTTTCGATGCGGTCGGGATTGTTCTTGCTGTCGTCGTGGCCGTTCGTTTTTGCCTCGGCCGGCAGATACATTTCGGCGTAGGCGGCGTTGAGAAACGGGAACTCGCCGGGCAGTCCTTCCTCGAACAAAAACCGCGCGATGGCGCCGGGTTCGTCGAGGAAGGGCAGCGCGTGGCGCGGCAGCGTCAGGCCGGTGGGAGTGACCGAGGTGGCGACCCTGGCGTGGGCGGTCTGCCAGCGGGTGTTTATCTGCGCGGCGAAATCCGCGTCGGAGCGCGCGCGCGAGACCTGTGCAGTGACGAATTCGCGGTACGAGTCGAGCGAATCGGCGACCTGACCGAGGGGAGTGAGAGAAGGCATAAAAGGCGGGGGAACCGTTGGCAATAAGCCACGTTCGCGCTCACCGCGCCAGTTTGCCTACGATCCCAGCCGCAAGATCAAAATCGGTTCCGCCTTGACGGCTGCAAGCGGCACCGGATTTTTGAGGACTTCATGGGCCGGCAATCCGACGGCGGCCTTCATGTTAGGCAGCACTGTTCGTTTCATTCTTACGCAACGGCGATGTCCGATGCAAATTGCCAATTTGCAAGGAACTGGAGCCTAGGGGAATCGAACCCCTGACCTCCTCAATGCCATTGAGGCGCTCTACCAACTGAGCTAAGACCCCGAAAGTCGCTGCGGGCGTGGGTGATACGGTCGGTCATCGAAGTCTCGAAAAACCGGGGCAGTCCACCCGTTTTTGCCCTCCTGCGGCTCCTCGGGAGGCCGCAGGGAAGGAGAGAGTAGCCAGGAATCTAGGGGACGCAAGGGAGAAATGAGGCCGGTAGTGCTTCGATCCCTCTCTGAATGATTCGACCGACGTTGGACGCTTCATTTGTCTTTCAAGCTGGCCAAGCCCAGAGCGCACTTTGCGGTATCAGTTGCCAACCGGTCGAGCATGTCGGCATCCTCTGGGCGCACGCCGCCCTTCGACTTTAATGTTTCAAACCGCTCACGCGCTCGTTCACAAGCGAGGCGTGCTTCCGACCAGTGGGCGGTGCGGGTCGGCTTGTCCAGCGAATCCTGCCCTGCCAGAGCCATGTGCGCCGCCGCGACTTGCCGATGCACGAGGACAGAGTTGCGCAGGTAGAGGACGTTCCCGGGGTCGGCGGCCATGAGCGTGTCGATCCCCGAGGTCGCCTGGCGGCCATGTTCGAGAGCCTGTTCCGGCTGGCCGACATTGGTGAGCGCCTCGGCGAATTGACCGTGGGCCGTGGCCAGGTTGTAGCGGGCCTGGCTGTCTTTTGGATCGGCGGCGAGGAGCCGTTCGCGGATCGGCAGCACCTGCGCGAAGCTGGCCAACGCGCCCGCGTGGTCGCCCGTCTCCGTCTGTGCCACGCCCAGCTCGTACAACATCACGACGTAAGTGCTCCGAAGTCCTGCGCTGTCAGGATGCTCCTCGGCGAGCGCTTTCATCATGTCCACCCCACGCATGATGTCGGCCACGCCATGGGCCGGGTCAGTCTTGGTCACCCGTCCCAGCTTCATGAACGCGATGGCCAGCCCGCGTCGGTACTTGACGTTGTCGGGGAACTGCGCCGCCGTCTTTTGCCGGACGTCGAGCGCCTGCGCGTAGCAGGTCGCTTGCTCCGTGTGACCGTTCTCGGTGCGACTGAGGCCATCTCCGAGCGTGTCGTAAGCGCGGGCGAGTTCGTCGAGCGCCACCGGGTCTGATGGCTGCTCGCGTGCGAGTTGGGCGAAGATTTCCAGTGACTGGCGGTACCGGCGCGTCATTTCGCCGAAGTCACCCCGAAACTGAGCCATGTCACCGAGGGCGCGTTCGATGAGACCCAACTGTACGCGCGCGGTCCTGGTGCCCCCGGCCGCAGGGTCGGGGATACGAGTGAGCAGGGTCTCCGCCTTGCGGTAACTCGCCAACGCGCCGTCAGTGTCGCCGAGGTTGGAGCTGTAGGGGTTGCCCTGCACGTCGCCGATCTTGCGATAGGCAGTGGCCAGGTCGAGCCGGAGGGCCGGGGTGTCGGCGTCCCGGCCGAGGCTGTCGAGGTACTCGAGCGCGCGCGAGACGATCAGCTTGCGCGTGGGCGTCGCCCCGGCCAGGTCTTGCACCGAATCATGGATCTCACCCATGAGCGAGTCCGCCAGATGGCGCACGTCCTCGAAACGCTGTTCGGCCTTCCGGCGTTGAACGTCCGCACGGTGAGCCTGCCAGCCAGTGGCAACCATCCCGCCGATCAGCGCCAGGAGAGCGAGCAAGGCGGCGACGGCGAAGGCCCGGTTGCGCGTGATAAACTTGGCGGCGACGTAGCGCAGCGTTTCCTTGCGTGCGGTGACCGGCTGGGCTTCGAGGTGGCGGCGCAGATCGTCGGAGAATTGGCTGACCGAGGGATAGCGGCGCGCTGGTTCCGGGCGCAGTGCCAGCCCGACGATATTGTCCAGGTCGCCCGCAAGCTGGCGCACCAGACGCGCCGGGGTCGTGCCGCGCTCCCCGGCGACGGCGGCGGTGGGCGCGACGCTCCCGGGCCGGGGCACGGTCTGGTCGGCGTCGCGGTGCTTCGGGTCGAAAGGCAGGCGTCCGCAGAGCAATTCGTAGAGGACCACGCCCAGGCTGTAGATGTCGGTGGCGGTGGTGACGGAGTCGCCGCGCAGTTGCTCGGGACTGGCGTAGGAGCGCGTCATGGCCCCGAGCTGGGTCACCGTGTGGCCGTTGGCGTTTTCGGCGGCGGGGTCGAGGAGCTTGGCGATGCCGAAGTCGAGCAGCTTGGGCTCGCCCTCGGGGGTGACGCGGATGTTGGCCGGTTTGAGGTCGCGGTGAACGACCAGATGCTGGTGCGCGTAGCTCACCGCCGCGCACACCTTGCGAAAGAGCCCGAGGCGATCCGCCACCGTCAGTCGGCGTTCGCGGCAGTACACGTCGAGTGGTTCGCCCTCGACGTATTCCATGACGAGATACGGCCGGCCATCGGCGGCGATGGCGGCACCGTAGAGTCGCGCGATGTGGGGATCGTTGAGACCGGCGAGGATCCACTTTTCTTGCTCGAAATGCCGCAGGAGTGCTTCCGAGCCGCCTCCCCACTTCACCAGCTTGATGGCGACCCGCCGATGGAGTTCAGAATCCTCGGCCAAGTACACTTCGCCCATGCCGCCTTCGCCCAGCAGGGAGAGGATTTGAAAACGCCCCAGGGTTCGGCCGGGTCCGACAGAGCCTGCCCGCGCGACATCCGGGGAGGCGAGCACGGCCTGTGGGTACATCTCCACGGCGGAGCGCGCGATGAACCCTTGCGCGGGTTGCTCGAACCGCAGGAGAGAATCCACCTCGCTCCGCAACGCCGCGTCCAGGCGGCACGCTTCCTCAAGGAACGCGGCGCGTTCCGGCGGCGTCCGCTCCAACGCCTCCGCCGCAATCTCCATCGCCCGCGCCGCCTGCCCGGGGTCATTCATGATGGCGAGGCACCTACGCCGAGTTCCCGGCACAACCAGAGCTTGGCGGCGTTCCATTCACGGAAAACGGTGCGTTCCGAGACCTGGAGCAACTCGGCGATTTCCGGCATCTCCAATCCGGCGAAGAATTTGAGTTTGACGACCTCGCAGTGTCGCGGATGGAGCCGGGCGAAGTTCTGGAGCGCCTCGTCGAGGGCGAGCAGCCCGTCGGGGGTGTCGCCCAGCGGCACTTCCACCTCGTCCAGGGAAATCGGCGATACCCCGCCGCCCCGCTTGGCGGCTTTGTGTTCCCGGGCGTGGTCGATCAGGATGCGCCGCATGGCTTCCCCGGCGACGCCGTAGAAGTGCGCGCGGTTTTGCCAGGAGACGTGCTGGCGTTGGTCCATCATGCGCAGGTAGGCCTCGTGGACGAGTGCGGTCGGCTGGAGCGTGTGGTCGGCCCGCTCCCGGCGCAGGTGACTGCGGGCCAGCCGACGCAGTTCATCGTAGACCAGCGCCATCAGATCAGCCTGGGCAGCGGCGTCGCCGCCGTTCCAGCCTTGCAGCAGCCGGGTCACCGCGTGCGCCGTGGCAGTGGGTTCGGCGGCGGCGTCCTCCATCCCTGCCAGCTTACCTGCCCGAGACCTGGCGGCGAAGAATTTTTTCGCCATGGCTGGCAGTTTTGGCGGCGCGTTTCCGCGTTGCCAAGGTGAGACCCCCATCTTTTTTGGGGCACCCGAACGATCACCTATGAAAAAACGCCCGAACCACCTGCCCGCCCCGGGGATCAATCCCCCGTTTTCCACTCGCGCCCGCCGACACGGCCTGCTGCTGACCGGCCTATTGGCTTGCCTGCTACCCACCCGGCACAGCCACGCCCAGGCGGGCAGCCTGGATGCCGGTTTCGTCTCCAGCGCGAACAAACAGAATTACTGCGTGGTCGCGCAGCCGGACGGCAAGATTTTGCTCGGCGGCTATTCTGACTACATCAATGGGATGTCGCAACAGGGCGTGGGCGTCTCCCGGCTCAACTCCGACGGCAGTCTGGACACGGGTTTTGTCTGTTCCGCCCCTGGCACTCAGGCCCTGGCGTTACAACCTGATGGCAAGATTCTGGTGGGAGGGCCGTTCGGCCAGGTCGACGGGGTGGCGCGCTCCGGCATCGCCCGAGTCAACGCCGACGGCACCCTGGATACGGGCTTCGACCCCGGGGCGGGCGCGGACTCGATTGTCAATGCGGTGGCCCCGGCGCCCGGCGGCAAAGTGATCCTGGGCGGTTCGTTTGACTACGTCAATGGGGTGCTGCACCGGCTGATCGCCCGGCTCAACGCCGACGGCAGCCTCGACACGAGCTTCAACTCCAACGCCGGCACCGGCCAGGTCAGTGTTTACAGCGTGGCCGTGCAACCCGACGGCAAGGTGATCGTCGGGGGCCACCTCCGAGGTTTTGACGGGGTGGATCTACGGGGCGTTGTCCGTCTGAACACCGACGGCAGCCTGGACACGAGTTTCGCCGCCTCCGTCGCTACGAACAACGTCAATGACAACCCGACGGTCTATCACGTGGCCTTGCAACCCGACGGCAAAATCGTGCTGGGGGGCGACTTCACGATGGTGAACGGGGTGGCGCGCAACAACGTCGCCCGGCTCAACGCCGATGGCAGCCTGGACACGGGCTTTGTTGCCAACACCGACCCTGCGGTGTGGGGGTTGACCGTCCAGCCCGACGGCAAGGTTCTTCTGGTGGGCACGTTCACCCAGGTCAACGGAGTGGCGCGCGGTGGCATCGCCCGGCTCAACGCCGACGGCAGCCTGGACACGGGCTTTGCCGCCACCAGCGCCACCGGCACCGTTTACAGCGTGGCCGTGCAGCCCGACAGCAAAATCGTGGTGACGGGCTACTTCTCCCAGGTCGATGGGGTGGACCGTAGTTCCATTGCCCGGTTCCTTGGCGATACCCCGGCGTTCTTCGGGGGCGAGGTGCCGCTCTCGCAGGGGGTGGACTACCTGGCGTTCCCCAACGGCAAAATCTTCGGCTACTACGAGTTCCTGAGCGACCCGCACTACCTCTACCATTTCGACCTTGGCTTCGAGTATGTCTTCGACACCGCCGACGGCAGCGGCGGGGTATATCTCTACGACTTCAAAAGCCAGGACTACTTCTACACGTCGCCCACGTTCTCGTTCCCCTACCTGTACGACTTCGGCTTGCAGGCGTTTCTGTACTACTACCCGGACCCGACCAACCCGCAGCGGTACAACACCGACGGCGTGCGCTATTTCTACAACTTCTCCACGGGCAAGATCATTAGCAAGTAGCTGGTAGGCGGAATGGTCGGCAGCCCGCGTCCCTTGGCAAGACACGGGCTGTTTGTGCTTCAGAGCAACAGTCTGTAAACCGGGAGGTCTCGCATGGTGGCCCCACGACCGGGACTATCAGGTGCGCCAGATCCGCCCCGCCATGCTCGACGAATGGCTGGCCCACGATGAACCAAGTTTGAGGAACATGACCTGCAGCCGCTACGCTGGCTTCCTCAAAACAGCTCTTCGACACCGCGGTGAAGGACCGCATCATCGCCTGCAGACGGCGCAGATTACCCGCCTTTTGCCAGCGCAGCCTGCGCCAGCATTTGATGATGCGGCGGTGGAAGGCGGGCGCAGACAGGAAACTGGTCGCACGATGGCAGGGACATCAGGACGGTGGCCAACTCATCCTTGACACCTATACGCAAGTCTTTGGCAGCGACGACGAGGAGTATGTGCGCGGACAGTTGGCAAAGCTGCAATCAGCTAATCAACAGCAGCCTTGCCGCCATCCCGGGCAGGGTCAGCGGCGCGCGGTGGACACAGGGCGGCACGAGGCAGCCGGGATGGTCGATGGCGACCCGCCACAAGTTGCCCGTGCCAAAGAAGTACGGCTGCGCGCCGGGCAAGGGAAGGTAATGCAGGTCGTAGAACCAATCGGCCAGGTACTCCCGGAACCCGGCGTCATCCTCTCCGCCGTAGAGGCGCAGCAGCTCGGCCCGGGTCTCCGGCACGTCCGCGCGGCGCACGGCTTCTTCGTTGTGCAGACCCTCTGAACACGCGCCCGCGTAGGTGCACAGGTAGGTGTCGGCCGGCACGGTGGCGGTGTCCACGTGCCAGGAATGAACGTCCGTGTGAAAGAGCCCCTCGGGTTCCTCGCGCTCGCTGCCGTGCACGCAATCAAGGCTGGGCTGGAGGTCAAACGCGCGCAGACTCTGCTGGTCACCGAGCAGGATGTCTCGGGCGACCTTGCCCGCGTCGCTCAAGGTCAGGCCGGCAAGCTGATCCTCATCCACGGGGACGATGCCCTCGTCTGCGGGAAGAGCCTCCACTACCTCGTGGAAGTTGCCGCGCAAGGTGCGCGGCCAGCAGAGCGCGTTGATGCCGTCCGTGAAGGGCGTCGTGACCAGTTCGTGGAGGCTGCCAACGGTTTTGATGCGGCTGTCGCCGGATTGTGGGGTGACGATGGACACAGGTGTTAGCATGAGGTCGTCCGGCGGTTTGCAAGTGTCGCGTGTCTTTCTGTTCGTCCCTGACCAGTCAGCAACAACTTTCCAAGCCGGCAAATCAAAAATCACGATTCGCCTCAAGAAGATCAAGCCCCGTCACGATGCCGCCGCGACACCACGCTGCGTCTTCCGCCGTCCAGTGTAGAACCTCGATCAAATGTCTTTGGAGGCCATCACAGTCAAGCCGACCGCGACACCAGCGGTGGACCGCGCAAGTGAACGTATCCAAGCGGCGAACATCCGAGAGATGATAGCTGGTTGGATGGAGGGAAAGGAACCGCTCAAACAAGCGACGCGTTCTTGTGGCAGGGATGATGTTTTCGAGGGTTAGTCCGGCACCCGTACCGCCGATAGCGAGCGGCGCCTCGGTTTCCTCACAAAAGCTCGCTCGGCGAACGTCGCTTGCACTGTTGTCGGTCCCGGTTTCGCAGGTCACACCTACCATCTCCAGACCACGCCATCGCTCCCCGCGCCCGACTGGCAGAACGTGGACGGCAGCCAGACCGCTCCCAGTCGTCAAACGGGAGCCACTCCGCTCAGCCTGACCGATCCCCATACTGCCTACACCGCCATGTTTTGCCATGCGATCATTCGTTCTTCGCGGTGAATCGGGAGCCAGCCCCGCGCCTGCTCGGGATGGCACCTGCGCTGCTCAGTGCCACGCGAAACGGTAACTTCCCGAGCCGACGTTCCACACCACGTAGGCATGTCCACGCGCCGTCACCGTGCTGTCGAACGTCACGCTGCCAACGCTGCTGGCGGGTGCGCCGTCTTGCCAGATCGGCGTTCCGCCCTCGGTGATCGCAACCGCCGCGGGGGCGACCTGGAAGATCGGGACGTAGACCTTCGCCGTGGCGTTGACGGGGATGCGCACGAGCCACGTCCCGTTCGTGCCGTCCCAGCTCAGGTCTGATGCCACCGTGCCGCGCACGCTCTCGTAGCTGCACTTCACCCGATTCAATCCCGCCGGCCAGCCGGGCTTGAGTTGGACCCGGGCGTAGCCGGGTTCGAGCGGCGAGATCCCGCCCAGCGTCCGGTACAGCCACTCGAGGATCCCCGCGTACATATCGTGATTGTGGGAGCGGGTCCGAGGTGAATTCCAATTCTCGGTCACGGTCGTTTCCCCCTTCTGGAGCAGATTCCAATAACCGGGCGCGTCCGGCTGCATGATCATCTTCTGAACGAGGTCGTGCTGGCCGTAGTCGCCGAGCACGCGCCACAGATACGTGGTGCCGATGTCGCCGGTGGTGACGTGGTCAGGCAGCACGGGGCCGAATTTGCCTTTCTCCGCGGTTTCGGCGGCCGGCCTGCCAATGTCCGCCACCAGGGTATCGACGATTCTTTGCTCCTGTCCATCCGGTGCGATGCCGAACGCGAGCGGCAACGCCTGGGTCGATTGCGCGACCGGGCGATAACCGCCGGCGCTGGCGTCGAAGAACGCGTGGTTATAGGCGGCGCGGACGCGGTCGTACTCGCGGCCGTAGAGCGCGGCATCCGCTTTTTTCCCGAGGGTCCGCGCGCAGTCCCGCATGATCCGTGTGTCCAGCACGTAGATGGACCCTTCGACGTTGGGCACCTGCGTGCCGGCCGGCGCCATCCAGTCCCCGAGTCCGTACTGGACGACCCCGTTTTTTTCCCTGGTCTTCAGGTAGGCGAGGTAGGAGGTCATCATCGCGTAATTTTCCTCGAGGATGCGCCGGTCGCCGTAGGTTTCGTACACCAGCCAGGGCACCACGAACGCCGAGCACCCCCAGGCGGGCGAATCGTCGAACTCGTTGCCCGGCGGCGCGGTGCTCGTGAAGAACCAGTTCGGCACGATGTCCGGCACCAGGCCCACCGTGCGCTGGCTCTCGCGCAAGTCGCGCGTGATCTTGGCGAGCAAAGTTTGGAGGTCCTCCGCATACACCGCCGACGGCGAGATCGTGGCGACCACTTCCTGCCAGCCCAGCTTTTCGAAGTTTGGGCCGTCGGTGTGCAGGCTCGTGAGATTGCTGCGGATCGTGCGCAGGGCCAGGTCGTAGATCTGGTTGTAACGCGGATCGGAGACGGTCAACGTCCCGGTGTCCGTAGCGCCCGTGTAGGTGAAAAACGCCCGGGCGCTTTCGATCACGGGCACCCGGGCATCCGTCCCCTCGCGCGCGGCATCGACGACCTCCAGGTACCGGAAGCCGACGGTCGAAAACGTCAGCCGCCAAGTTTCCAACCCACCGCCTTTGAGCGTGTAGCTCGATCCGCGGGAACGGCCCGGGTTCACCGTGCCGTCGGGCTTGAGCGATTCACCGGCCAGCAGCCTGACCGTCATGCCGGCCGCGCCACGCAGGGCGACCTCGTATTGGCCGTTCATGTTCTGGCCGAAGTCAAACACCTGGGTCCGCGGCACGGGGCTGGAGGCTTTCACCGGAGAAAAGACCTGCCGGGTGAGCACCGGGGGTGCGCTTTGCGCCACCAGTGTGCCGGCGGGTGCCTTCGCCACGACGGCGGCACTCCACGCCGAGTCGTTGAAATTGACCTCGTTCCAGCCCGGCTGCTCGCGCCGGGCATCGTAATCTTCCGCGCCGTGGAGTTCGGTGGCGACGAAGGGGCTCTTGCCGGTCTTCCAGCTCGGATCGGTCGCCACCGTGCCCGCCGAGCCGTCGGCGTAGACAATGTGTAACTCAGCCCGCAAACGCATCGGGGCGAACGGGCGGATGGCGTTCTGGTCCGCGCCGTTGAGCCAGCCGGTACCGAGCATCACGCCGATGGCGTTGCGGCCCGGCTGGAGTGCCGCGCCCACGTCGAAGGTCACGTAAGCGACCGACCGGTCGTAATCGGTCCAGGCCGGATCGATCTCGTGGTCGCCGAGCTTCGCGCCGTTGAGCGAGGCAACGAACTGGCCGAGGCCGGTGACGTAGAGGTACGCCTCACGCACCGGCCTGGAAACCTCGAACTCCTGGCGGAACAACGGCAGCGGACCCTGCTTGCCGCCCGCGGCGGCCTCCGGCAGGCAAATCCAGCGCGTGCCGGGGTCCCAATCCGTTTCCTTGAAAAACCCGGTGACGAAGCGCGTCGGCGCGCTCCACGGGGAGGCGGCGTCTTCCTTGTTCCACGTCCGCACCTTCCACCAGTACGCGGTGGTCTTCACCAGCGCCTGCCCGGCGTAAACGATGCCGTACTGGTCGGAGCCGCTGACTTTGCCGCTGTCCCACGAAAGGTTGCGCCCCCCGGCCAGGTCCGCTTCGCTCGACGCGAGCATGACCTGGTAGGCGGTCTGGATTTCGGCGCGGCCGGCATCGTTGACCACCCAGCCGAAACGCGGCGTCGGCGTGTCGATGCCGAGCGGCTCGAAGGCATCGATGATGCGAGTGTGGGTCGGCGTCGCCGGGGCGGTGTCAGCGGCGCGAACTGATACGGCTTGAACAAATAGGAGCATCATGCCCGCAATGACAGGCACGGCTGATGATGCCCTCCGGTGGGATGACCATGCGCGGGATAAATTCGTCATAGGCCTCGAATAATAGCATTGCCACGGCTGCCTTCCCGGAGGGGGGCCAAGTTTCAGCAAGAGCTGCTTCTCAATGATCGGACCGGCCAGTCGGCTTCTGTCCATTCGCAACCGCATCTGTCGAAGCAGGTCATTTCCGGGTATCCGGAAATGCCGTTGAGACGCTCTCCCCACTGAGCCAAGACCCCGAAAGTCTCTTGCGGGCGTGGGTGATACGGTCGGTCATCGAAGTCTCGAAAAACCCGGGTGGCCCACCCGTTTTGCCGCCCCTGCCGCACCCGGGAGGTGCCGCAGGAAATAGCATATTTAGCAGGGGAATCCGACAGGTACAAGGTGCACCGTTTCTCAGGTCGGTTGAGACGCCTCTGACCGGTGGATGGCGCTCTCCGAACGGCATTGGTCCCGCGCGCGGCGACAGCCGCCTCGCCAGGAAAAGACGCCTGCGGCGTGAAGGGAACCAATGCCGCTCGGGGAGCGCCATCCACCGCTGAAAGACACCGCAACGATCTTGAGGGGCGGTGTAGAAAGCGCCCCTGAGTCCACCCGGGCCCACTGGAACAGTGCGGATGAGAGACGCTGCGGAATGCAGTGGGTGAGCCCGGGAATGATTGCGTCTTCTGCTTCCCACCCGCTCGCGTGGGCGTTTCAGGATCGTGCGAAAAGCCCGACGCAACCCCCGGCCAAGCCGGCAGCCGCGTGACCGATCTTCTTCTCGCCTAGTCTATGGAGAAGGTGGGAGGTGTCGTCGCACCGCCGGTTCATGCCCGCCCGCGACGGTGGCGCTGGCGCAAGCGCACGCCCAACAGCCCGACCGCGCCGCCAGCCAGCAGCGCCCAGGTGGACGGCTCGGGCACGACGGGAATCATGAATGTCGCCACGCCGCCTACCCCGTCGGCCAGCAGATAGCCGAAGCTCAGCTCATTGCCGCTCAGCGAGACCGTCCCGCTGGCGGTGAAGTTCGTGATCGTGCTCCCGAACAACGGTTCGCCGAGTTCGGCCACGTCGAGCAGGCTGCCGTCGTGATAGAGGAAGATGCCGTCGCCGCCTTTATAGAAGGCAAAGAAAGCGACATCGCTCCCGCTGATGCTAAAGACATTGAACTGGCTGAAGGGGACGGCCTGCCCCGGTACGAGTGTCGAGTTGTCGGCGATGCGCGTCACGCCGGGGGTGCCCACCACGCCGGTGTAGAGACCCTGTCCGCCGCTGAAGTTGCCGGACACCGCGAGGTTGTTGCCACTCATGACGGGGCCGCCGAAGCCGCTGAACGGGCCGGTCTGGCCCGGCGCGGTCATGGAGGTGTCCACGATGCGCGTCAGGTTGGTGGTGCCCACCACCCCGGTGTAGACGCCCTCACCGGCGTTGCCGTTGTAGTGGGCCAAAAACCCGACGTTGCCGCCGCTGACGTTGGTGCCGACGAAGCTGGAGAACGTGGTCGTCTGGCCCGGCGCGACCGTGGACATGTCGGCCAGGCGCGTCAGGCCGGTGGTGCCCACCACCCCGGTGTAGATGCCCGTGCTGTTGCTGTTGTTGTACAGCGCGAGGTCGGCGAGGTTGCCGCCGCTGATGACGGGAGCGGCGAAAGTGGAAAATTTGAAGGTCTGGCCCGGCGCGGTCATGGTGGCATCGGCGATGCGGGTGGCCCCGGTAATCCCCACCACTCCCGAGTAAATGCCGTCGCCGCCGCTGTTGCAAGAACCCTCGAAGGCGACGTTGCTGCCGCTGATGCCGACCGTGCTGTCGAAGAAGGTGAACGGGGTGGTCTGACCCTGGGCAACCGTGGTGTAATCCGCGACGCGGCTGAACCCCGGGGTGCCCGCCACCGCTGTATAGATGCCGCCGCCGTTACCCGAGTTGTACTGTGCGAGGTCGGCGATGTTATTGCCGCTGACCGAAGGACTGGAGAAGCCATAGAACTGGGTGCTCTGACCGGGCGCGTTCATCGTGCTATCCGCGGTGTCCGTGTAGGTGGCGTTGGCGACGATCTCCGGGCTCGGCGCGATGACGGAGTCACCGGCGCGGAGACTGCCGGTGGCCAGAGCGGCGGATAGGGCGATGAGCACGGCGGACTTGGGGCGCATGGAGAAGAGAGAAAGCGAGCGTTGCGGTGAGGTGAGCTGGGGCCGTGGCCACTGCCGCCGTCCTTTGAACGGCGGCAGTGGCACAGTGATTTCAGGTGATTTGAAAGGGAAGCGGCGGCGCTATCCGCACTTACTTGGTGATGACCTGGCCGGTGGCGAAGTCGTAGAAGAAACGGTAGCCGTTCGTGTTGTAGTGACCGGGGTTGCTCGGGTCCGGATAGTAGTAGAGCACCGTGTTCAACGTGAAGTCGTATAGGTAAGGAAAAGGGAAGCTCGGGCTCGTGTAGAAAAACGTATTGCTCGCAAAATCATAGAGGTACACGCCTGACTTACCGTCGTTAGCATCGGACACGTACTCGTAGCCGAGGTCGAAATGGTAAAGGTAGTTGGGGTCCGCCAGGAAGCTGTAGTAACCAAAGTAGTTGCCGTCCGGGAACGACAGGTAATCGACGCCATCCGGCAACAGGATTTGCCCGTCAAAAAAGGCCGGCGGGGTGTTGACGGTCACCTTGAAGGCCGCGCCTTGATTCGTGTTCCCGCCTGCGCCGGTTGTGCCGTAGAGGTTGCCGTCGCTCCCCAGCAACAGCGCGGCGGCGGGGCCCGCCCCATCGTCGTCGTTTGGCCCGCTCTGACCGAGGAAGCTGTACAAAATCGTGTACACGCCGGCCCGCGTGATCCGAAATACGATGCCGTCGTTCTTCGCCCCGCCCTGGCCGGTCGTGCCGTAGAGGCTGCCGTCGCCGCCCAGCACCAGTGGGTTGGGTCCCGATCCGTCGCTGCCACCGGTGAAGGTGTGCAGGATCGTCAGTGCACCGGCCGGGGTGATTTTGTACACCGTGCCACCGCCCGTCTGTCCGAGACTGTAATTATTGCCGGAGGTCGTGCCGTAAAAGTTACCGTCGCTGTCCTGGACCGGCACACTGGGGTTTGCCTGCCCGTCGCTGCCGCCGAAGTCGTAAATGACCTTGAATGCACCGGCCAGCGTGACCTGATACAAGAAGCCAGCGCTGTGGGCTCCACCTTGCTGGGTCGTGCCGTAGAGGTTGCCGTCGCTGCCCTGGATCAACGCGCCAGGGTAAACAGACGTGCCTGTCGGGAAACTATAGAGGGTCTTGAGCACCCCGGTCGGGGTGAGCTGAAACACCGTGCCGTTGGGGTTCGTCCCGTTGAAAGTGGTCGTGCCGTAGAAATTGCCGTCGCTGCCTTGCACCAGGTTGGCGCGAGGGCTGTCCCCGTCGCCGGCGCCGAAGACGAAGCTGTAGAGGGTCGAGAGTGCCCCGTCCGGAGTGAGCTTAAACACGCTGCCACCGTTCCCACTCCCGCCGGAGTAGGCCGTGCCGTAGAAGTTGCCGTCTTTGCCGACCAGCAGCGGTCCATAAGGGGTATTTCCGGTGCCGGTGCTGAAGTTGTAGAGGATATTGAACGCACCGGCAGGCGTGAGCTGATACACCGTGCCGGCTTCGTTGGGCCCACCGAGCGGGAGCGTGCCGTAAAAGTTGCCGTCTTTGCCCTGGATCAAGGGGGCATTGCCCCCTTGCTGCGCGTAGATGCCGTTGAAACTGTTGAGGATGGTCTCCGTGGCGGTCACCTGCGCCCGCGCGTGCGGTGCGGCGATGGAGAGCACCGCCAACGGGGTGAGCAGGAGCAGCCTTGCCGCCGCGCGACGCAGGGGAGCGACCCGGAACCGGGAAATCAACGACCCGGACGAAGATGGTGGTTGGATCAGCATGTTTGGATCAGGTGGAAGGTGAAGGCGAGTGAGTGAGAGAATGCGTGCGGCGGAGCACGGCTTACTTGCTGATGATCTTGCCGGTGGCGAAGTCGTAGAAATAGCGCACGCCGTTCGTGTTGTAGTGACCGGCATTTTTCGGATCGGGGTAGTAATACAAGGTAGTGTTCAGGCCGAAGTCGTAGAGGTACGGGAAGGGGAAACTCGGGCTCGTGTAGAAGAAATCCTTGCTCTTGAAGTCGTACAGATACACGCCGCTTTTTCCATCGTTGGCGTCGAACACATACTCGTAGCCGAGGTCGAAGTGATAGAGATACCGCGGGTCGGAAAGGTAGCTGTAGTAGCCGAAGTAGTTGCCGTCGGAGAAGCCCAGGTAGTACACGCCGTTGCCCAGCGGCACGTCACCCGCCAGAAAGGCCGAGGGCACGCCTTCCAGGGTGAAGTTGCGGTTGAGTTGGAGGGTCTGCTGCCCGGTTCCGTATATCAGGAGCGAGGTGCCATTGCTCTGGCTGCTGCTGGAATACCAGCACCAATAGCTGCCACCGGAGTCCTGGTTGGCGACGATGCTCATCCAGTACTTCTGACCCGCCGCGACGGCGAACGGGCCGGGCAGGACCGCACGGTAGGAATAGAAGGAGATCGTGTAGGGTCCGTTGCCCGACGCGTACTTGAAGGACAAAGTGCCGAGGGACTGCTGCTGGCAAGCGGCGATGTCCACCGTGGCCGTCGAGAGCACCGCGCCGGGACTGCCGCCGTCGTCCGCCAGGAAGGTGATCGTGAAGGAGTTGGCGTTCGGGCTGACCTCGTTGGTATTCGCGTTGCTCTCGTAGGCGATGTAGTTGCCGCGCCATTGCACCGCCGTCACGTAGGAGGCGGTCGCGGGAGTGAAGTCGTCGTAGGTGATCTCCGGGGAGACGCCGGCGCCGTCGTAGGAGGGGTACGTGTCGTAACCCTGCGTCGAGGCATTGCTCGCCGGTTGGTCGTACGCGGTCGGGTCGGCGTGGCTGACGGCTGCGCCCGTGGCCAGGAGCAACAGGACGGTGGGGATCAGGCGAAGACGAGTGAGCATCGGCGTTGTGCGGGTGTTTGGTTTTAGAGGAAAAGGAGGTTCAGGGCCGCACCGTGATGCGGCGGCGGAGCACGAGGGCGATGCCCAGGCACCCGCCAAGCACGCCCAGCCAGGTGGAAGGCTCCGGCACCGGCGGCACCTGCGCCGGCGGCATCTGCACCCCCGAGCTTTCGCCGAACGCCGTGCCGTCGCTGAAATGCACCAGCGTGAGCAGACCGGTGTTGATGTCCGCCGCCGTCGCCGTCGGGGAGTCCGCGAGACCGGTCACATAGTCGCGGAACTGGTAGAGGACCTGGCCGTTGTCGTCGTTCTTGTCGGCGTCGAGGAGGTTCGGGTTTTGCAGCGCGTTGACGATGGTGGTCTCGCTCAGGGTCAGGTCGGGGTGTTGATTAAAGAACGGCGCGAAGAACACCGTGAAACTCTGGTTGATCGGGGCCGTCGCCGCCGTGCTGAAGCCGACGTACACCGACAGGTTGGTCGCGCCGCCAGCCGAGATGTTGTCGATCCCGAACAATCCGCACTTGAGGGCCTGCACGTCGAAGGGATTTCCCACGTCGTACACGTTCGCGGTGCCCGAGACATCCGGGATGTTGCCCGAGACGTTCCCGGAGGCATCCGTGTAGAAGTAGATGTTGTCGGTCAGCGTCGCATTCGGGTCAGCGACCGACACGTTATAGATCACGTCGCCGTTCTGGGCGGCACGGGCGTCGGGGGTGCCCAGGGTAGCCAGGGTCAGGAAAGCGGCGGCGGTGGTGGCAATCGAGATTTTCATGGGAATGGAATGCGGCGGTGTCCGTGGTGGATGCGTGTTCGCGGAAAGAAAGCGGCTCGCTTCATTCATCCATGCGAAAAACGCCCCCGAATTCCTTCATCGCCCGCAAAAAAAGTTTCTTGGGGACCGCGTTTTCTGATACAAGCAGGGCCGTTCCGAGTGCGTGACCACCCGCATGAGCAATCCGACCACCCACGCCGTGACCCGCCTGCTGGTGGCCTGGGGCGAGGGGGACGCCGCCGCGTCCGAGCAACTCATGCCGCTGGTGTACGACGAACTCCGCCACCTCGCGCGCGGCTACCTGCGGCGCGAGCGCGGCGAGCACACCTTGCAACCCACCGCCCTCGTCCATGAAGCCTACCTGCGGCTGGTGGATTCCACGCAGATCAACTGGCAGAGCCGCGTCCACTTCTACGGCGTGGCCGCGCGCCTGATGCGGCGCGTCCTCGTGGACCACGCCCGTACCCACGCGGCGGCCAAGCGCGGCGGAGGGGTCGAGAAGATTTCACTGGACGAAGCGGGCGATATTTTGCGAGATGAAGGGGCCGGCCTCGTGGCGTTGGACGATGCGCTCGGGGGTCTGTCGCAGCTTTACCCGAGACCAAGCCGGGTCGTGGAACTGCGCTTCTTCGGCGGCCTGACCACGCCGGAGATCGCGGAAGTCCTGCAAGTTTCGGACAGCAC
>CAZZYS010000032.1:0-23293 GCA_964658285.1 uncultured Verrucomicrobiota bacterium
AGACGGTCAAGGTCGCGGACGGTCCGTTCCAGAACCAGAGCGGCGTCGTCGAAGAGATCGACCCGGCGCGCGGCAAACTGCGCGTGTCCGTGACGATCTTCGGACGCACCGCCCCGGTCGAACTCGAATACTGGCAGGTCGAACGCGGCTAGGAAGAAATGCAGAAGGTAGAATGCAGAATGCAGAAATCCGGAAAGGCCGAATGCAGAATGCAAAATCTTCGCAAAACTGATTCATCAATCATCTCACTCCTACCTCCCCTACCTGTCTGCTCTCTGAACTTCTGCATTCTGCATTCTAACTTCTGCATTCTCTGAATTATGGCTAAGGAAATTACCGGAACGATCAAACTACAGATTCCCGCCGGTGCGGCGAATCCCGCGCCCCCCGTCGGCCCCGCGCTGGGTCAGCAGGGCGTCAACATCATGGCGTTCTGCAAGGAGTTCAACGCCGCCACGCAGAAGCAGAGCGGCGACATCCTGCCGGTGGTCATCACCGTCTACAAGGACAAGACTTTCACGTTCATCACGAAGTCCCCGCCCGCCGCGATCCTGCTCAAAAAGGCGGCCGGCATCGCGTCCGGCTCCAAGGAGCCGAACAAGACGAAGGTCGGCAAGCTGACCAAGAAGCAGGTCATGGACATCGTCAAAATCAAGATGAAGGACATGAACGCGCGCAGCGAAGAAGCGGCTTTCCGCACGCTCGCTGGCACCGCCCGGCAGGCGGGCATCGAGATCGAGGGCTGAGGCATTTTGCCTTATCCTGCTCGTCCTATCTGTCTTATCCGTCCCATTTACCACCCACGCACCCCGATTCGCTAACCACTTCAACGAAGGAGAATCATCCTATGGCAACCAACCGCAGCAAACGATACGAGGCCGCCGCCAAACTGGTGGACGCCAACAAGCAATACCCGCTCAAAGACGCGGTGACCACCCTCAAGGGGCTTCCCGCTCCGAAGTTCGACCAGACGGTGACGCTGTCGTTCCACCTGGGCGTGGACCCGAAACAGTCTGACCAGATGGTGCGCGGCACCTGCCCGCTCCCGCACGGCAGCGGCAAGCAGGTCCGCGTGCTGGTGTTCGCCACGGGCGCATCGGCGACGGCGGCCCGCGACGCGGGTGCGGAGTTCGTCGGCATGGACGACATGGTCAAGAAATGCCAGGAAGGCTTCCAGGATTTTGACGTGGCGATTGCAACCCCTGCGGCGATGGCCGAAGTCCGCAAGCTCGGCAAGGTGCTCGGGCCGCGCGGCCTGATGCCCAACCCGAAGACAGGCACGGTCACGGACGACACCGCGAAGGCGGTCAGGGAAGTGAAGGCGGGCCGCGTCGAGTTCAAGCTCGACAAGAACGGCAACGTTTCGGTCCCTGTGGGCAAGGTTTCTTTCGCGCCCGACGCGCTGCTGGAAAACGGCACGGCGGTCATCGACGCGGTTTCCAAGGCCCGGCCCTCGTCGGCCAAGGGGAAATTCATTCACTCGATCACGCTGGCGGCGACGATGTCTCCCGGCGTGAGCGTCGATCCTTCGGCGTTCGTGACGACACTCTGACGGCACGCGAAACTAACATCCTCACCCTTTATTATCTAACGTACCGTGAGACCCGAAAAAGCTTCCATCGTCGAGGACCTGGTGACCAACCTCCAGAAGTCCCCGTTCCTCATCATCACTGACTACCACGGCCTGAAGGTGGACCAGTTCAGCGACCTGCGCACCCGGCTCGCCGGAGTCGGCGCGCGTTATACCGTCGTCAAAAATACCTTCCTCAACCGCGCGTCCCGCCAGCTCGGCTACCCCGACCTGACCGACAGCACGAGCGGCCAGACGGCCATCGTCACCGGTGACAAGGACGTGAGCGCCGCCGCGAAGGTGTTGCGCACGTTTGCCACCGAGTCCAAGAAACTCGCCGTCAAGGCAGGCGTCGTGGAGAGTTCGCTGTTCACCGACAAGCAGATCGAAGCCCTCGCCGACCTGCCGAGCAAGGAAGTGCTCCAGGCGCAACTGCTTGGTCTCATGCAGGCCCCGGCCACGCAACTGCTGCGCACGCTCAACGAACCCGGCCGCTCGATGGCCAGCCTGCTCCAGGCCTACGTCGAAAAGCAGGGCGCTTCGTCCGAGGCTGCGCCAGTCGAAGCCGCTCCCGCGGAAGCCGCCGCCTGATCTCAAGATTTCCGCCGCGGGTGACCCATCGCCAACGGCGGAGTACCCAAAAACAAACCAAAACAGAAAAGGTTCCTCGTCGGATCGGCGGCTGCCGCTCTTAATCGAAAACCCCGGGGCTCCGGGCACGACGATCACCACAACATTACCGACATTATGGCTGACACGAACGCGTTAGTTGAACAGATCAGCGGGTTGACCCTGCTGGAGACCGCCGAACTCATCAAGGCTCTCGAAAGCAAGCTCGGTGTGAGCGCTGCCGCCCCCGTGGCCGCCGCTGCTCCCGCCGCCGGTGGTGGCGCTGCCGCCGCCGCTCCCGCTGAGGAGAAGACCTCCTTCGACGTGATCCTCACCGAGATGGGCACCAACAAGATTGGCGTCATCAAGGAAGTCCGTGCGGCCGTCAGCGGCCTGGGTCTGGCGGAAGCCAAGGCCCTCGTCGAAGGTGCCCCGAAGCCGATCAAGGAAGGCATCCCCAAGGCCGAGGCCGAGGAGATCAAGAAGAAGATCGAAGCCGCCGGCGCGAAGGTCACGATCAAATAATCCAACCCGCCGGAGCTTCACCGCTCCGTGCGGAACCGGACCGGCCGTGGGGGCAACCCTGCGGCCGGTTCTTTTTGTTTTGGGGCGAGTGTCATGAGTTGGTTGTGTGCTCAAAGCTTGCCTAATCAGGTGGCGCGAATGTATCCTTTCCGCCGATGCCTCTTTGCCATCGTCAGTCCATTCGCGGGTCCCTCCTGTCCGTTTTCGCCTGTGCGTTCGTGCTTGGCGCAGTCGTTGTCGAGCCTGCCGATGCCCAGGCCCCCGTTGCCTCGCCGGCCCCGGCCCGGCGGCACAGTCTCGGTCTGGAAGCCCAGTCCGTCGCGACGGGCGGAAAATCGAATACGACTGGCGGGGCCAGTAGCAGTCTGCCTTTAGAAAACACCGTTTCCACGCAGTCGGTCGGTGATCGACGCGTGTCCAGCAGCCGCACTGACCTCCAAATCTCCGTGCGCAATTATGCCGCCACGCCCGACTCGGTGCGCGTGGAATGGTATTTCGTCGCCCAATCGGTCGCGGCGTCGCCGGACGGCCGCCACGATTTCATCGTGCATCAGGACGCGCAGTCACTCCTGGTAGGCGGCGGCAAGACAGCGACGCAGACGGTGGGTTCGCCGGAGGTTCAGGCCGTCTACGAACGCGCCACCACGATCACGACCGCCCCGGCCGGATATACCTTCACCGGTGGCAACACCTCGACCGTGTCCCTGGTCAATACACAAAGGGGTCTGGCGATCCGTGGCTGGATGGTGCGTCTGGTGGCCGAGGACGGCACCGTGCTCGCGGCCAAGGGTTCGAGCCAAACCTACGAAGACATCGCCGCCAATCCCGCCAAGCTCGCCGGGATGCTCGCGCGGCCCGGTCTGCCTCGACCACGCTAGCTGACCTGCAGCGTTCGTCGATTGCTCCTGGTGTTTGGAGCCCCGGCAGGGGCGTAAAAAAAGCCGCCCGGGTGGTCCATGCCAGCCGCCGTGTTTTCCTACGCCCTTGCCGGGGCTCCGGAGGCGTCACACGGAACCGAGAAACGCTGTAAGAGAGAGTCGCTTCAATCGTTTTTCCCGGCCCCACCTTTGCGTTCGGTGAGGGCCTGCTCACGGCGGCGGGCGGCGAGAGCGAACATCCGGCGATCCTCGTCGGTTTCGAGAACGAGCGGCGGCACGGGCGCGGGTCGGCCGTGCTCGTCGAGGTGCACGAACGTCAGCCAGCATTCGTTGGTGTGGCGGCGGGTGCCGGTGGCGATTTCCTCGGCGTACACGTCGGCCGTGATCGACATGGACGTGCGCCCGACGTGAACCACCCGCGCCCGGACTTCCACGAGTTCGCCGATGCGGATGGGTTCCTTGAAGAGCACGCGGTCGATGCTCAGCGTCGTTGCCTGCCCGCCGCAGTGCCGGATGGCGCTCAGGGCCGCACACCGGTCCACCATGCTCATGATGACGCCGCCGAACACGGACGAATGCCGCAGGCCGTTGGCCTGGTGCGGCATCATCAGATCGGCGACGACCGCTTCGGATCGGCGGGGAGTGCGCGCGATCATCTCGCACCGGTCAGCGTCCAGCGTCTGCATAGAGGCTCTCGATCTCCGCGGCGTACTTCTTCACGATCTCGCGCCGCTTGAGCTTTTGCGTAGGCGTCAATTCGCCGCCGGCCGTGGTCCACTCCGCTCCGAGCACAGCGAAGTTTTTTATCCGCGTGTACTGTGCCAGGTCTTTGTTGATGTGTTCGATCTCGCTGGCGATCAGCGCACGCACGCTCGGCAGCTTGGCCAGTTCGGCGTCGGCTGCCGGCAGTACGATGCCCGCGCCTTCGTGCTGTGCATTCCAGAGCGCCAGACGCTCGCGCACCACTGAAAAATTTGGCACGATCAACGCCCCGGGGAACTTCCGGTACTCACCGACCACCATCGCCTGCGCGATGACCGCCGATTCCTTCAATTTATTCTCGACCGGCTGCGGCGCGATGTACTTGCCGCCGCTCGTCTTGAAAATCTCTTTTTTGCGGTCCGTGATGCGCAAAAAACGCAGGCCGTCCAGGCCCTCCACGAACTCCCCCACGTCGCCCGTGTGCAAAAATCCCTCCGCATCCACGGCCTCGGCGGTCAGGTCCGGTCGATGGTAGTAACCTAACATGACATTAGGTCCACGGTAGAGAATCTCGCCGTCGGACGCCAGCCGGATTTCGCCGCCCGCGATGACCGAACCCACCGTGCCGATGCGGTGGTGACCCGCTTGTGAGTAATTCGTCGTGACCACCGGCGCGGCCTCCGTCGGGCCGTAGCCCTCGTACACGCGCACGCCCGCGTTCCAGAAGACCCTGGCCAATTTCGGGCTGAGCGCCGCCGAACCGCACACGATGCTATCCACTCGGCCGCCGAGCGCCTCGCGCCACTTGGAAAAAACCAACTTATCCGCCAGCTTGAGCTGCATCCGCTCGGAGCGGGTCGATTTCTCCGGGTTCTCGGGATCGATGCGTTCCGCGAGGTCGAGCGCCCAGAAAAATAGCTGGCGGCGGCGGCCGATCAGCGCGTTGCCGCGCGCGATGATGCGTTCGTAGATTTTCTCCAGGATGCGCGGTACGACGGCGAAGAAATTCGGGTGCACCTCGCGCATGTTGTCACCGACGCGTTCCAGGCTTTCCGCGTAATAGACGGACATGCCGAGATAAAAATAGGCGTTGGTCAGCGTGCGCTCGAAGATGTGGCACAACGGCAAAAAGGAGATCGCGCGTTCGGCCGGGCTGCCGCCGATGAGCGGGACGATGGCCATCGCGTTGCTCACGAGGTTCGCGTGCGAGAGCATGACACCCTTGGGTTGGCCCGTCGTGCCGGAGGTGTAAATAAGGGTGGCCAGGTTCTCGGGGCGAACCGCGGCGGCGAGATCGTCGATCTCGCGTGCGAACACCGGGTCCGAGAGCAGCAAACGCGCGCCCTGGTTGCGGAGTTCGGTCCAGACGTGCGCGCCCGCCGCAGGGCCATCGGCGGCAGGTTGCTGGTAGAGATAAACCGTGTCTAGCGCGGGCAGGTCGCCCTGGATGCCGACGATCATGGCGTACAACGCCTCGCTGGAAACGAACAACAACCGCGCGCCGGAATCGTCGAGAATGAAGCGGCATTCCTCCGGCGTGAGCGTGGGGTAGATCGGGACGTGGACCGCGCCGAGTTGGAGGACCGCGAGGTCGATGATGTTCCACTCGGTGCGATTGGTCTCGGTCATGTTCGCCACCCGGTCGCCGGGACGCACGCCGGCGGCGTGCAATCCGGCGGCGAGGGCGCGGGCGGTTTCCACGATCTGACGCGTGGAAAATCGCTTCCACTTCCCGGCGACCTTGTGCGCGAGGGCGTCGGTCTTCGGGAAACACGCGAGCTGATGCGCGATGAGATCGAAGATGCGCGTCGGCGCGGGCGCGACCCTGGTGAGTTTGCCGCGGCGCGGGCGTGGCTTTGTCACGACGGGTCGAGAAGGAAGCAGGGAAGAGGAAGTCATGGCGGGGGCAACGATCAATCCAGGGCGATGGGCGCGGCGAGACACTCCGGCGGGATGCCAAAAGCGTCCACGAGCGCAACGGCTTCCCTGCGAAGGTCTGCACAAAGCGTGCCCACCTCGCGGGTTAGCGCACGGGAACGCGCGGGCGACAGAAGCCCGTTTTCCAGGAACCACGCCCGGCCTTTTTCGAGATGGTGCAGCGCGAAGAGGTCGCGCAGCTTCGTTAGGATCGGGCGCAGACCCGCATCCGGGCAAGCGGCGACGCCCGCGTTGAAGCGTTCCAGTACGAGGCGCTCGACGTGCGCTTGCGCGAGGGCCAGGAGGTCATTCTGTTCGGCGGTGAACGCGGCGTAGGGCGTGGTACGTTTGCCGGCGGTCAACGCACGGATACGCGCGGCGACGGACAACAGCAGCCGCTCCTCACGCAGGCGGAAGAGCGCGGTCTGGGTCTCCTCCGCACGCAGGCTGCCGGTATGCGCGTTGCCCAGCGGCAAACGGGAGCGCAACGACTTGAGCTTTTGCGCCAGCGCCCAGCGGGCGAGCTGTCCCTTGCTGCGGCCTTTGAACGTCGCGGCAAAATCGGTCAGGAGATTCTTGGCGACCAACTGCATGAGCACCGTGTTATCGCCCTCGAACGTCGTGAAAATATCGCTGTCGGCCTTCAGCGCGGCGAACCGGTTGATCGCCAGATACCCCTCGCCGCCGCACGCCTCGCGCGCCGTCTGGAGGGTGTGCGTGGTGTTCCAGGTCGAGAACGCCTTCAACCCGGCGGCGGTCGTTTCCACCTGGCGGAAGTTGGCGGCGTCGGTCGTCAGCGCGGTCTTCGTGAGGTCCTTGAACGCGAAGTCCAGCGCATACGTATTCGCCAGGAGCGGCATGAGACGGCGCTGGTGCGCGGGATAGTCGAGGAGGATGGTCTCTGGCTGACCCTCGGTCGGGCCGAACTGCCGCCGGCGCGCACCGTAGCGCACCGCGATGGCGAGGCCGCTTTTGGCGATGGACAACCCGCTGTGGCCGACGCTGATGCGTCCGGCGACGAGCGTTCCCAGCGTTGTGAAAAAACGCGCCGCCGGGCTGCTGATGCTCGACGTGTAGCCGCCGTCCGCCGCGACCTGCGCGAACTTGTCCAGCATCTCGGCGCGCGGGACGCGGACGTGGTCAAACCAGAGACGGCCGTTGTCCACGCCGTTGAGGCCGAGCTTCTGGCCGTTGTCCTCCGTGCGGATACCCGGCAGCGGGTTGCCCGTCTCATCGCGGATCGGGACGACGAACGCGTGGACGCCGTGGTGTTCGCCGCGCGTGTGCAATTGCGCGAAGACGGTGGCGATCCGCCCGTGCACGGCGGCGTTGCCGATGTAATTTTTGCCGGCGGTGAACGTCGGTGAATGGAGGTCGAACTCGCCCGTCGCCGGGTCGTACGTGGCGGTCGTCTCGATGTCGCGGACGTTCGAGCCGTGGCCGATCTCGGTCATGGCGAAACAGCCGGGCAGATCGACGGTCGCCGTCGCCGGAAGATATTTCTGGTGATGATAATCCGTGCCGAGACGCAGCACGCTGCCGCCCCAGAGGCCGAACTGCACGCCGAACTTGATGACGAGCGAAATGTCGTGAAATCCCAGCGTCTCGAACGCCGCCATGAAGCCCGCGAGATCGTCGCTGCCGCCGACGGACTTCGGCAGGTAGAGGAAGCCGATCCCCTGGCGGGCAATCTCCCGCGTCCACTCGAATACCTTCGTCCGCAACCCTTCCTTGTCCGTGCCGCCGTAGTAGCGGAACGATGGCTGGGAGAGCATCGTGCGCACCCGGTTTTTCACCGCGGCCTGCTCGCCGTCCAGCAACGTGCGCATCGCGGCGGGGTCGAAGGAAAGCGTTTCCGCTTCGATGGGCGGATAACCGCGCAACCACGGTTCATCGATGGGCTGCTGACCGGCGCGCGGGTCGGCGGACGTACCCGGCGCGGGGTCGCCCGACATGGCGGCGCGCGTCGCGGCTTCGGGCTGGGGGAGGGGAGATGCGAGCGTTTTCATTCAGGCAGGCTGAAGGGCGGGGGACTCGACGGCGTTTTGGGAGGTGGTTTTCACCGGGACGGACTCACCTGGCGTGTAGAAACCGGTGTGGTTCGCGGCGTGTGCGCGCAGGAGCGAGGCCGGCTGGAAATGGGGTCCGGACGAGGCGGCGAGTTCGTCCAACCGGCGGACGATGTCGGCCGGGCCACGGGCGTCGGCGTAGCGCAGGGGACCGCCGCGAAACGGTGCCCAGCCCGTGCCCATGATCATTCCGAAATCCACGTCCTCGGGGGCAGCGACCACGCCTGCTTCCAGCACGCGCGCGGCCTCGTTGACCATCACTAGCACCATGCGGTCGCGCAGGGTCGCGTCGTCGGCCGTGCCGCGTGCCATGCCCGGGGTGCGGAGCGCGGCAGCCTCGTGATGGAGCGGTGGCAGGGCGTTGTCATCGGCCTTCTTGTCGCTAGCGTAGATGTAAATACCCTTACCGGCCTTGCGGCCCAGCCAGCCGTTGGCGATCATGGTGGTGACCGCCTGACCCGCGCCGGAGTCAGTGGGCATGGAGCCGGGCAGACGGGTGGTAAGATCACGCGCGACATGGTTGCCCACGTCAACGCCCACTTCATCCATGAGCCGCAACGGCCCCATCGGCATGCCGAAGTCGAGCATGATCCGGTCGATGCGCGCGGCGTCGTAACCTTCCTCGAAATACAGGCGTAGCGCCTCCGCCATGTACGGCAGCAGGATACGGTTGACGAGGAAACCGGGCGCGTCCTTGACGATCACCGGCAATTTGCCGATGGCCTTGACGTAACCCAACGCGGTGTTCATCGTCGCGGCGTCCGTGCGCGGCCCGCGCACGATTTCCACGAGCTGCATCCGGTGGACGGGGTTAAAGAAATGGATGCCCACGACGCGGCCGGGGTGCGCGAGTCCTTCGGCGATGCTGTCGATGGAAAGCGCGGAGGTGTTCGTGGCGAGGACGGTTTCCGGCGCGACCTGCGCTTCGAGCGAGGCGAAGATTTTCTTCTTGAGGTCGAGTTTTTCGACGGCGGCTTCCACCACGAGATCGACCCCGCGCAACGGAATGTCGCCGGTGACCGGCACCACGCGATCAAAACCCGCCTGCGCGTCCGCCTGGGTGAACACGCGGCGTTTGGCGGCGTCGCGGAACAGCTTCCCGATGGACTGGATGCCCTTGGCGAGCGCGGCGGCGTTGATGTCCTTGAGCAACACGCGCAGGCCGCGCGCGGCGGACCATTGGGCGATGCCCGCGCCCATGAGTCCCGCGCCGATGACGGCGGCGGTTTTCACCGGAGTTGGCTTGGCATCCGTGCCAGGGAGTTTGGTTTTCTTCGCGCGTTCCTGGAGGAAGAAGATGCCCATCAAACTGCGCGCGGCGTCCGTCTTGGCGAGTTCAACGAAAGCGTCGCGCTCCAGGCGCAACGCGGGGCTTTCCGCAAGACCCAACCCATTCGTGGCCACTTCGATGGCACGCAACGCGGCGGGGTAGTTGCCACGCGTCTTGGCGAGCGTTTTCTTACGCGCGAGGGAGGCGACGATGTTGCGGGCCGGAGCGCGGTTGGCGAAAGGAGTTTTCAGCGGCGGACGCTTGCCACGGGCGAGGAGGCGCTCGGCGGTCGAGAGCATTCCCTCGGGGTAGGCGATTTCGTCCACGAGACCGGCTTTCTTCGCGGGAATACCGGCCAGTTGCTTGCCGGTGAGAATGATCTCTAATGCCTTCGGCAATCCGACGAGACGCGGCAGTCGGACCGAACCACCCCACGCAGGCAGGATGCCGATTTGCACTTCCGGCAGGCCGAGTTTGGTAGACCCGTCGTTGGACGCGACGCGCCAGTCACAGGCGAGGGTCAGTTCGAGCCCGCCGCCCACGCACAGGCCCTGGATCGCCGCCGTGCTGGGCACGCGCAGGTCGGCGATCCGGGCAAAAGCGTGGTGGCCGCGGTCGATGATGGCACCAAGGCGTTCGTCGGTCATCGGGCCGGCGGTGAAGCCATGCAGATCGGCTCCGGCAATGAAGATTTTTCCTTTCGCGGAAGCGAAGATCACGCCCTTGATGAGATTATCACGCGCGCCGGCTTCCACGAAATCGAGCTGGGCGTTGAGTTCCTCGAAGGTGCGGTCATCGAAGATGTTCACCGGCGAGTCGGGCCGGTCGAAAGTCAGGACGCAGATACCGTTCGGCTGGACCTCGCGGCGGATGTTAGTAGGCATGGCAGGAAAGAATGAAAGGTGAGGGCGAAGATCAGACCGTTTCCACCCAGAGCGCACCGCCCTGGCCGCCGCCGACGCAGAGAGACAGGAGCGCACGCCTGGCCTTGCGGCGGGCGAGTTCCTTGAGCGCGGTCAGCACGAGGCGCGAACCGGTCACGCCGACCGGGTGGCCGAGGGCGATGGCCCCGCCGTTGACGTTGAGGATCTCGTCGGGGATTTCGCCCAACACGCTGTCGCGGCCGAGTTTTTCGCGGCAATATTTTTTGTCGGTCGCCGCGCGCTGGCAACCGATCACCTGTGCCGCGAACGCCTCGTTGATCTCGATGAGATCGGCGTCTTTCAAAGATAGGCCGTGGCGTTGTTCAGCCTTGTGGATGGCGTGCACCGGCCCGAGGCCCATGCGCGACGGGTCGCAGCCCGCGTACTGGAAGCCGACGAGCTTGCCGAGTGGCGTCAGGCCGCTGGCTTTGAGCGCCTTTTCGGTCATCATCAGGATCGCCACCGCGCCGTCGGTGATCTGCGAGGCATTGCCCGCCGTCACCGAACCGCTGACTTTTTCAAACACCGGACGCAGCTTGCCGAGCGCCTCCATCGTCTGACCCTTGCGTGGGCCGTTGTCCTCGTCGAGATAGGCCTGGCCGTTGCGGACCTTCGGGAGGTAAACGGGCGTGATCTCCTCGCGCAGCTTGTCCTTGGCGGCGACCGCTTTGTGGTGCGACACCATCGAAAAACGATCCTGCTCCTCGCGCGTGATGCCGAAGTCGCGCGACACGTTCTCGGCGGTCTGACCCATGTTGAGTCCGCTCACCGGGTCGGACAGCCCCATCTGCAAACCAATGCGCGGCTTGAAGTCCTCCGGTCGGAAACTCGCGGCGACGGCGATCTTGTCTTTCAGGGTCTTCGCGCGGGCGAGCGCGCCGAATTTCTTCGCCGCCCCGGCGCTGTAAAGCAGGGGCACGAGCGACATGTTCTCCGTGCCGCCGACCATGAACACGTCGCCGCGGCCAACCATCATTTTCTCCGCCGCCTGCGTGACGCTCTCGAACCCGGACGCGCAGTTGCGGTGCACGGTGACGGCCGAGACCGTATCAGGAATCCCGGCGCGCAGGGCGATGACGCGGGCAATGTTGGCGGCGTCGGCCGGTTGCGCGACGCAGCCGAAAATTACCTCCTCGATGGTCACGGGGTCGAGTCCGGTCTTGGCGAGGAGTTCGGCGACGGCGGCGCGGCCGAGTTCGACGGCGTCGGTGTCCGCGAAAGCGGTGCCCATCTTGGCGAAAGGCGTGCGGATGCCGTCCACGATGTAGATCGGCTGGTCGAGGAGTTTCATGGGGAGGAAAGGGAGGGTCGGGAAAGCGGCGGGACCGTCGCGACAACATCAAAATTAAACATCGTTCAAATCGATGGTCAACAAAAATTTAAACGCCGTTTAATTTTCTTGAACGCCGTTCAATCTCTGCCATGTTTGGCGCACAGTCACGACCCTTTGACCATGCGGCCACCCCTGCGATTCCCACCTGCTGCCGAAGATGCGACCCCCGCCGCCGCGCGGGCCGGGCGCGTCCGTGCGGTCAAGCCTGCCCGAGCGGCGAAACCCGCGAAGGCCCCGAAAGCCGCCAAGCCTGCCGCCGCGACCAAAGGCAAGAACGCGCGCCGCTCCGCCGCCCCGTCCGTGGACGACCGCCGCGCGCACGTCCTCGAAGCCGCGTTGCGGGTGTTCGAGGAAAAGGGGCTCGAAGGCGCGAACATGCGTTCCATCGCGCGGGAAGCCGGGTACACGCCGGGGGCGCTCTATTTCTATTACGCGAGTCAGGAAGAAATCTACGCCGACCTGCTTTCCCATTCGTTGCGCCGGTTGCACGCCGCGACTTGCGAGGCCGGGAAGGAATTCACGAACGGCGCGGACCCTCACGCGCTCGTCATCGCCCGCGCGCTGGCGTTCTACGATTACTACGCGACGCGGCCCGACGAACTGAGCCTCGGCTTCTACCTGTTCCGCGGCATCGGCCCGCACGGTTTGACCCGCGAACTCAACGAGCGGCTCAACACCGAACTCTGGCGCGCTCTGGCCGGGTTGTATGACCCGATGGTGGCACTGGGCCGCACCCGCGAGGAGGCGTTGGCGGAGCTGACCGCCGCCTTCGGGCACTGCGTGGGGATGCTCCTGCTCGTCCACACGGGACGCATCCGCATGTTCCGCCAGGACGGGCGCGAACTCTTTCGCGCGTTCGTGGAAAACAGCGTGGGCGCGAAAGATTTTAGGCAATGAACAAAGTTTCTCTATCCGCCGCCAATCGTCCGGCGCACCGCTGGCAAAGATTCCGCCCGGTCGAGGCAACACGCGAGTGTGCCGACAGTCAGGACCATCGTGAAAACTCACCCGAACGCAAGGGACCCCGTCGGACACTGACCATCGTTTTCCGCGCCCGCTGAAAGGTATTTCTCATGGCCGAGTCCTTCCGCACCCGTCTGGTGCGCTGGCGGTTCAACCTCCACCCCGCCTACCGCCGCAGTGGCGGGCGCATCACCTACGTGGACGCCAACCTGCAGGAGGTGCGGATGCGCCTGCCGTTGTGCCGTGCGACGCGCAACCTCAACGGCACGATCTACGGCGGCAGCATTTATTCGGCGGTCGATCCGATCCATGCCGTCATGCTCACCAGCCTGCTCGGCGCGCACGAATACGTCGCGTGGACGAAGGAGGCGCACATCCGCTTCTTGCGGCAGGCGCGCACGGACCTGACCGCACAGGTGATCCTCACCGAGGACGAGGTGAGGACGGTACGCGCGGAAGTCGAAAGCGCGGGCAAGGTCGAGCGGCAGTACACGGTGGAATTGATCGACGCGCGCGGGCACGTCTGCGCGGCGTGCGACATCACCGTGCACATCCACGCGCGGCGGACACGGATGAACCCGGCCGAGGCCGTCGCGCCGGCGGCGTTGTCACACTGACCCATGAACGAGTTCACCGGCCGCACGATCCTCATCACCGGCGCTAGCCGCGGCATCGGCCGCGCCATCGCCCTGCGCCTCGCGCGCGGCGGGGCCAACGTCGTCGTCGCGTCCAAGAGCGACGAACCCCATCCCAAACTACCCGGCACGATCCATGAAGTCGCCTCCGAGGTGGACGCCGCCGGTGGGCACGGACTCGCCGTGCGTCTGGACGTGCGCGACGAGGCCAACGTCGAGTCAGCGGTCGCGGCGGCGGTAGAGCGTTTCGGCGGGCTCGACGCGGTGGTCAACAACGCCGGGGCCATCGCGTTGACCAACGTCGAAAACACTCCGCCCAAACGCTTCGACCTGCTCCAGAGCGTCAACGCCCGGGCGGTGTACCTGTGCGCGCGGGCGGCGCTGCCGCACCTGCGGCGTTCGGCGTTCGGCGGACACGTCCTGAGCCTTTGCCCGCCGCTGAATTTCGCGGGGAACTGGTTGCGCGACCATGCGCCGTACACGTTGAGCAAATTCGGCATGACGATCCTGTCGCTCGGGATGGCGGAAGAGTTCCGGGCGAGCAACGTGGCCGTGAACTGTCTCTGGCCGCGCACGCTCGTCGCCACGAGCGCGGTGGAGTTCGCGATTCCCGGCGGGAAGAATCTGTTCGCACGCGCACGCAAGCCGGAGATCGTGGCGGACGCGGCGGCGGCGGTCCTCGCCACGCCGCCACGCGAGCTGACCGGACAATGCCTGCTGGACGAGGATTTCTTGCGGACGCGCGGCGTGGAGGATTTCGCGCCGTATGCGTGGGACGCCGGGGCGGGGGAGATGAGCTTGCTGCCGGATTTGTTTCTGTAGTATTCATCCGGGTACAGTCCGAGAGATGAAACGTTGGCAATTCATCCTGTGGGTGGCGGCGCTGGTGATCCCGCCGGTGGCATTGGCGGCATTGTTCCAGGTGGAGAACTGGCGTGGCGCACGTGCATGGAAGATGGTCGAACACGATCTCGCCGTCCGGAACGAACCGTTCGACCTGGCGGCGGTCCTGCCCCTGCCAGTGCCCGACGAACAAAATCTGGCGAAAGCCCCGGTCGTCGTGCGGGCGGTCAACGGAGGCTACGTTTCGAGTAGTTCGACCGGTCCGGTGGCGTGGAGCGACATGCCCAACGGCCGGGACGACCGTCAGACAAAATTCAGCCGGGCAGGCTGGACGACGGCTTACCCGCTGCCGTTGGCAGACTGGCAAAAACACTACGCCGGGTCCAAGCAATGTCCCCATCCGGCCCGGCCCGGCACCCCGTCGGCCGATGTTCTCCTGGCACTGACGATCTTTGCCCCGCTGCTCGATGAAATGGTGCGGGAAACCGAAACGCGTGCGCAGGCCATCGCGTCGGTCGACTGGGAGCAGGAACCGGCTACGAACATCCGGTATCTGACTAGCTCGGTGTACCTGAAGGCGGTGACTACCCTGCGCCTGCGGGCGTGCGCCGAACTGGCGGAGGGTCAGCATGAACGGGCGTTGCGCGACACGCTGGCGGCGTTGCGGTTGTGCGACGCGTTCGGACGGATACCGACGTTTGTAGGCGTATTGGAAAACAGGAGCAGCACATTGTCGGCGCTCCAACCGGTCTGGGAGGGGTTGGCGGCACGCCGGTGGACGGCCGACGAACTGCGGCAAATCGGCGAGGCCCTGCGGCGGGACGACGAATTGGAAGACTACGTACGGGCGATGCGCGGGGACCGCATCCTCGGTTGCGCCGCGCTGGAATCCATGCGGAAGTCATCCAGGTACGGAGAAGCGTTTTTTGACGGTGGGGGTCGGCCGGTTGCGCCGATCTATGAGTGGTCCGCCCGCGCGATCACCGTGGCACCGCGAGGTTGGGTGGACCAGAACAAGACGAGCATCTCCCGGCTATATCAGGGATTTATCGACGCCGTGGATCTGCGAACGCGCAGAATTTCGCTCGAAAAACAGGCCGCTGCCAGCGCGCAGGTGAATGCGATGGGCAAGAAGCCGTTCCTGGTCTACACGCTGTTCGCGCGGTTCGTACTGCCAGGGGCGGATTACTTGCTGCCACTGGCTGCGCGGATGCAGATGGCCTGCGAGCAAGCGCAGGTCGCCTGCGCGTTGGAACGTTATTACCTGGACCACCAAGCGTACCCGGACACGTTGATTGCGCTGGTGCCCGGGTATCTCGAACGGGTGCCGAACGACTTGATGGATGGCGCGCCGATGCGCTATCGTCGCATGGGAGACGGGCGTTACTTGCTTTACAGCATCGGCTGGAACGGCCGGGACGACGGTGGCGCGGTCGCGTGGAAAAGCGGAACTCCCAGCGAGCCGCCCGACCGGCCGGACGACAACGAAGGCGATTGGGTGTGGCAGTACACGCCCCTGAACCCGCCGACCGGCAGGCCGTGAACGCCACAGGCTCAGCCGCCTCCCGCGATCCGGCGCAACACGAACGGCAGCACCACGGCTCCGAGCATCGCCGTGCCGCTCATGCCCAGCGACGCGTACGCTCCGGCAGTGGGGCTGATCTCCATCGCGCGGGCTACGCCGATGCCGTGTGACGTGCAGCCCAGCGCGAGGCCGACGGCCCTTTCGTCGCGGATGCGCATCCAGCGCAACGCGCTCGGCCCGACCGTCGCGCCGAGCATCCCCGCGATGAGCACGCCGGCCATCGCGGCATCGACGGAAACTCCCGCGTCCACGGCGAGGCGGTAGGCCACGGGCGAGGTGATGGATTTCAACGTGCCGCCCGCGACCACCGGCCACGCGCGGTGCAACGCCGCCACGCCCAGCGCCATGCTCGACACCGCCACCCCGAGGCCGAAGGGGAGCACCGCCGCCAGCGTGCCGACGCTCGCGCGCACGGTGCGGCGCAACTGGAAAATAGGCACCGCCATCGCGACCACCGCCGGGCCCAGCAGCCAGTTGATCCATTCTGTCGCCGCCTTGTATCCGTCGTAGTGGCGGCCGGTGAGTTCGAGGATCAGCGTCACGATCAGGATGCCCGTGAACCCGGGATGCAGCAGCGCGAAACGCAGGCGCACGAACAACCGGCGGCAAAGGAAATAAACGAGGATCGTCAATCCGCTCCACAGCACGAGCGACCCGATGAAGGGCAGGTCAAAAACGGCGGCGGCCAGGCTCACGGTGCCATGTCCTCACTGCTGCGCCCGGTCGGCGGCCGTCTGCGGAACGTCCATTGCGCGAGATGGCCCGTCGCTGCCCAGAGCAGAAGCGTGGCGACAGCGACCACGCCCGCGAACATCCCACGGTCCGCGACCCAGAAGTCGCGGTTGTGCAAGGCGTAGACGAAGATCGGCATGAACAACAGCGGCAGCAGCCACAGCAGCCAGCGCGCCGCGCCCGCGACCCAGCGCAGGGGCACCGCGCCTGTTCCGAGCAGCGCGAGCAACAGGAAAAGCCCGAGGATGTTGCCCGGCAGGATCAGGCCCAGCGAGCGTTTGGCGGTCTCACCCACCTCCAGGCAACCGACCAGCACGCCGAAACCCAACGGAGCGTGCCACCAGGCCGACGGCACCGCTTCCCCGGACGGCGCTGACTCGGCGGGCACGGGTGCGGCAGGCTCGCCGGGCCGGCGGGCCAGGGGGGCGGGGTCAGGCAATGGCATGGGATCACACGAAGGCAAACGATGAACCGCGAGGCACACGCAAAAAGGGACAGTTCGTGGTGAACTGTCCCTTCGTCCTCGAAAACAGGGCGGCGCGGTCGGTCAATCCAGTTGGAGCGCGTGCAGCGTGGCTTCGTTGATCAGACCGCTGTCGGCCAGGTGATGATCCTGCTGGAATTTGCGCAAGGCTTCCTTGGTGTCCGGGCCATACATGGCATCCACTTTCCCCGCGAAATATCCGCGCCGGATGAGTTCCTGCTGGACCGCTTCCACCAGGGAATCCGGCCCGTTGTTCGGCACGGTGGGTTGCACGTTGGCGTTCCCGTTCGGGTTCTGCGGTACGGTCTGCGGCGCGGGATCACGCTGGTCGTTGTTGGCGTCCTGCCCCTGGTCGCCGTACTGCGGCGTCACGGTCGGCGTGCCGCCGTTCCCGACATCCGGGTACGAGCCGTCCGCGTAGTAGGGATACGCCCCTTCATAACCGCCACCGTAGTAGGCAATATAAGGCGCGTAGGCCGGACCGTAGGCATACGGGTAGTTATAGTACCGGGACCGGATACGGTAACGGCCGTTGCCGTCGCCGTAGCGGTGGGAACGATCATCCCCGCGATTGTTGTTGGACCCATTCCAGGCGGACGGCCGCCCGGTGAAACGGTTGTTCGTGAAACCGTTCGAGGGATAGAGTGGGTTGGCAGAACCGCGGACCTCGGCGTTGCTCGTCGGGTTCACCGCCGCACCACTCCAAGTGTTTGCCCCCCGCGTCGTGGACGCGTACCCGGGACGCGTGCCGTTCGCCACGGGCGACACGATCCGTCCGCCCGGCGCAAAAGCCGCCGGAGCACCGGGACGGCTCACCGCGCCCTGCGTGAACGTGCCGCCGGAAGGCCGGGGCGCGTTGTTGGAAATCGAGACACCCGACCGGGCGGCCGGAGCCGAAACGGAACCAATGCCGGCACCTACCGAACCCACGCTCCCGCGGGAAGCGCCTGCCGTCGATACGCCCGCACCCACCGCGCCGGTCGTGCTCGTGCCGCTCACCCCGCCGGTGGTTCCCGCGCCGCCCGGGCCGGAAGCCCGTACATTCCCCGTCGAAACAAGCAATGAAAACGCCAGGGCCAGGGGAGTGGCGAAAGGCGAAAGTTGTCCAAAGATTTTCATGGAATTCCTATATATACATCGTTTTGCGAGCCCCCGAAAGTCGCATCGGAAGCCCGGGATTTTTGCAAAAATGATCGAACATTCGCGCTGCTTCATTGTCTCATTTTGATACAGACTTCATGCAACCAGATAAGTTTACCACCCTCACCCAACAAGCCCTCCAGGCTGCCCAGACCGACGCCAACGAACGCGGGCACACGGAACTCACGAACGAGCATCTTCTGCGCGCCTTTCTCGACCAGGCCGACGGCGTGACGCGTCCGCTCCTGGAGAAAGTGGGCGTTCCCACGCCCAAACTCGGCGAACAACTCGACGCCGAACTCGCCCGCCGCCCCAAGATCGTCAGCGGCAGCGGCCAACTCCAGCTTTCGCGGACGTTGCGGCAGACCATCGACGCCGCCGACCGCGAGATGAAGGCGCTCAAGGACGAGTTCCTCAGCGCCGAACATTACTTGCTCGCCCTGACGAAAGGCACCGACCCGGCGGCGCGGATGCTCAAGGATTTCCAGATCACGCACGACCGCCTCATGCAGGCGCTCGTGCAGGTGCGCGGCAACCAGCGCGTCACCGACCAGAACCCCGAAGGGAAATACCAGACGCTCGAAAAATACGGGCGCGACCTCACCGAACAGGCCCGCAAGGGCAAGATCGACCCCGTCATCGGACGCGACGACGAAATCCGGCGCGTCATGCAGGTGCTCTCCCGCCGCACGAAGAACAACCCCGTGCTCATCGGCGACCCCGGCGTGGGCAAGACCGCCATCGTCGAGGGACTCGCCCGGCGCATCATCGCCGGCGACGTGCCCGAATCGCTCAAGAGCAAACGCATCATCGCGATGGACATCGGGTCCATGATCGCGGGCGCGAAGTTCCGTGGCGAGTTCGAGGACCGGCTCAAGGCGTTCTTAAAGGAAGTCACTTCCAGCGAGGGCGAGATCATCCTGTTCATCGACGAACTCCACACCATCGTCGGCGCGGGCGCGGCGGAAGGCTCGGTCGATGCATCGAACCTGCTCAAACCCCAACTCGCGCGCGGCGAACTGCGCACCATCGGCGCGACCACGCTCGACGAATATCGGAAATACATCGAAAAAGACGCCGCGCTCGAACGCCGTTTCCAGCCGGTGCTCGTGGACGAGCCCAGCGTGGACGATACCATCGCGATCTTGCGCGGCCTGAAGGAACGCTACGAGGTCCATCACGGCATCCGCATCCTGGACTCCGCGCTGGTGGCCGCCGCGCAGCTTTCACACCGTTACTTGACCGAGCGTTTCCTGCCGGACAAGGCGGTGGACCTCATGGACGAGGCGGCCTCGCGGCTGAAGATCGAGTTGGATTCCAAGCCGACGGAGATCGACCAGTTGGACCGCCAGATCATGCAGGGCGAGATGGAGCGTCAGGCGCTCCAAAAAGAGAAGGACGCCGCCAGCCAGGAACGTCTTGCCAAACTCGAAAGAGAACTCGCCGATTTGAAGGAACAGAGCGCGCGGTTGACGGCGCAGTTCCAGGCCGAGAAGGCACAAATCGACAAGTCGCAGGGCATCCAGCGACAGATCGACGCCGCCCGGACCGAACTGGAGCAGGCGCAACGCCGCGGCGAACTCTCCCGCGCGAGCGAAATTCAGTACGGCACCCTGCCCGAGTTACAACGCCAACTCGAAGCGCACAACGCAAAATTGACCGAGGTGCAGGGCGATGGTTCGCAGATGTTGAAAGAGGAAGTGACTCCCGACGACATCGCGGAGGTCGTCAGCAGTTGGACGCGCATCCCCGTTTCGCGCATGAAGGAAGGCGAGCGGGAAAAACTCGTCAAGATGGAGAACCGGCTCGGCAAACGCGTCATCGGTCAGGTGGAAGCCATCAAGGCGGTGTCGAACGCCGTGCGGCGTTCGCGCTCCGGATTGCAGGATCCGAACCGGCCGGTCGGGTCGTTCATGTTCCTGGGGCCGACCGGGGTGGGCAAGACGGAGCTGTCACGCGCGCTGGCGGAGTTCCTGTTCGACGACGAGAACAATCTCGTGCGCCTCGACATGAGCGAGTACATGGAAAAGCACACCGTCGCGCGGCTGATCGGCGCGCCTCCGGGCTACGTCGGTTACGAGGAAGGCGGGCAGCTTTCCGAGGCCGTGCGGCGGCACCCGTACAGCGTCGTGCTCTTCGACGAGGTGGAAAAGGCGCACCCGGACGTGTTCAACGTGCTCTTGCAGGTGCTCGACGACGGGCGCATCACCGACGGCCAGGGCCGGACGGTCGATTTCAAGAACACGGTCATCATCATGACGAGCAACCTAGGCAGCCAGTTCATCCTCGACCCGAAATTGTCTCCGACCGAGAGCGAACGCCGCGTGCAAGAGGCGCTCAAGGGGCATTTCCGGCCGGAGTTCCTCAACCGCGTGGATGAGATCATCATCTTCGACCGGCTCTCCGATACCGACCTCAAGCAGATCGTCACGATCCAGCTCGGCAGTTTGATGAAGCGCCTGGAAGCGAAGAAACTCACGCTCACCCTGAGCGACGAGGCCAAGGAAGTGCTCGCCAAGGAAGGTTATGACCCGGTGTACGGCGCGCGGCCTTTGAAACGGGCCATCCAGCGCGAAATCCTCGACCCGCTCAGCCTGGAGATCCTCGAAGGGCGGTTCAAGGAAGGCGACCACATCGTCACGGAAGTGCGCGACGGGAGCCTGATGTTTTCGACTGGCAAATAATTAGTCGGACCTGTACAAAAGGGGGCTGTGAAACCACAGCCCCTTTTTTGTTTCCTGCCCATCGTGGCGGGTCTGCTGCTGCCGAACCTCCTTCGCGCCGAGCAACCGCCGCCACCGTCGAACGAGCAGGTCCGCCAAATCCTGCAGGACCGTATCGAAAAGGACAAGCGCGGCGTCGCCATCGTCGTCGGTCTGATCGATGAGAAGGGCAGCCGCGTGGTGGCGTATGGCAATACGCTCAAAGACGGCGGCACGCCCGTGGACGGGAAAACGATCTTTGAGATCGGGTCGATCACGAAGGTCTTCACGAGTTTGCTGCTCGCCGACATGGTGGCGAAGGGCGAGGTCAAGCTGGACGATCCCGTCGCCAAATATCTGCCCAAGGAAGTCAAAGTCCCCGCGCGCGGCGGCAAGCAGATCACGCTGCTCGACCTGGCGACGCATCGTTCCAGCCTGCCGTCGGTGCCGGACAATCTTCATTCCGCCGACGATGCCAATCCCTACGCGAATTACACCGTCGCGCAGATGTACGACTTTCTTTCCAAGTACGAACTGACACGCGACATCGGTAGTAAGTTCGAGTATTCCAACCTCGGCGTCGGCCTGCTCGGGCACGCCCTCGCCCTGCGCGCGGGGAAGCCCTACGAAGACCTCGTGGTCGGGCGCATCTGCCAGCCGCTCGGGATGGCTGACACGCGGATCACATTAGCGAAATCCATGCGTGACCGCCTGGCCGCGCCTTACGATCAATCGCTCGTCCCGACGAAGAATTGGGATCTCCCCACCCTGGCCGGGGCTGGCGCGCTACGCTCGGACGTAGATGACATGATCCGTTTCGTCTCGGCAAATCTCTTCCGGAAGAAACTTCCTCTTTACGCCGCGATGGAGGACACGCACAAAATCCGTAACTCGGCGGGCAGCGACGTGCTCGACATCGGGCTAGGCTGGCACTTCCTCAAACGCTATCACCCGGGATTGTACTGGCACAACGGCGGCACCGGGGGCTACCGCAGCTTCGTCGGTTTTTGCCCGGAGACAAAAACCGGCGTCGTCGTGCTCTCGAACTCCGCGCTCGGAGTGGACGACATCGGCTTCCACCTGCTCGACCAGCGCTTCGAGTTGCAACCGCCGGTCAAGGAACGCGCGGCAATCACGATCAAACCCGAGACCGCCGATCAATACGCGGGCAAGTACGAGGTGATCCCGCAGTTTGCGCTGACGTTCTCGCGCGAGGGGGATCACTATTTCGTCACGGCAACCGACCAACCCAAGGACGAGGTTTTTCCCGAAACGGAAACCCAATTTTTCTCCAAGTCGTTCGACGGACAGATCGAGTTCGTAAAAGACGCGGACGGAAAATACAGTTCGCTGATTCTGCACCAGGGCGGAATGCCCGACCAGAAGGCCAAGCGTTTGCCGTAAAGCCGTTCCCGGTCTAATGGTCCGGCCACATGAAACGCCCCGGTGATCCCGCGCTGACCCAGCTTTCCGATGTCCCCGTCGCCGCGCAACGGCCGGGGAAGGTCGTGACCCTCAAAGGAGTCATCTTCCAGAGTGACGCCAGCAGCGTGATCGGCGCGTGGTTCATCCGCCCGATGGAATCGTTCGACCGCTGGCAGGCGGGGCTGGCGCGCGCGCCCGGCGACCAACCGCTGGCGATGCACGCCGGGCTGCACGTCGTTATCGAGGACGGCCGGGAGTTCGTGGCTGAACAACTCGTCGGCACGATGTTCGAGGATTTCGACGACGCGTTGAACTGGACGCCGCTGGAGGTGTTCCGCCAGCGCGAGGCCGGGGGTTGGGATGTGACGGTGCCCGCGACGGCGTTTCGCGGGATCGACGACGCGGCGGTGGCGGAGGCGGTGGAAAACCTGAACACCGTGCGCGGCCACGCGTTCGCGGGGGAAGACTGCACGATGTTCGTCGAGCGGATGTTCGGGAAGCGGCGGTTGTTCGGCGACAGCCCGACGGGACGCGCACTGGGCCTCGGTCTGCGCGTGGGCGATCCGGCGTTGCCGTTGCTGCGCGCCGACACGGAACTGGACCCCCGCGCCCAGCGGTTGCTGCGGGTGGAAACGGTCCGCGATCAACCCGACCCGCTCGCCGCGCACGACGCGCCCAACGCCCACCTGTGGCTCGGACGCGCCATCGTGTGGGGCGTGGTGCTGGCTCTGGCGGCGGGAGCGACGGGACTGGTCCGACGCCACGAGCGCAGGGAACGGCCGTGGTGGGCGTTCCTGCGTTGACCGCGCCCAGAAAGCGTGTGGGAAGCCCGTCGCGGCCGGTCGTCCTGTAAGGTAGGGATGGCTCTCCGAGCCAGTCCCTAATTTTTCTGGCGAAGCATTTCGTACGCACGGGGGTCATCCAAGCCAAAAAAGGGACTGGCTCGGAGAGCCATCCCTACCTTACAGGACGACCGGCCGCAACGGCC
>CAZZYS010000033.1:0-23164 GCA_964658285.1 uncultured Verrucomicrobiota bacterium
GTGGATGGCGCTCTCCGAGCGGCATTGGTCCTATTTCGCGGCGTTAGCCGCCTGAAAGAATGGACGCCTGCGGCGTGGAGCTGACCAATGCCGCTCGGAGAGCGCCATCCACCTTTCGTTTTGGCGGACCCTCGTAAAAACACGGAAGCCCGAAGCTCCTGGCCACTCGCTCGGTCGAGCGGGAGGCGGTGGGAACTTCGGGCTTGTTGGTGAGTGGGCGGTTGGCCGCTCGGACTTGCCTTATTGATCGCGGGCGGCAGCGTTATCCTTGAAGCTCACGGTCGTATTGCAACCCGGCGCGGGGTATTCGCTGGCCAACTGGCGGTCGGAGACTTTCTTCAGGTGGTAGGCGCCCTTGGCGTTGTTACGCCAGCCGTTGATGTCGGCCACGTCGGTGCGCGTGTTGATGTTCTTCAGGCCGGTGACCTGGTCTTCCAGACCGGTGCCGAACTGCTGGTTCACAATCGTCGGCGTCACGAAAATCAAGAGGTTCCGCTTGGAGCGCGAGTTGAGGTGCTCCTGGAACAGGTAACCCAGCACCGGGATATCCCCGAGGATCGGCACCTTGGTCACCGCCTTGGTCACCTGATCCTGCAAGAGACCGCCGATGGCCAGGGTGCAGCCGCTCTTGATGAGCACGTTGGCTTCCAGCGTGCGGGTATCGATGATCGGGCTGCTCACCGACGCACCCGCGAAGTTGAACGTCTGGTCACCCACGCGGTTGCTGATCTCGGGCTTCACGGACAGCGTCACGAAGTCGTCCTTGTTGATCGACGGCTTCACCACCAGCGTATTGCCGAAGAGCTTGTCCTGGAACCCGCCGAAGACCGCCGTGGCCGTCTGCTCGTTGAAGTTGAGCTGCGGCACGGGCTGGTTGCGCACGATCTTGATGGTGGCTTCGAGGTTGTCGGCCGTGACGATGCGCGGGTTGGCGAGGAACTCCGCGTCGGCGTCCTCGTTCAGGAAGCGCACCGTCGCGGAGAAGGTCGGCACGTCGAGGATGGCGAACTGCCCGCCGAGCGCGTTGAAGAAGTCACTCCCCAGATTGCCGGCGCGGGTGAAGTCGTTGAACGTCGGGATGCCGTTCGTGAAGTCCACCGTGGTCTTCGGCGGGTTGTTCGGGTCCTTCGTATAGGTGACCTGGCCGGTGGCGGGATTGGTCTGGGCGACGTACTGCTGGGGCGTCGGGTAGTTCGAGCCACCGTAGCGGAAGGTCTTCGGCGAAGCAGCACTGCCGAACACACCGCCCCAGTTGATGCCGTAGCTCTGGGTCGGGTTGGAGTTCACTTCCACGAGGCGCGCCTCGATCATGACCTGCCGGGTCGGCTTGTCCACACGGGCCAGGAACTGACGGATCGTGCTCACGTTGGACTTGGCTTCCTGGAAGAAGATCGTGTTGGTGCGCTCGTCCACCTGGGGAGCGGCCGCCTTGCTCTTGAGCTGGCTGGTCAGCAGCGGGACCACCTGGGCGGCCCGGGCGTAGCTGAACGTGTAGAAATCACCCTGCGTCGGCTCGGCCGCTTTCTCGGCGGGCGTCTTGACGTAGTACACGTTGTTCTGCTGGCTGAAATCGTATCCCTGCGCCTGGCAGATGACCTCGATGGCCTGGAGCGCCGTCACGTCTTCGAGGCGCATGTTGATCGTGCCGACGATCTGCGGGCTGACGATGAGACTGATCTTCGCCTGCCGGGCGAGGAGCCGCAGGACCTGTCCCACGTCGTCTCCCTGGAATTCACGCGGGCGGGCAGCACCGGCGTTCGCGTTGTTGGCGGGCGCGGCGACATCGGTCGCGGGCGGGGCGACGGTGCCCGGAGCCGTGGTCCCGGGAGCGCCGACGACCGGCGGCGGCGCGATGGGCGCGGGCACATTCGGATCGCCGTTGATCGGTGCGGGAGTCGTTTCCAGAGGAGCCGTCGGAGCGGTGTTGGGAAGCGTCCCCGAGGTCAGCGGCGTCGTCGGATTGTTGGGCGCGGTCGGCACGAGCGGCGGGGCGGTCGCGACCGGAGCAGCTTGGGCAACCTCACCGAGCGAGGCGCGGCGGGCGGGGGGGGGCAGCAGCGGGGCTTGCGCCACGCCGAGGGTGGTGGAGCCTGCCAGTAAAAGCAGGGAACATACGACAGGTCGGTTACGGTGATGAATCATGGCATGAAGGGGCGGCTGGATGATGGAACCTGTCCAAGCAGGAACCGAACCAGCCTCACGCCATTCCTCTCTGTAAAACGCGTTTTCCGGGCGGAATTTTGCTGATTTTTCGGCGGTGATGCCACCGAATCAGCAATTTTTTTCGATTATGCGGCGTTTGCCAGCCGGATCTCAGAGAAGAACCGTCCCATGCGACCCAAATCCTTGCGTCGGCGATCCTCCGGTTTCTCGACGCCGCTCGCCACGTCCACCGCGAACGGCCGCACGCGGCGCAACGCTTCGGCCACGTTGCCGGGATGCAAGCCACCGGAAAGGATTACCTTGCAGCCACCGGCCGCGTTCACGCTGACGCAACGCGCCGCGAGCGTCCAGTCGGTCGTCCGACCGGTCCCGCCGTACGCCTTAGGGTCGTAGGCGTCGAGCACGAGCCAGCGCGTGTGAAATTCCCCGGCGAAGCGCAGGCTCTCCGCGCCCCGGACGCGGATCGCCTTGGCGAAAGGGATGCGTGCTTCCGCCAGCGAACGGCAGAACTCCGCGTCCTCGTCGCCGTGGAGTTGCACGGCGTCCACCAGGTCGTCCGCCAGCAGACGGTCGATTTCGACCCGTTCCGGATTCACCAACACCGCGACGCGCTGCACGACCCCGGCGAGTTCCCGCAGCCAGCCCGCGTCGCGCCCCCGGTCCAGACAGCGCGGCGAACCGGCGTAAAAATTCAATCCGAGCGCGTCCACCCCGAGCGTCACGGCGGCGGCGGCATCGTCGGGGTGTGTCACTCCGCAAATCTTCACGCGCACCCGCACGGGTGCGCCCGCCACTTCATGCATCGGAAGGAGAAACATGCCGTCGGGGAAACCGTCACGCCGGCCGCCGGGTCACGCCCGGCAGACAGGCTTCCAATTTGGAGAGCAGGCGCTCGATGCTAAAAGGTTTGGGCAGTAAGCCCCGCACGCCGGGCTCGGCGAGCAGTTCGCGCGCACGGCGTTGTTCCCCGTGGCCGGACATCAGGATCAGCGGCGGCAGCGGACGCGCGGGCGAGAGCACGCCGAACTCGTGGACCTTGCGGATCATCCCGTAGAGGACGGCCCCGTCGATGCCGGGCATGGAAAAATCGAAGAGGAACAGGTCGTAGGCTTTGCGGATGGACAGTTCAAAGGCGTACTCCGGGTTGGGCGAGGTCTCCACGCGGCAATCGGCGAATGCCACCAGGGTTTCGCGCAAAAAGCGGAGCACGTCCACGTCGTCGTCCACGACCAGAACGGTCCGGGTGGATGCAGTCTTCGCGGCTTCGGCCTGGTCCGGCATGGTCCCCTTTCTTTTGCGCCCCCGGCCATTATGCTAGCGGTGTCACGCGGGATCAATGGTTTTCCCGGACGCCCCTGCCCTTTTTATGAACGTTCCCTCGTCCACTACCACCCTCTACCGCCAGCTCGCCGATGCCCTCCGGGAACGTCTGGCGGTCATCGGAGACCGTGCTTTCTACGCCCGCGACGCGGACGCTCATCTCCGACACCTCCAGCAGGTTTCCGAACGGATCAGCCAACTCCAGCGACAATTCCCGGTCCCTCTGGACGCGCGGCTCGCTCACTATCTGGATCGGTGCAGCTATGACAAGGCACTCGCATGGTTGGAAGAAGCGGTTGCAACAGTGTAATAACCGAAATTTCTCATTCATGATTTATCATAAATGATAATCACTGCTCCTTGTCCTTCTTCGGTCGTTCGTCTTCGTACCGATCCACCTTGAACCCTTCACCGGGTTTGTCCGAGGAACTCTTGTGCGGTTTGATGGCAAACGCCGAGGTTTTCAGGTGGGACGACTCCAGTTCCGCGACCTGTGCCGGTGAACGGTTGATGCCCAACTCATACGCGCCATCCGCCGCCAGCAAACCGGTCTTGGGCGTCGGAACGAAGGTGTTGACCGCCACCACGGCGTTGGAACCGGTCGGGAGTTGCCGGTGTGTCGTCACGAACTGGGTCGGATCGTAGTAGTTGCTGAAATCGCGCGCGAACTGCGAGCGGTACATGCCGATGCCGATGTTCCTGCGCACCTCGAAGTGCAGGTGGGCCTCGTAGAGCCCGAACGCCGTGCCGATGGTGGCAATCTGCTGTCCGCGCGCGACGGTCTGGCCTTCGTGGACGAGCATCGTGTCCACGTGGCCGTAGAGGCTGTCCACCGTCTTGATGACGCCGCCCTCCTGCGGCTCACGGAAGCAATGCCGGATCATGACGACGTTGCCCCAGCCCATGTGCATGTTGCCCGCCAGCACGACCACGCCGGAACCGGCGGCGTACACCGGGTCGCCGAGGTCGGTGTTGCCGCCGCGGTCGCCGTCCCAATCGTCGCCGAGGTGGCCGTTGGGTTTCATGCCCCGTGCCTTGTGGTAACCGACGGCATCGGGCTTGCCCACCGGGAAATCGAATCCGTCGGCCAGCCGGACGCTGACGGTGGCGCGGGGGACTTCGACCGGTTCCTGGCCGCGTAGACCCGTGGAGGATGGGACCGAAAGGTACGCGGCGGCGAGCACGCCGGACAACACGCGGCACGGGAGGTTCGGGCGCATCGGACCGGTCCTAGAGGGGAAGACCCGCGCTGGCAAGGGTTTTCTCTGATGCCCGGGCCGTTTTTTCCCCGACAAATAGTGATTGCCCTGATCTTCGCGCCCGCGTTAGCCTGCCGGGCAGCCGACTCCTTTTCATGGATGCATTGACCTTTCTTGGCACGGGCTGCGGCATCCCGATGACCGACCGGTTCCACTCGTCGATCCTGCTGGAAGCCGGCGGCCGGCGCTGGCTGCTCGACGCCGGCGAACCGTGCAGCCAGCGCTTGAAGGCGATGGGCATCCCTTTCCGGTCGCTCGACGCCATTTTTCTCAGCCACGGACATTCGGACCACCTGTCGGGATTGCCGATGATCATCCAGGGCGCGTGGCTCGAAGGGCGTTCGGAGCCGCTGCCGCTCTACCTCCCGGCGGAACTCGTCGTGCCGATCCGCCTCTGGCTGGAGGCCGTGTACCTGCCCGAAAAACTGGTCGGCTTCGCGCTCGAATTTTATCCGTGGGAAACTCTCCCCGCGCGGACGGCGACGCTCGATGGCGGCTTGCTGCGGGTTTCCGTCAACCCGAGCACGCACCTGGACGGCTTGCGCGCGGTGATCGACCCCGGCGCCGCCGACCGTTTCCTGGCCTACAGCATCGTTTTCGACTGGCCCGGCAACGGCAAACGCCTCATCTACTCCGCCGACCTGGGTCGGCCGGAGGACATGATGCCCGTGCTCGGCGCACCGTGCGACCTACTCATCTGCGAGATGTCGCACTTCGAGCCGGAGGAACTGTTCACATTCCTCGCCGACAAGCCGGTGCGCCGGATTTGCCTGACGCACCTCACGGCCGAGTTCGCCGCCCGGACGGACGAAATCTGCGCGTTGGGCCGCTCAATGCTGCCCGGGGTGAGCGAGATCGTCGCCATGACCGACGGGCAGCGCGTGGAGTTTTGAAGGTTTCAGTATCCCCGCGTGGCGAGGAAGAACACCACGCCCGCCGCCACCAGACAGTACACGCCGAACCACTGCCACTTGCCAGTTTCGAGCCACTGCGAAAGCCAGCGCAACGCGACCAAGCCCGCGAGAAAGCTAAACACCAGACCAACCATCCCGGGAGCGGCGAGGTGAACCATCTCCTCCCGCGCGAGCGGCAGACCGTGTTTGGGCTTGAAGAGCCGCCAGGCTTCCCGGGCGACGACCGGCGGGGTCAGCACCACCGCCAACGCGAAGCTGAACCGCTCGGCCGCCTGCCGCGTCACGCCCGTCAGCAGCCCGGTCGAGATCGTCGCGCCGGAGCGTGAGAACCCGCGAAACGGCAGGCAGAGTCCCTGGATTATGCCGATGATCCCGGCCTGGACCGGCTGCACTTCCCCGATGGCCATGCTCGTCGCCGCGTTCTGCCCGCGACCGGCCACGAGGATCAGGACCCCGACCGCCGCGAGGGCCGCGGCGATGAGCCGCAGGTTGCCGAAGAGGTCCTCGATCTGGGCGTCCGGATGAGCGCGCAGGACGACCTTTTCGATGAGCATCTGCAGCCCGAACCCGACGATCCCGGTCGCCGCCGTGGCGATGACCACCTGTTTCACCGTGGAACTGAACGCGGCCGACGAAGAGAAATAATCCTGCCGCCACTGCTTCCAGAAGTACAGGATGACCGCGAACATCGTGCCCGTGTGCAGCATCACGAGCAAAAAGGTGAACTGCGGGCTGGAAGGATCGTAGCCGAGAAGCTTGGCGGTGACGTTGACGTGCGCCGAACTGGACACCGGCAGCAGTTCGCAGAGTCCCTGGATGATGGCCAGGAGGAGGACGTGGAGATAGTTCACGCCCGCTTATCTAGCGACCGGCAGGCAGCCTGCCAAGCCCCGTGTGCAAGAGATTCAGATCGCGTCGGTGCCGCGTTCCTCGGTGCGGATGCGGATCACTTCCTCCACGGCATACACGAACACCTTGCCGTCGCCGATCTTGCCCGTCTTGGCCGCACGCACCACGGCGTCCACCGTGCGCTGGACGCGTTCATCTTCCAGGACGATTTCGAACTTCACCTTCGGCAGAAAATCGACGGTGTACTCGCTGCCCCGGTAGATTTCCGTGTGGCCCTTTTGCCGGCCGAAACCTTTGACCTCGCTGACGGTCATCCCGTCCACGCCTACCTCGGCCAGCGCCTCCTTCACGTCCTCCACCTTGAAGGGTTTCACGATGGCCTCGATTTTCTTCATGTCTTCGTACTGTTGCCGCGTGGGGCACCGGAACGCAAGCGTGGAAATCGGGGATTCCCCCTAGATTCGGAAAAAGGTTTTGCGCGCGCGCATTCTGTGTTAGATGGACCGGCCATGTCGAAAAAAGCACTGATCACCGGCATCACCGGCCAGGACGGGTCGTATCTCTCCGAACTACTGCTCCAAAAAGGATACGAGGTCCACGGGCTGATCCGCCGCGCCTCCACCTTTAACACCGAGCGCCTGGACTCCATCTACCAGGACCCGCACAACAGCAGCGCACGTCTTTTTTTGCACTACGGCGACCTCGCGGACTCCGTTTCGACCTTCAAGCTGGTGGACAGCCTCAAACCCGACGAGGTCTACCACCTCGGCGCGCAGAGCCACGTGCGGGTGTCCTTCGACGTGCCCGAGTACACCGCCGATGTTACCGGCACCGGCACCGCCCGGCTGCTTGAGGCCATCCGGCAGGCGTCGCCCAAGAGCCGTTTTTACCAGGCCAGTTCTTCCGAGATGTACGGGCTGGTGCAGGAAGTCCCGCAAAAGGAAACCACGCCGTTCTACCCGCGCAGTCCGTACGGCTGCGCGAAGGTGTATTCCTACTGGCTGACCGTGAACTACCGCGAGAGCTATAACATGCACGCGAGCAACGGCATCCTCTTTAACCACGAGTCGCCCCGGCGCGGCGAGACGTTCGTGACCCGCAAGATCACCCGCGCCGTCGCGCGCATCGCCGCGGGCGTCCAGAAGAAGCTGTACATGGGCAACCTCGACTCCAAGCGCGACTGGGGCTACGCGCCCGAGTACGTCGAGGCGATGTGGCTGATGATGCAGCAGGACAAGCCGGACGACTACGTCATCGCCACGGGCGAAACGCACACGATCAGGGAGTTTCTGTCCGAGAGCTTCGGCCTCGTCGGGCTGGAATGGGAAAAGTACGTCGAGTTCGATGAGCGCTACGTCCGCCCGGCGGAAGTCGATCTGCTCATCGGCGATCCTTCCAAGGCGAAACAGCAGCTCCAGTGGACGCCGAAGACGACGTTCAAGGACCTGGTTCGCATCATGACCGAAGCGGATGTCTCCCTGCTCAAACACCAGATGAGCGGCAAGGACATCCGCATGTAAGGGCACATGTGAGGACGCCGAACCGAAAAATCTTTGTCGCGGGCCACCGTGGCCTCGTTGGCAGCGCCATCCTGCGCGCGGTCGCGGCACGCGTGGAAGCTGGTGAGCCGTGGGAGATCGTCACGCGCAGCCGCCAGCAGCTCGACCTGCTCGACGGCGCGGCGGTGCGCGGTTTCATGCTCGCCGAACGGCCCGGGTTCGTGGTCATCGCCGCCGCGAAGGTCGGTGGCATCAAGGCGAACAACGATTTCCCGGTCGATTTTCTGCTGGATAACCTCAAAATCCAGAACCACCTCATCGAATCGGCCTACGCCGCCGGGGTGGGCAAGCTGCTCTTTTTGGGTAGTTCGTGCATCTACCCGAAGTTCGCCCCGCAGCCGATCCGCGAAGAATCGCTCCTGACCGGGACTCTGGAGCCCACGAACGAACCTTACGCCATCGCCAAGATCGCGGGCATCAAACTCTGTCAGGCGTACCGGCGGCAGCACGGGGCGGATTTCATCAGCGCCATGCCGACGAACATGTACGGGCCGTTCGATAATTTCGATTTGCAGACCTCGCACGTCCTGCCGGCGATGATCCATAAATTCCACCTCGCCAAGGTGGCGAAGCACCCGGAAATGACGCTCTGGGGTTCCGGCTCGCCGCGGCGCGAGTTTTTGCATTCCGAGGATTTGGCGGCTGCCTGCATGATGCTCCTGGAGAACTACAGTTCGTCCGAATTCATCAACATCGGCTCCGGGACGGACGTGACCATCAAGGAACTGGCCGAACTCGTCCGCGAAGCCGTGGGCTACGAGGGCGAAATCGTCTGGGACACGAGCCAGCCCGACGGGACGCCGCGCAAGCTGATGGATGGCACGCGCATCCGCGCGCTGGGTTGGGAACCGAAGATTTCGCTGCCCGACGGCATCCGCGACGCTTACCGGTGGTTTTTGGAGAACGACCTTGGCGCGAAGGCAGCCTGAGGTTTAGCCACAAAAGGCACAAAAAACACAAAAGGGGAGAGGCAGAAAATGCTTCTCTTCCACTCCTTCTTCCTTTGTGTTTTTTGTGCTTTTTGTGGCTAAAATCTGATTGCTCCGCCGCTCAAAGCAAGCGTTTCACTCCGCCCTCCGCTGTGGGGCCAAGTTCGCACCGGAAGTACGCTTCCAGCTCCGCGCTGAACGCCTTCGCGCTCTGACCCGGACGCACGCGAAACTGCTCACCGAGCTGGATTTTGATCGGCAGGGGCAAGGGCGGCGGCGCTTTCCACAAGGGCCATTTCTTGCTCATGAAGAGCACCGGCATTTCGATGAACACGGTTTGCACGGGTGCGCCCGCCAGGCAGGCCATCAGGGCAAACCCGCTTTTGAAGTGGTTTATCGGCGGTTCGACTGTCCGCGTGCCTTCGGGAAAAACGAGCAGGTTGCTGCCTTCCAGCAACGCGTCGCGCCCGCGCCGGATGAACTCCGTGCCGTGATCCATCGGCAGATAACCCGCCAGGCACGAGGAAATCCCCATGAACGGATTGGCGGCGATGCTCTTTTTCATCACGCACACCAGCCGGGGCAGCCGCGCGAGGAAATGGGTCGCGTCCATCAGGCTGGCGTGGTTCGGCGCGAAGATCGTGCCCCGCAGAGACCGCAGGCGCTCGGCTTCGGGAAACGCGACCTGGAAAATACCCGCCGCCTCCGTGTAACGCGCGTACCACGACACACCCCGGTGGATGACCCCCTGGCAAAGTCCGCGCCGCCGACGCCGGTTCCGCACGAAAACGGCGAGGACCACGCAAACCGCGATCACCATCAATCCGAAAACTCCGTACACCGCGAACCCGGACATGACCCGGCACCAGTCGCAGGCCTTCCGCGCACCCGAACGACGGTCCACCGGCAGCGGGACGGCAAGAGCCGCCGGGGCTTGGGCGGGAGGCAGCGTGCCAGTGGGTTCCATCAAATGAGCTTTTCGCACGCCGCCGCCACGTCGATCAGGCGGCGGGGCGCATCCCGCCGATGGCTTCGATCTTGCGGCCCACGGCGTCGCGTCCGGCGTGTTGACGGTCGGGTGCGTCGCACGGCGGGTTCATCGGCGTGTAATTGAACCACAGATAGGGCGTGCGCCGCAACTGTGCTTCGACCGTGTCGAGCACGGTCTGGAAATGCGTTCTCGCGGCGGCGAAGTTTTCCTGACGATCCCACGCCGGCTCCGGCCGGTACAAGGGCAGGACGTGTACCACGGTGACCTCCGGGTCCGCCTCGTCCGGCACCGCGTAGGAAAAGATCACCGGCAACCCGTGCATGATCGCCAGATGGTAGATCGTGAACGGGAACATCCGCCGTGCACCGAGGAACTGGAAACCCTCCCGTTTCGAGCTGTATTCCGGCCGGTCGCACTGCATCGCCAGCGAATGGCCCGCGCGCAGGGCATCGTTCATCGCCAGGACGAGGCGGCTCCAGTCGTTGATCCAGATGAAGGTCACGCTCCTGGCGTACCGCCGCGCGAGTCCTTCGGTGTCCTCCGAGTTACCCACCCGTTTGCGGATCATATGAATGTGTCCGCCGAAATCGCCGAGGAAGAAGCCCACGAGGTCGGACCGGCCGATGTGCATGGTGCCGAAAAGCGCCTGTTTGCCCGACGCGACCCACGCGCGCAGTTCGTCCCCCTGCCCATCCGCGAAACGCAACCGCGGCTCGCGGCCGTCGCAGATTTGCAGGCGCAGCACGAGGAATTCCACGTAGGCGAAGAAATGCTCCCGGCACTCGCGGTGCGTCGGTTCGTGGCCGAGCACGAGGCGCAGGTATTCCCGGGAGCAGGCGCGCTGACCCGGCAGCGTCCAATAGCCGACGGTCGTCCCGATCCGCATGGCCAGCCGCATGAACCAGTCCGGCAGCCGCCGCAACGCCCAGGAGAGGAAGACGTAGCCGCCCTCCGGCCCCGGATTACGGTCCGCCGGCATCCCCCGGCGGCGTGCGCGCGCAAAACCGCGCCGCGTGCCAACCGCGACCGGCAACGCGACGAACACCGCGAAAATCAGGAGGTAAAACCCCGTGGAATGCATACAATCGACCAACGCGCGCTGGTCAGGCGCGGAAGCAAATCAGGAATCGACGGCGCGCAACAGCAGAAAATTCATCCCGCTTCAGGTGGATGGCGCTCTCCGAGCGGCATTGGTCCCGCTCGCGGCGATAGCCGCCTGGAAAGTTAGGCCTGCGGCGCAAGAAAACCAATGCCGCTCGGAGAGCGCCATCCACTTGAGACTAAAACCACGTCAACGCAATTTCCCCGCCGGATGGACACGGCAGCCGCATCGGTTGACGCTCGCTCACGGCGCGAAAAAGTTCTTGAAGATCACCGCTCGATGCATCGCTGGAAACAACGCCCCGGTCCTCGCTCCAGCGCAGTTCGCCGGCCACGCCGGCGGGGGGTTCGCCGGCGAAACCCTGCGCGGGGCTGCCGAGTTCGAGCGCGAAGGCGAAGCCGACGTTGGAGGCGGCGTCGAGCTGGCGCATCCACGAGCCGACTTCCTCGCCACCGGTCAGCAGCACGCGTTCACCGGGGGTGAGCAGCGCGGTCAGGGAAGCGTGCGCGCTCAGGTCCGGCTGGCCCGCGAGCGGCGTCAACTCGCGCACGGGGCAGGCGCGGTTGATGAGCACCTGCTCGATGGCGCTCGGATGGATGCTCGTCTGGAAAAATAACGGGCTGGCAGTGGGAAAAGTCTCCAGGTAGCGCGCCAGGGTGATCGTCTCGCCGAAGGTGGTCACGTAGACCACGGCGTCGTCCGGTTCGATGGAGAAATCACGCAGCGCCGCGCCAAGCATGAGACCGAGCTTGGTCATGCGCCGGACGGCGTTGGGTGGGAAGTTTTTCGTCCACTCCCGCGCACGTTCGTCGGGGGTCGCGCCATCGAAGGGGCCCTCGGACGCGGCGCGCAGCACGTAGCGTCTAATCATAGCAAAGCAGACACGCGTAGTGCGCCCCGCCGAAGGCAAAGGCGTTGAGGACCACGCCCGCGTAGGCCGAAACGTCGAACGCCTCCGTCGCCACCTGCGGGGTGAAGCAGGCTCCCTGCGTCCCGACCGTTCCCGGCGCACGGCCGCCACGGATGCTTTCGACGGCGAGCGCGAGTTCCACGAGCCCGCAACTGCCCAGCGTGTGCCCGAGCGCGCCTTTCCAGCCCACGAGCGGTGCGTGGGGGAAACACTCCGCCATGTGGCGCGCCTCCAGCCGGCCGGCCTCCAGGGTGCCCGTGCCGTGGCCTTTGATCCACACCGGCCGGCCAGTGGCCGCCACACGCATCCGCGCGCCGAGTTGTGCCATGCCGACGCCATCCGGGTGGTTGCCGGTGAAATGATACATCTCGTTGAAGCCTTCCTGCCCCTCCAGTCGCAAGCCACCCGGACTGCCCGCGTCGGCGGGCGCGATCACGGCGAACGCCGCCCCGTCACCGAGGCCAATCGCCCCGAACGGCCGGTCCGCGTACGGCGCGGGCATCTCGGCGGTGAGGATTTTCATGGCGTGGAAACCGGCCGTCACGAACGGACTCAGGAAATCGTACGACACGACCAGCGCCTCTTCGGCGAGCCCGGCGTTCACCTGACGCGAGGCGTAGAGCAGCGCGAGGTTGGCCGACACGCACGCATGGGAGAAGTGGCTGACGTTGTTCCCCCACCCCAGCCGTTGCGTAAAGAACGCCGTCAGGCGCTGCGGCAGGATGTAGGGAAGCTGGCCTTCGCGCGGATGACGGTGATGGGCGTAAAGATTGTCGATGCCGAAATTGCTGCTGGCGATGCACACCGGAAACCTCGCCGTCCCCCAGGGGCGGTCGGGGACGTTGGCCATCATGGCAAAGAACGTGTCGGCCCAACGCGGCACGTCGCCGGTCGGCGGCTGCCATTCGTTGCAAAGCGCGAGCGGGACGTGGTCGCCGCCGTCGCAGCCGAGCACCGGGACGAGCCGCAGGGCCGTCTCGCCACGCAGGAGCGCATCGGTGGTCGCGCGCGCATTGCCCAGAGGGGTCACGCAGCCGCTCGCCGCCAGTGAAACGGCCGATGCGGAGGCCCTTGAGGCATCGGCGCGCGCCGTGAACACCGGGCGCACGGTGGATGCAATGCCAACGGGAGCGGGCGGGGCCAGGACGGTGGAACTCATCGGTTTGATAGGTCAGTCTAGCGAACCGTCGGCCTGCGGATCAACCTTTCCATAGCAAAGCTTGTTCCGCTTGCCGGAACACCCCCGCTCTGCCCTCAACTGACCGTCTGGCGATGCTGCTCGATGAAACCGGCCAGCGTGGCAACGCTCTGGAACGCCTGGAGCGCCTGTTCACTGTTCGCCACCTTCACGCCGTACTCCTTTTCGACGTTGAGGGTCAGTTCCAGCGCATCGATAGAATCAAGTCCCAGGCCTGTTTTGAAGAGCGGCATTTCGTCGCCAATGTCCTCGGGCGTGATGTCGATGAGGTTGAGCCGGTCCACGATCAACTTTTTCAGGTTCTCTCTCAGTTCAACAGGACTTTCCATTCGGGTGCTTCAGCAGGAGGATATTACAACGGTTCGGACGGTGGCTTGGTGGACGACACTTTACCCGTATGGCAGGCGGGTCGCAAGTGAATCGGCGGAGAGTTCGAGGAACGATGCCACACCGCGCTCTGCGGAAACAAATGAAACTTGCGGACGCCGCTTGCGGCGAGATGATTTCTTTAAGAGCTTCGCTTCGCCGTGGTTTATAGATTTCACGACACCGTTCATCTAGCCAAGCGGGCGCAGGAGCGCGGCTTCACGCTCGAGCAGGTAATCCTCACCGTTAATGATCCAGGCTCAATCCTCAAAATTCCGCCCCGCCGTGGAAATCATGGTGGCATGATCTGGTTGTTCTTCAGAAAGTTTGGCTCTAAACTCCTCGTAGCGGTAGCGGAAACGAAAAACGATGAATGCTGGCTCATCACCGGATATTGGAGCTGAAGGTTTCAAATCTTTTGTCATCCGGATCACGGCCCCTCCGATTGTCGAGGTCGATACCGAAGCGACGGCTGCTTATGTCCGGTTGCGTTCTACTGCTGTCGTCCGTACCGAACCCTATGGATCGGGACAGGGTCTCGTCATGATCGACTTCGATGTGGACGGCAAAGTGGTTGGTGTTGAACTGATCGGACAGCAGGAATTCAGTATCCGCGAGTTGATCAAGCAGATTCCCGTGGAGGCCAGCGAAGCAGTGCTGAGTGGCACCCGCTACGTGGCTGCCGACCTCCAGGTCGCTTGACCTCGCGATCCGTCAGACTTGGTCTTCTTCCTAACCGAGGGCTTCGAGCATCCCGCACAGTTTTTCCAAGCGTGCCTCGGCGTCCGTTTGCCGGCGGCGATGCTCCTCGACCACGGCGGGCGGCGCTCCGCTGACGAACTGCGGGTTGGCCAGCTTGCGGGTCGCCATTTCCAGTTCCCCCTGCGCCTTGACCCTTTCCTTTTCCAGACGCGCGCGCTCGGCGTCCACATCGACGAGGCCCGCCAACGGCATGAACAGATCGCCCAGGGGCGTGCGGGCCGACGGCGTGCCGCGCGGCGCTTCGTAGTCGGGACTCAACGCGACGTCCTCGGCGTTAATCATTCGCGTGAGCGCGCGGATCGTCGTCGCGAACGCAGAGGCGTCTTCCAGCAGTTCCTCGCGCAGCTTCAGGATGAACTTCGCCGATTTGTTCGTGGCGATGCCGTATTCCGCGCGGAGGTTGCGCGCCGCGCGCACCGCCTCGTAGAGGTCGCCGGTCACGAAACGCGCCTGCGCCACCTCTTCGGCCGAACCCGACAGGCTCAGCGGTCCGCCGAGGCGTTGCGTCGTGAGGAAACGCGGGCGGCGCGGCTTTTCGGCGGTCTGGCCCAGGACGGACAAATCCTTGTCGTGCAGGTCCTCCGCCGTCGCCGTCGCCGCCGGACGCGGCGGGAAGCTCAGGCGTTCGGCCAGTTCCTCCGTCAGGTGCGGCATGAAGGGATGCAGCAACGCGAGGAACTCCGTCAGCACCCGGTACATCGTGAACAGCGCGACGTGCTTGGCGATGGCGCGTTCGGTCACGCGTCCGCCGGTGGGCACGCTGTCCACGCCGACGATATCGGACTTGGCCGCTTCCACGAACCAGTCGCAATAATCGCTCCAGAAAAAATCGTAGAGCCGTTGCGCCGCCTCGTTGAAACGGAACTCCTTGTACGCCGCGTCCACGGCGATCTGGGTGTCGCGCAGCTTCGATTCGATGTCGAGCACGTACGGCGCGGGCCGGTACGACACGCGCGTCCCGAAAGGCAGCGCCGGCTCCTGCATCTGGTAGAAGCGCGCGGCGTTCCAGATTTTGTTGGCGAAGTTGCGCCCTTCCTCGACCTGTTTTTCGTCGAAGCGAATGTCTTGCCCCTGCGGCGCGATGCGCAAGAGACCGAAGCGCACGCCGTCCGCGCCGAAACGCTGCATCAGGTCGAGCACGTCGGGCGAATTGCCCAACGACTTGCTCATTTTCTTGCCCTTCGCGTCGCGGATCAGGCCGGTGAAGTACACGTTGCGAAACGGGATGTTGTCCGCGTCGGCGTCCGTCCGGCCCGGTTTGAACTCCAGGCCCGCGATGATCATCCGCGCCACCCAGAAAAAGATGATGTCCGGCCCCGTGACCAGCACGTCGGTCGGATAAAACTTCGCCCGGGTTTCGATATCCATCGTTTCGTAGGCCCACAGCCACGACGAAAACCAGGTGTCGAGCGTGTCCGGGTCTTGGGTCCAACCCTCGCCGGGGGAATCGATCTGCACGCGGGTTTCCCCGCCGGGTCCGTACCACGCCGGGATGCGGTGTCCCCACCAGACCTGCCGGCTCACGCACCAATCCTGGATGTTCTCCAGCCATTGCGCGTAGACCTTTTCCCAATGCGTCGGGAAGAACCGGATCAGCCCATCACGCACGACCGCCAGCGACTCGGCGGTCTTCGGGTAACGCAGAAACCATTGTTCGCTCAGGCGCGGCTCAATTGGCACTTCTGAGCGTTCACTGAAACCCACATTGTTTTCATGCGGCACACTTTTAACGAGCAGCCCCATGTCATGCAGTTTGATCCTGGCCAGTTCTCTCGCGCTGTCTCGTCCGCGTTTGTTGAGTAAAGGCTCATCAGGACAGTTAATAGTTCCATCCGGGTGCAAAATATCGACAAATCCCAGTGCGTGACGTTGGCCGACTTCAAAATCAAGCTTGTCGTGAGCTGGTGTGATCTTTAACGCGCCTGTTCCGAACTCGGGGTCTACAGCCGTATCGGCAATAACCGGGATGGCTACCCGCGGGAAAGGTCGCCAGACTTGCTTGCCAATGAGGTGTTGGTATCGGGCATCGCTTGGGTTCACTGCCACTGCCAGATCGGCCATGATTGTTTCTGGCCGCGTGGTTGCCACTTCCAAAAACTGACCAGGCTCGTCCACCAACTCATATCTTACATAATGAAGTAAGCTCTGCTGCTTCCGGGGAATCACCTCCTCATCAGAAAGCGCCGTCAGCGCCTTCGGGTCCCAGTTCACCATGCGTCGGCCGCGGTAGATGTAGCCTTTCGCGTGCAGATCGACGAACACCCCCTGCACGGCGGCGGCGTAGCCCTCGTCGAGTGTGAAGCGTTCGCGCGACCAGTCCAGCGAACAGCCCAGCGTCTTGAGCTGGTCGATGATGATGCGTCCGTGTTTTTTCTGCCACTCCCAGGTGCGGCGCAGGAACTCCTCGCGTCCCAGGTCGTGGCGGGTCTTTTTCTCTTCCTTGCCAAGCGCCCGTTCGACGGCGTTCTGCGTGGCGAGGCCGGCGTGATCGGTGCCGGGCAACCAGAGGACCTCGTGGCCGGTCTGGCGGGCGCGGCGGGCGAGGATGTCCTGGATCGTGTTGTTGAGGACGTGCCCGAGCGTCAGGACACCGGTGATGTTCGGCGGCGGGATGACGATGGAAAACGCCGGACGCGCGGCGGAAACTTTTTCCGGGTGCGCGGTGAAACAGCCGGCGTCGGTCCAGCGCGCCTGCCATTTGGCCTCGACGGCGGTGGGTTCGTAGGCTTTGGGAATCTCGTTGGTGGAGTCCATGGAAAGGAAAAATCGAAAGGTTGAAATGTAAAACGATCAGTCCCGTGCGAAACCGGCACGGGTGCGGGCAAGAAATACATCCGGCCGGCGGCGAGCGCGCCGGCCTACCAAACTCGCGCCAAGTCCAACGTGAAGCCCGCCAGCACCGGCTCGCCGGAGAGCGTGGGCGGGTTCAACAGATGCTCGATCTGCTGGCCGGGACGATAGACGAACACCTGTTTTTTCAACGGATCAATCAACCAGCCGAGCTGCGCGCCGTTCTCAATGTACTCGGTCATCTTCTCCTGCAGCTTCGGCAAACGATCCGTAGTTGAACGAATTTCTGCGACGAAGTCAGGACAAACTTTAGCGAATCTTTTCATCTCCCGTTTCGGAATCTGGTCGTACCGCGCCTGAGAAATCCACGACGCGTCCGGCGCACGCATGGCCTTGTTGGGCAAGGTGAATCCAGCAGAGGAATCGAACACCCTACCGCCATAGGTTTGCGCCCAGTTCCCGAGTTGGATGATGAGGCTAGCGTTTTGCTCGCCGCTTTCGCTGAACGCCGGTGCCATGATGATCAGTTCTCCCTTTGCGGTCTGTTCGATTCGGAGTTCACAGTTGTCCGCGCAAAACCGTTCCAGTTGCTTGCGGCTCAGTTTGATCGCCGGTCTCAGGCGCACGATCATCGCCCCATCGACCACCGCTGCATCTTCACCCACTTCGCGTTCGGCAGCGGGAGCTTCGAGAATCGCTGTATCGTGCATGGCAGTTGGCGGATGGTAGACCACGCGAGGGCAAAAATCCAGCGACCTCTCGCCTTGCACTTGAACAAAACTGAACATCACGTTAAACATGCCCCGTGGCCCGGACGTTCCTGCATTCGATGTTCGTCGATTTCAACAGCTTCTTCGCCTCCGTCGAACAGGTCGCCCGGCCCCGCTTGCGCGACCGGCCGGTGGTCGTCGTGCCCCTCCTGGCCGAAACGACCTGTTGCATCGCCGCCAGCCGGCAGGCCAAACCCTACGGCATCAAAACGGGCACGCCGGTCCACGAAGCCCGCCGCCTGTGTCCGGACCTGGAGGTCATCGAGGCAAGGCCGGAACTGTACGTGCGCTGCCACAAGAAGATGCACGAGGTCATCCAGGATTGCGGCGTCTCCGCCCATATCGAGTCCATCGACGAGGTGCATTGCCCGCTCTGGGGCGAATGGATGGAAATCGGGGCCGCCCGGCGGCTCGCGGGCCGCGTCAAGGAAGCCATCGCGCAAAAAATCAGTCCGTTGCTGACCTGTTCCATCGGTCTGGCTCCCAATCGCTTCCTGGCCAAAACCGCCAGCGACATGCAAAAGCCCGACGGTCTCGTGACGATCACGCCCGACGACCTGCCGCATTGCCTCCACCCGCTGGAACTGCGCGATCTCATCGGCATCGGTCCACGCATGGAAGCCCGCCTGCGCACCCATCAGATCGACACCGTCGAACACCTCTGCGCCGCCTCCCGCGAGCTGCTCCGGGAAATCTGGGGCGGCGTCGAGGGCGAACGCTTTCACGCCGCCCTGCACGGCCAGCCGACTTTCACCCGCACATCGAACTTCCGATCCGTCAGCCACAGCCACATCCTGCCACCGGAACTCCGCCACGAACCGGGCGCGCGCAGCGTGCTGCACCGCCTGACCCAAAAGGCCGCGATGCGCCTGCGTTCGATGGGCCATCTGGCGGGCGGCATGGGCGTTTTCATTCGTTCGGCCGGGGGACACGCCGATTGGAGCGACGAGGTCCGCTTCGCCGAGACACAGAACACCCTCGATTTCCTCCAGGCGCTCGACCTGCTCTGGGAACGCCGTCCGCGCGGGGCGTGCGACGCGTTGCTCGGCGTGGGGATGAACCTGTTTGCTCTCCGGGAAGAGAAGAACGGCGTGCTCCCGCTCTTCGACCGCCGCAGCCAGGAACGCAAGGCCGCTCTGCTGGCCGCCGTGGACCGGCTCAACATCAAGCACGGCAAAAACACGCTCTACTTCGGCGGCGCGCACGGGGCGCTCGAATACACGCCGATGCGGATCGCCTTCACGCGCATTCCTGATCCCGACGCGGAACGTTGAGGGTATTTCGACGAGTTTCGCGTCGCATCGGAATTTCAGAACCCCGGCCTTCACGATGGCAAAACAGGCACCGCAAAGCCCATCTTGCGGTGCCTGCCTCGTCTGCGGAGTAGCCAGGCGGCTACTTGCTGATGATCTGGCCGGTGTTGAACACGTAGAAGTAACGGATGCCGTTGGTGTTGTAGTGATCCGGATCGTTCGGGCTGGGGTAGTAGTACAGCGTCGAGTTCAGGCTGAAGTCGTACAGGTACGGGAACGGGAAGCTCGGGCTGGTGTAAAAGAAGCCGTTGCTCTTGAAATCGTAGAGGTACACGCCGTGCCCGGTGTCGTTGGCGTCGAAGACGTACTCATAGCCGAGGTCGTAGTGGTAGATGTAATTCGGGTCGGAGAGATAGCTGTAGAAGCCGAACGGGTTGCCGCTCGGAAACAACAGGTAGTACACGCCTTGGCTCAAGTACGCTTCGCCGCCGAAGAAGACCACGTGGTTGTAGCTGGTGGCCGGGGTGGCCTGGAACTTGACGGTGGGCACGTTGATGCCCGTCTCGGTGGCGAGGTTTTCCAGGATGAAGGCCGGTTCCGACGACACGACGAACGGGGGATGTTCGTCCGGAGCAGGCGGACCGTAGGTGCTGGTGATGGTGCTGGCTTGTTCGTTGCTGTCGGTACTCGTGAGGTGGCTCAGCGGGTAATCAAGCATGTTGTCGGGGAAGCCGATGACCTTGCCGTTGGCGTCGGCCTTGACCACCCACCAGTCGGCTTTTTCTGAAGAGCCGGTGGCGTACTCATAGGTGGAGATCGTGAAGGCGATGCCCCCGTCGGTCGTCAGGCAAGAGGTCAACGGCTGGCCCGTGGCTACGAGGCTGGGACCTGCCTCTCCACTGCCCACGGTGCCACCGAGCAGGTGCGCGGAAACGATGACGCCGGTCCCGTCCAGGGTGAGTAAGAACGAGTTGCTCGCAGTACTTCCGGTTTCGGCAATCGAGTACACGCTCGACAGACCACCGATGAGGCAACCGCCGCCGGTGAGGGGCAGCAGCGTGGGGGCGAGCTGGGGCGATCCCCCCGGGAAGTAGTCCAGCAGCTTTGCCCAGACCGTCGTCAGGTCGGCTCGTAGCTTGCGCACCTCCGTGCGATACTGGCTGATATCGTTCATCTCGAAGTAGCCGCCCTCGGTGTCGCGCGTGATGAAATGGGGAACACTCGCAACCCCGCTGCCGGGATTGAATAGCGTGCGCTCGCTCGTCGGGTTGCCGGCGGCGTCAGTGAGCAAGATCGTCGCCACTCCCGTGGAGCCGTACTCCGGGCTCAGGAGCACCGCGTAGCCCTGGCCGCCGACCGCCTGGCAGACCCCGCGCACGGAAGAGTACTGGTTGTGGTTGTAGTACACGCGGTGAAGGCCCAGCGAGCCGTCCGCGTTGAGCTTGATGATGAGAGGGTAAACCTCCCCGCCAGTCTTGCCATAATTGCCTGCGCCGAGGATCACGCCGCCGTCGTCGGTCAACTCCATGGCCCCAAGGAAACTAATCGGGGCGGGAAAAAGGTTCGGTGTCCCATCGGCGTTGTAACTTGAGACGTAGTCGATAAAGTTGGCCCCCGTCTGCCAGATCTTGGTGCCATCCGGGGCAAACTTGGCCACGTAGGGCGTTATAACGGGGTTGTCGACGTAGCCGTTGTTGCCGGCCACGAAGATGTTGCCGCCCGCGTCCGTGCGCACGAAATTGACCGTGCTGCCGGCGATTTTGCTTCCGCTGTCGTTGTCCTGCCGCAGCAGCGTCTGCCAGACGATGGCCCCGCCCCGGTCGTAGCGTACGAGCGCGCCGCCGGACTGGGCGCTATAAGGGTTGGAGTAATATTTATTGAGTTCGAGCCGGCCGCCGACGACCACGCCGCCATCGGGCATGGGCGCAATGCAGTAGGGCAGGTCGTCTCCGAAAGCGTTATTACTGGTGTCGGGTGTGCCGTCTCTGTCGAACGTGCCGACACCGTAGGTCTGCGCCCAGGTGGTGACGGGTGTTTGCGCGTGCGCGGACGGCGCGGCGGACAAGGTGGCGAAGAGCGCGCCGCAAAGGGCGGGCAGTGGCAGGAAACGTTTCATGGAATGACGTGGTTTCATGGGCTTGGTTGGTAGAGGGCAAAGTGGACCGTCATTCTTTCATGCCGGAAAACCGGGCAAGACGGCTCAAAAAAATCTCCACTATTTTTGCCGCAAGCATCTGACCCGCCGTCTTCGTGGCGCTTGCTGTCGCAAAAGGGCGGTTCTTTCACTTGGCGGCCTGCGACGTCGGGCATGCGGCACGCCCACGCGGGACAGCCGGCTCGTTTCCGTGTAAAGTCGTTATTCCCGAGCCGTGACCCTGAACCTCTCCACCGAAATCGCCCGCCGACGCACGTTCGCCATCATCAGCCACCCGGACGCGGGCAAGACGACGCTGACCGAGAAGCTCCTCCTCTATGGCGGCGCGGTCCAACTCGCCGGCAGCGTCACCGCGCGGCGCAAACAGCGCGCAACGACTTCCGACTGGATGGAACTCGAAAAACAGCGCGGCATCTCGGTTTCCTCGACCGTCCTCCAGTTCGATTACTCGGGCTACCGCGTCAATCTGCTCGACACCCCGGGCCACCAGGATTTCTCGGAGGACACCTACCGTGTCCTGACCGCCGTGGACGCCGCGATCATGGTCATTGACGCGGGCAAGGGCGTCGAACCGCAGACGCGCAAGCTCTTCGAGGTCTGCAAACGCCGGGGGGTGCCGATCTTCACCTTCATGAACAAGCTCGACCGGCCCGCGCGCGAGCCGATTGACCTCTTGGACCAGCTCGAAAGCATCCTCGGCATGCCGACCTGCCCGATGGTCTACCCGCTCGGCATGGGCGCGGAATTTCGCGGGGTGTACGACCGATTTGACAAACAGGTCCACCTTTTCGAGCGCACCGTGGGCGGGGCGTACCGCGCCCCTCTGGAAATCAGCGACCTCGACTCGCCCGTCGTCCGCGAACGGCTCGACAAAGCCACCTTTGAAAAGACCCGCGAGGAAATCGCCATGCTCGACATGGCAGGGGCTCCGTTCGACCCCGAGGCCGTGTTGCGCGGCGAACTTTCCCCGGTGTTCTTCGGCAGCGCGGCGAATAATTTCGGCGTGCAACTCCTGCTCGACGGCTTCCTGAAATACTCCGCTGCCCCCGCCGGCCGCAGCCTCCGCCCGCGCCCCCTCCGCGAGGGCGAACGCGCCGACCGCCGGCCGGCCACCCCCGCCGTGCCCGCTGGCGCGCAGCCGGATCACGACGGCGGTTCGTCCGTGTTCCTGCCGCCGGAAGCGCCGACGTTTTCGGGTTTCGTGTTCAAGATTCAGGCGAACATGGACCCGCGCCACCGGGACCGCATCGCGTTCGTGCGGGTGTGCTCGGGGAAATTCGAGCGCGACATGGCCGTTACCCACCTGCGCACCGGCAAGAAGGTGCGCCTGTCGTCGCCGCAGAAGTTATTTGCCCAGGAACGCGAGATCGTGGACGAGGCGTTTCCCGGCGACATCGTCGGTCTGGTCGGCCACGACGCCTTCGGCATCGGGGACACGCTCAGCGACCAGGACGATTTCGTCTACGACGAGATTCCCCGGTTCGCGCCGGAGTGTTTTGCTTACCTGCGCAATCCGCAGACAGCGAAATACAAGCAATTCCGGCAGGGGCTAGACCAGCTTCTGCAGGAAGGCGTCATCCAGGTTTTCCACCCGCGCGACGCCGTCATCAAGGTGCCGCTGCTCGCGGCGGTCGGTCCGCTCCAGTTCGAGGTCGTGCAGTACCGTCTCCAGAGCGAGTACGGCGCGGAGTCCCGCCTGGAAACGGCCGCGTGGGACCGGGTGCGCTGGCTCGACGCCGATTTCGACCCCGACAACCTCCCGAACCTGAAACTGCCGACCGGTGCGGTGATTGCCGACGACACCGACGGCCAGCCGGTGCTGCTGTTCCCGTCCGAATGGTCGGTCCGGTACTTCACGGATCGCAACGCCGACG
>CAZZYS010000034.1:0-22812 GCA_964658285.1 uncultured Verrucomicrobiota bacterium
GTAATCCATGTAATCGGCGGTTTCGATGGCTTCGCGGAGCAACTGGCGGTAGCTCTCGAAATCCGGCGGCGCGGTGCGGCGGGTGCCTTCCGGCCGGGCGACGCCGGCCGTCTCCAGCAACAGCCGACGACGCAGGATGTCGTCGTAGTCCGTCGCCTCCAATACGAGCCGGATCAGGCTCTCGCGGGCGAGGGTGTGCAGGTGGCCGGCGAGCTTTTCGCGGGTCTGGGCGGCATCGGGAGACCGCCCCGCGTGGGGGTTTGGCGGCTCGGTGGCGTCGGTGGGACCGCCGCCGCCGGGCGTTCTGAGCCAGGCCAACCCGACCGCCACGCAGTGCTTGCAAAAGAAATCGTCCTGCCCCGCCGGACAACCGCACGAAAACTGAAATTCCCCCCGGCTTTTCCAGAGTTTCACCCGGTACGAGCGTGCGCCCTGGACGCGTCCGGTCACCCGGTCCGCGGACGCCTGCAGCTGGTGGACCCGCCCTTCGGCGAAATAGACTTCTCCTTGCGCGAACGGCTTGTCTCCAGCCAACCGCAGCAGCAAAGGGATATCCAGCAGGCCATCAGGGGTGTGTGACATGGGAAGAAGGGAGCCACTACTTAATGGATAGGGCGCACCGCTTCAACCTTGATCCCTCTCGTGCGTCGGGTCGGGGTGAACCGGCAGGGAAATTGCTCCCTCGGTTCGCGGTTCTCCATGTCCCGCCTGCGCTTCGTCCCTCTGCTCCTCGTGGCAGTCGTCGCGGCGTGGTGGCTCGTCGGCGCCGGGAGATGGTCGCACCCCGCGCCGGGGATCGTCGCGCCGGAATTTCCGCAACAGCTCCCGGCCGCTCCGTCCGACGGACCGTGGGTTCTGGCGGGCGATTACCGACTCAGCGCGCTCGCCGATTACCGCATCCACGCGCGGGTGCTCGGCGTGGAGAAGTACCGGTTCGACACCGGCGCGAAGATCGCTCCGGTGGACCTCGCGCTGGGCTGGGGGAGGATGTCGGATTGGGCGGTTTACCACCGGCTGAACATCTCGCAGCGTGGTCGGTATTACCTCTACCAATGGGGGCCGGAAGGACCGCCGATCCCGGCGAGCGAGATCATCACCCACAGTGCGAACAACCACATCATCCCGGCCGACGCCGAAGTGGCCGACGCACTGGCCGACGTGCGCATCAATGATGTGGTCTGGATGGAAGGTCAACTAGTCGAGGTGCGCGGTCCCGGCGGTTTTGTCTGGCGAAGCTCGCTCACCCGCGAGGACACGGGCGGCGGGGCCTGCGAACTCTTCCGGGTCAGCCGCCTGATCGTCGAGCCTGAGCCCGCGCCCCCGCCGCCCGAGGGTTGACGCCACCCCCCCTGCCGGGCATAGTGCCGGGCCGCCGATGTCCGACCCGAATCTCACCCGCAACTTCTGCATCATCGCGCACATCGACCACGGCAAGACGACGCTTTCGGACCGGCTTTTGCAGGTGACGGGGACCGTCGCCGACCGCGAGGCGCAGGAACAGCACCTCGACTCCATGGACCTGGAGCGCGAACGCGGCATCACCATCAAAATGCATCCCGTCGCGATGCAGTACCGGGCCAAGGACGGCCAGACTTATAAGCTGAACCTCCTCGATACCCCGGGGCACGTCGATTTTGCGTACGAGGTGAGCCGGAGTCTGGCGGCTTGCGAGGGGGCGCTGGTGATCGTCGACGCGGCGCAAGGCGTGGAAGCACAGACCGTGGCGACCGTTCACTTGGCGAACAAGCAGGGGCTGACGATTGTCCCTGTGATCAATAAAATCGACCTGCCCAACTCGGATATCCCGTCGGTGAAGCGGCAGTTGGAGGAGATCCTTTCGATCCCGGCCGAGGAGGCGATCCTGGCGAGCGCCAAGGCCGGCATCGGCATCGAGGATATTTTGGAAGCGGTCATCGCGCGCATCCCCCCGCCCAAGAAGTGGGACGACGAGAAGGTGCGCGCGCTGGTGTTCGACTCGACGTTCGATTCGTACCGGGGCGTCGTGACGTACGTGCGCGTGATGAGCGGCAAGCTCAAGGTGGGCGACGGGGTGAAGCTGATGAGCAACAACCGGCCTTACGACGTGAAGGAGGTCGGTGTCTTCACGCCCAAGATGAAGGCCATGCCCGAACTCGGGCCGGGGGACACGGGGTACGTCATCGCCAACATCAAAGCGTCGGCCGAGATCAAGATCGGCGACACGCTGACGGGCACGCGCTTCCCGGCGACGGAGCCGCTCGCGGGGTTCCAGGAAATCCGACCGATGGTGTTCAGCGGGATTTACCCGATCAACACGGCGGACTTCGAGGCGCTCAAGGCGGCGGTGGCCAAGCTGCAACTCAATGACTCGTCGTTCGACTTCCAGGCGGAGAGTTCGGTGGCGCTGGGGTTCGGGTTCCGGTGCGGATTCTTGGGGCTCTTGCACATGGAGATTATCCTGGAGCGGTTGCGGCGCGAGTACGACATGGACATCATCGCCACGTATCCATCGGTGATCTACGAGGTGGAAAAGACAAATGGCGAGGTCTTGCAGGTGGACAACCCGGAGTTCCTGCCCGACCCGAGCGTGATCCTGGAGATCCGCGAGCCCATCGTGAAGTGCTTTATCATGATCCCCAACGAGTACATCTCGCCCATGATGCAGCTCATCATGGACAAGCGGGGCGTCGTCGATCACACCGAGACCCTCGACGCGCGCCGGGTGATGCTAAGCACCGTGCTGCCGCTCAGCGAAATCCTGGTGGACTTCAACGACAAGATCAAGAGCATCACGCGCGGGTACGGCTCGATGGATTACGAGCACGTCGGGCACCGCGCGGACAAGTTGGTCAAGCTCGACATCCTGGTGAACAACGAGCCAGTGGACGCGTTTTCGTCCATCGTCCACCGCGACAAGGCCGAAGGGCGGGGGCGGCAACTCGCCGCGAAGTTGAAGGAGGTCATCCCGACTCAGCTCTATCAGGTCGCCATCCAGGCGGCCATCGGCGGGAAGATCATCGCCCGCGAGAGCGTGAGCGCCTCGCGCAAGGACGTGACGGCCAAGTGCTACGGCGGCGACATCTCGCGCAAAAGGAAACTGCTCGAAAAGCAGAAGGAAGGCAAAAAGCGGATGAAAAGCATCGGCAAGGTGAACATCCCGCAGGAAGCCTTCATCGAAGTTCTCAAGGCCGGGTAACCGCTCCTTTCCCGTCCTCCAACCAACCCGAAAGCCATGCTGTCCACCTACTTTCGCCGCGACGACCTCAAAGAAGCCGAACTGATCGCCCGCAACGCGCGCCGGCAACTCCACCGGCGGCGTGACTTGCTCACCGAGGAGCAGTGCAGCGATTTTTCCTCCCAGATCGACGAACTGGAATCCACGGTTCGCAACGGCAACGGGGCGGACCGCAAACAGGTCGAGGAGATGGTGGATCGGCTGGACAAAAACTTCAGCAAAGTCCAGGCCGCCCCCGCCGACGCCGGCTGGCGGGAAAACTGCGAAGTCATCCTCGTCGCGCTCGTCCTCGCCATCGGTATCCGCGCCTATTTTCTCCAGCCGTTCAAGATTCCGACCGGCTCGATGGAACCGACCCTCAACGGCATCATCGCCCATGACATGAAGCCGCAGGACAAGCTGCCCGGGATGTTCACGCGCGTGTTCGAGTACCTCTGGCTGGGCCGCACCTACGCGGACGCCGTCTCGGTGCAGGACGACACGATCAAGAGCTTGGTGCCGGTCAAACACTGGCTGCTCCTCAATTACACCCGCATCGTGTGCGCCAGCGGGCACTCGTACGACGTTTACATCCCGAGGGAGAAAATGACTCTCGGCCGGGCTGACTCCTTCGATATCTATCCCGGCCTTCCGCTCAAGGCCGGCGAGCCCATCGTCCACGGCTACGTGGACACCGGCGACCAGGTTTTCGTCGATAAGTTCACGTATAATTTCCGATTGCCGCACCGCGAGGATGTGTTCGTTTTCAGCACGGCCGGGATCACCGGCACCCATCGTCCTGACATGGACGCGAACGTCAAATCCGAGTATTACATCAAACGGCTCGCGGGCCTGCCGAACGACGTGCTGCGCGTCGATCATCCGCGCTTGTTCATCAACGGTCAGCCCGCGCAGGGAAAATACTTTGACCGGGTCGTCGCGGCCAAGGATGGCTACAACGGCTACACGAACGACATCGGCGTCTACCTCCGTTCGCCCAAGGAATCATTCACGGTTCCGCCCGAGAATTACTTCGCGATGGGCGACAACAGCGCGAACAGTTCCGACAGCCGCGCCTGGGGAACGGTGCCCGCGCGCAACGTCGTCGGACGCGGGCTCTTCGTATATTACCCGTTCACGTGGCATTGGGGTCCGATCCACTGACGCGGGCGGTCGCGCGCGTCATGTGATCGGGGCATTCCGACTTCAGCGGAGATGGATGCCGATCTGCGTCGCGTGATTCTGCTGGGGGCCGGTGCGGTGGCGGGCTACGCCGCCGTTATGGCGGTCAACCCCGCGCGGCCGAGCCTGCGCGACGGTTTGCGCTGCCTGCTGCGTTACAAGCAAATCTGGGCGTTGCCGGTGGTGTTCAGCCTGTGCTACAGCGCGTTTACCGTCTCGATGCGTTGGTACGAGGGCACGGTGCTCCAGGATGGCCGCACGGTGATCGTGCCTTGGGGCGGATGGCAGCCGCCGGCCTGGCAGGACGTGTTCGCGCGCAGTTGGCTGCCGACGGTCGAAGGCGCGGCGGCGATCTTCAACTACATCGTGACGCCGTTCCCGCTTTCGGTGTTCGTGGCGCTGTGTTTCCTCGTGAACTGGCGCGGCTACCAGGGGGTGGTCTGCCGTGGGTTACAAAAACGTTTCGGTCGCTCGTGGGGAGTGGCGGTCCATGCATTGCTGGTGACCGCTGCCGTCGCGGCGGCTTGCAAGCCGGTCCTTTTCGTTGGTTTGACGAGCCTGAACGCCTACGTCGCGGGGCCAGACCTGCTGCGTTGGGGGATGGTGATCAACTCCGTCGGGTTTCTTTTCGAATACCTGCTCGGGGTCGGGGTGCAGATTTATCTGATCCTGCTTTGTTTCGTGTGGGTGCGCGGGATCACCTTTGACTTCGACCGGGTCCGACGGTTCGCGTTGCGCAGGTTCGCGTACGTCGGGCGATGGGCGGTGATCGTGCTGGCCATCAGCACCGCCGGGATCAACCTGCCGCTGATCATCGATTTCTTTCAGCCCTCGGACCAACGGGAGTCGCCCGCGTGGATCGAACGCACGGTGCAAGGGACGCACTGGCTGCTGGCCGTGGCCCTGCTGGCGTTTTGCTCCCTGCAAATCCTCTTGGTTTTTCACAACGAAACTCTGCGCGCGGCGTGCCTCGACCACTTCCGGTTGCTGCGGCGTTACGGGCTGCACGTCGGCTGGCTGTTCGTCGTTTCGTTGCTGCACTTCTTTGTGCTCGTGGTCGCAAACGCTTTCCTTTCCCAGGCACTCGGTCGGTGGACCTGGCCGGCGGTCGCGTGGGGTCTGGTCGTGTACCCGGTGTTGTGGCGAAGCCTCGCAAGTTGGCTGCTTGCGAGTTGGGTGTGTTTGTTCAAGCGTTGCGAGTCCGGCCGTGCGGATGCCGACGAACTGGTGCGGTTCTGAACTTGGCGCTACGTTGGCCCGGCAGACCCAAAGTTCCACCCATGAGTACGCGCCGTTCCCCTCCAGTCGCTTCTTCAGAGAAGACCTCCGCAGCGGCGGCCTGGCATCCGGCGCGGGCGAAGTCCGCCGATTTTTCGGCGCAATCGAATCTGGCGCTGGCGTTTCTCTGCCTGTCCCGCGAGAAGCGGCAGGACATGAACGTGTTCTACACGTTTTGCCATCTCGTCGATGACATCGCGGACTCGGACACGCTGCCGCCGGAGGAGAAGGCCGATTTGCTGAACGCCTGGCGCACCGTGCTGACGCTTCCCGAGGCCGGGCCGGCGGGCCCGCTGGTGGACGAATTGCGCGGGTTGATGACCCGGTACCCCATCCCGGCCGAACACCTGCTGGAAATCATCGCCGGCGTAGAGATGGACGTGGGCGGCAGGCGCTACGATACGTTTGAACAACTGCGCACGTACTGCCACCGCGTGGCCAGCGTGGTCGGTCTGGTCAGCATCGAAATCTTTGGTTACGAAGACCCGTCGTGCCGTCGCTACGCGGTGGACTTGGGGATGGCGCTCCAGTTGACGAACATCATCCGGGACGTGGGCGTGGACCTCGTCAACGGCGGCCGGGTATACCTGCCGACCGAAGACCTGGAACGATTTGGTTACACCGCCGCCGACCTCCGCGCGAGGACGAATGACCAACGGTTCCAGGCGTTGATGAGGTTTGAAGCCAAGCGCGCGGAGGAGTTCTACGTCTCGGCGCTGCGGCAGCTCGCCCCGCGGGACCGTCGCGCGATGACGGCGGCGGAGATCATGCGGGCGATTTATTGGAAGTTGCTCAAGGACATCCGCGCCGACCGTTTCGATGTTTTCGGCAAGCGTTACCGGCTGAGCAAGACCCGGAAGCTGTGGACGTTGCTCGTGACGACGCTCCGCACGCGCTGGACGTGACGGCTTCTCCCGCCGTGAACCGCGCGCAGGAGGGCCATCCGGGTCAGTTTGACGCCCGGGCGCTTCGGGCGCAAACTGACCGATGCTCAAACAGACTTTGTTCCCGTCGGCAGTCGGTTTGCTCTTGATTTCAACGCTGGCGTTGACCTCGTGCGATTCACCCACCGGCCTGGGGGCCGCGTCGGGAGCCGCCGCCGGTGCTCTGATCGGCGGCGTGGCCACCAACCGCGTCGGGGGAGCCGTCGCCGGTTCCGCCATCGGCGCGTTGACCGGCGCACTGATCGGCAGCGCCGTCGAACACGATGGCGCCGAGGCCTACGGTCCGGCCCCGCGGGGCGGATACCCCGAGGCGAAACGCACCGACCGGCGCGGCATCGTGCTGAGTCCGTACTCTCCGTACCACGAGATCGATGTGACCGAGATCCCGCGTGGCGCGCTCGTCCGCGACCCCAGTTGCGACCGGTTGTTCGTGAATCCGTAATTGCTTTCCGCCGTCCGATTGGCGAGGAAGGGACGGATGCTCTGGGAGATTTTCGTCGTCGCAGGCTACGTCCTGTCGTGGGCGATGGTGCCGGTGATCCTCCGCGCGATCAAACCGCCGGTTTCGACGCTGAACTGGATCTGGGTTTGCATCTTCTTTCCCTGGGTCGGGCCCTCGTCGTATTTCCTTTTCGGCAGCACGCACCTCGCGCGCAGACACCTCGACAAGCGGACGCAGATCGACGCAGAAGTCTCCTCGCGCCGCCACCACGAGGAGATTTTGCCGGCGGTGTCGGAACTGTTGGCCTCCTTCACGGACAACGAACGCGAGATCACCACGCTGCTCTGCAAGATCAACACGCCGGCGTCCTCCGCGACCTCGGAGGTGCGGTTGCTCGTTGACGCCTGCGAATTTTATCCCGCTTTGTTGGACGCGGTCAGGAATGCCCGCCACCACGTCCACATTGAGTTCTATATCTTCCGGGCGGACCGGTACGGCGGTGAACTGCTCCAGGCGTTGACGGATGCCGCGGGCCGGGGCGTCCAGGTGCGCCTCCTCTGCGACCGGCTCGGAAGCCTGAGCACGCGCACGGCGTTTTTCGCGCCGCTGGTCGCGCGCGGCGGCAAATTCGCGTGGTTTCGCACCGTGCATCCGCTGCAGAACCGCTGGATTTTCAATCTGCGCAACCACCGCAAAATCCAGGTCATCGACGGTGAAACGGCCTTCGTCGGCGGAATGAACATGGGGCGGGAATACATGGGCGAGGACGCCGCTTGCGGCTCCTGGCGCGACGTGCAGGTTCGGCTGCGCGGCCAGATCGCCACGACGATCCAGCGGACGTTCGCGGACGACTGGTTCTACGCGACGGACGAGAAGTTGACGGACGACGTTTACTACCCGGTCAGCCCGCTGCCCGCGCGGCAGGTGGTCCAGGCCCTCGTCGATGGCCCGGACGATGATGCCGACCCGATCCAGATGTCCATCGTCGCCATGCTCAACGCCGCCCGCGAGCGGGCCTGGCTCACCGCCGGTTACTTCGTTCCCAACGAACCTCTCCTCACCGCCCTGAAGCTCTGCGCCGAGCGCGGCGTGGACACTCGCCTCCTGGTTTCCGCGAAGACCAACCACCCGTATCTCCTCCAGGTCGGCCGCAGCTACTACGAGGAACTGCTCGCTTACGGAGTCGCGATCTATGAGTACGGCAAGGGCATCAACCACGCCAAGGTCGCCGCGTTCGACCATCGCTGGATGATGGTCGGCTCCGCGAACTTCGACATCCGCTCCATGCGGCTGAACTTCGAGCTGAACGTGTTGGTCAATGACCCCGCCGCCACCGCGCAACTCGAAGCGGTCCTCCTGCACGACTACGAACAGGATTCCGAGCGCATCGAACTGGAAACTTTCCGCAAACGTTCCTACCGGCAGCGTTGCGTGGAAAGCCTATTCCGGCCGCTGGCTCCGCTGCTTTAAACCGGCGGTTACTTGCCCACCGCAGTCGCGGCGGCCCGGAGCAGCGTATCGACCCGAGCCTTCGTGTCCGCGTCCATTTTTACCAATTCCGGCCAGGCGCGGGGATAACCCTCGCCGGCCAGCTTGCGCGTGGCGTCGAAGCCCATGTGGCTGCCGATGTTCGGCACGGTCGGTGCGTGGTCGAGCGAGTCGCACGGGCTCTTGATGAACGTGCTGTCGCGTTGCGGGTCGGTGTTCGCACAGAGCCGGAAGAGGACCTCGCTCGTGTTGCGCACGTCGCAATCTTCGTCCACCACGACGATGTATTTGCTGAACATCATCTGCCCCATGCCCCAGAGGCCGTGCATGATCTTGTACGCCTGAAAGGGATATTGCTTGCGGATGCTGACGAAAACGAGGTTGTGGAAAACGCCCTCCGGCGGCAGCGACAGGTCCACGATCTCGGGGAAGTTCATCCGGAACACCGGCAGGAACACCCGCACGCTGGCGTCGCCCATGTAGTAATCCTCCATCGGTGGAACCCCGACGATGGTCGCCGGGTACACCGCGTCCTTGCGGTGGGTGATCGCGGTGAGATGAAACACCGGGTAGTCGTCCACGGGCGTATAAAATCCGGTGTGGTCACCGAACGGTCCTTCGGGACGCGTTTCACCGGGCTGGACGTAACCTTCGAGCACAAAATCTACGTCGGCGGGCACCTCCAGGTCCACCGTCTCGCAGCGGACGAGTTCCACGGACTTTTTGCGCGCGAACCCGGCAAACAGGATTTCGTCCAATCCGTCCGGCAGCGGCGCGGTGGCGGCAAAGGTGTACGCCGGATCACCACCGAGACACACCGCGACCGGCATCCGCTCGCCGCGTTCGTAGTACCGCTTCCCGTGGCGCGCGCCGACCTTGTGCACCTGCCAATGCATCCCGGTCGTCTGGCCGTCGTAGACCTGCATCCGATACATGCCGAGGTTGCGCTCGCCGGTGTCGGGATCGCGCGTGTAGACGTTCGGCAGGGTGACAAACCGGCCGCCGTCCTGAGGCCAGCACTTGAGGATGGGCAGATCGGTCAGCGAAAGCCCGCCGGCGGCCTTGCCATCGAAGCGCGTCACGACTTCCTTGCACGGGCCGTCCTTGATGCGTTTCGGCCGGGCGTGGAGCAAATCGATGCCCTGTTTGAGCAATCCCCAACCTTCGCGCAAATTGGTCGGCGGCTTGGCCTTGAGGATGAGCTGCATCTGGTGCGCGAGATCGTCGATGGACGGGATCCCGAGTGCCAGCGCCATCCGGCGCTCCGAACCCATCGTGTTGATCGCCAACGGGAAACGGGAAACTTTCCCGTCGATGGTCGGCTGCTCGAAAAGCAGCGCCTTGCCGCCGCCGGGCGACTTCATCTCACGGTCGGCGACCTCGGTGATTTCCAGTTCCGTGGCCACCGGCGTCGGGATGCGGCGCAGTTCACCCGCTTTATCCAGGGCATCCAGAAACGCGGCGAAGGAGCGGTAGGCCAAGCCCGGAAGTCTACATCCGCGAGACGAATCGGTCAACGCGAGCGGCGGTCTCAGCGAGGCAGCGTGAACTGGCCTTGCGAAACGCGGCAACGCTCGACCTTGCCACCGAGAAAGTCCGCCTCCTTGACCGTGGCATCCGCGATCTGGAGGTGGGGCTGGTAGAGCAATTCGCCCTCGTTCCCGATTCCCCCGAAGCCGTAGCCCGCGTTCGCGGCGAGCGGCACCGTCATGCCAAAAACGCTGTTGCCCACCGACCACTGATCGAACGAACCCATCGGTGCCTTGACGGTGAGTTGCCGGTGGTAGAGCCAGCTTTCCGCCGCCTCCTTGCCGCTGCCGGTCGTCCGCTTTTCGTCCGGAGTGCCCCACGCGATGTAGACCGCGTCGGCGCTCATTCCGGGATGCACGTTGCCGAACAGGACGAGCCGCTGGTCGGCAACGGATAATTTGCCGAACGCCGCGGCGTGCTCGTGCGCACGCGTCAGCGGCGTCTCGCAACCGCCTAGCAACACCGCCGCCACGACGCCGAAAAGAAAAGAAACAACTCGCAACATCATGAGGTCGATTTTGTTGGGCAGAGTAGAAAGTTGCGTGCCAGCTTGTCAACGGACAATCGGGTAGCGTGCTCCGTCGTCCGTGGCGAACAGCTCCCCGAGCAAAAGTCAGAGTGATCGCGACCGCACTCCTTGAATACGGAAGCGGGAGGCGTACAGTCTCGGCGTGCAAGATTTGCATGGGCACCTCATCAGCTATCTCCGAGTTTCGATCACGGATCGCTGCAACGAGCGTTGCCTGTACTGTATGCCGCAGGAACTTCAGGAATGGCTCCCGCGCGAAGAAATTCTCAGCTACGAGGAACTTGCCCGGATCGTCCGCGTTTCGACCACGCTCGGTGTCAGCAAGTTGAGGGTCACGGGAGGAGAACCGTTGACGCGGAGCAACATCCTGCGATTCTTCGACCTGCTCACGGAAGTTCCCGGCATCCGTGATCTCGGCGTCTCGACCAACGGTTCCCTGCTCGCCAAACCGGTGCCGGACCAGGCCGGCCGTAACATGGCCGAGTGCCTGCGGGCGCGAGGCGTGCGGACGGTCAATATCTCCCTCGATACTTTGGACCGCGCCGCCTACGCACGGGTCACCGGGCGTGACTTCCTGCCGCAAACGCTGACCGGGATCGACGCGGCCCGCGCGGCGGGATTCGGGCCGGACGAGATCAAGCTCAACAGCGTGTTGATGCGTGGACCCAACGAGGACCAACTCATCCCGTTGATCGAATACGCGGCCCGGAAAAACGTGCTCCTGCGTTTCATCGAGTTGATGCCTGTCAGCACGACCGACGTGCTGACCGAGGCGAACTTCCTCCCGGTGGCCGAGGCGAAACGGCGCATCGAACGGCACTTCGGCTCGCTGTACCCAGCACCGGACTTTCGCACGAACGGGCCGGCGACGTACTACCAGTTGCCGGATTCGGCACAAAAGATCGGTTTCATCGGCGCGATGACCAACCTGCATTTCTGCGAAAACTGCAACAAGCTGCGCCTGACCTGCGAGGGCAAGCTGCGTCCGTGTCTGGGCTCGTTTTTGGAGTTTGACATCCGCGAACCGCTTCGGGCCGGGGCCAGCGACGAGGAACTACGGCAGGTTTTCTTCGACGTGGTGGCCCGCAAGCCGAAGCAGCACGACTTCCGCGAAAACTACCAACCGAATCGCAAGATGGTCGCCATCGGCGGCTAAAGGGGTGGCACTTCGTCCGCGTTTCATGGACCGAATCCACGCTTACCAGTCCGGCCCCGGCGGTCTCACCCACGTCGCCGCCGACGGGTCCGCCCGGATGGTCGACGTTTCCGGGAAGCCCGAAGAACTCCGTGTGGCAGCGGCCAGTGGCAAGATCGAGCTTCTACCAGCGACGCTGGCGTTGATCGAGCGCAACGAAATCGCCAAGGGCAACGTGCTCGCCACCGCGCGCATCGCCGGCATCCAGGCGGCCAAACGGACGAGCGAGTTGATCCCGCTTTGCCACACGCTCTTGCTCCAGCACGTGGATGTGGCGTTCGAGACCGGCGCGGACAGCGTGGCGATCCGGTGCGAGGTTCGCACCGTTGGACGCACCGGGGCCGAGATGGAAGCCCTGACCGGCGTCACGGTCGCCGCCCTGACGATCTACGACATGTGCAAGGCGGTGGACAAGCAAATGCGGATCGGTCAGGTGACGCTCGACCGCAAAACCAAACAACCGGTGCCCTAACGTGCCAGGGGACATCACGGTCGGCATCATCACGGTTTCGGACCGGGCGGCGGCGGGAGAATACCTCGACCTGGGTGGTCCGGCCTTACGGACGGAGGCCGTCAGATTCGGCTGGACGGTGGCGGCGGAGGCGGTCGTTCCCGACGACGTGGCGCGCATCCAGGAAACGGTCCGCGCGTTCGCGGCCCAGGGTTGCGGGTTGATCCTGACCACCGGCGGCACCGGGATCGCGCCCAGGGATGTGACGCCCGAAGCGATCCGCGGACTCATGCGCGTCGAACTGCCCGGCTTCGGCGAGGCGATGCGCGCGGGCTCGATGAAGGCGACGCCCAACGCCATTCTATCCCGCGCCTTGGCGGCCGTGGTGGACGGCGCGCTGGTCATCGCCCTGCCAGGTAAACCCGCGGGCGCCGTGGAATGCCTGGGTTACGTGGCGGGCGCGGTGGAGCACGGCGTCAAGCTTGCGGCGCGTCTGCCGACCTCGTGCTGATTCCCGGTGGACGCCAGCCGGATTCGGCGTTAAGGAAGCCCACTTCTATGGATATGACCGCATTTGTGCCCCAGGCATTGTCGCACTTCCTGATCTTGGGTGAGGGTGAACCCACGCCGACGCCAGCCGCCGGCCTGCACGAGTACAGCCAGATCGTGATTCATCATCCGTTTACCTGGGGACTCGTCGTGGGGCTGATCCTGGTGTTTTTGACCTGGCTGTCCGGCCTGGCGAAAAGCCGCGAGGCCCGCCGCGAGGTCAAGCGCCTGCGCGAGCATCTCCACACCCAGATGGACATCACCTCGCGCGGCAACACCGCCATGCGCACGGAACTGGACACGCTCAAACAGCAGAACGAGAACCTGCGCGTGGCCATCAAGGATTGGCAGACCAAGCCCGGCCGCAACGAGATGCGGATGCTCGCCGTGTACGACCGCGCCATCCGGATTCTCAACCAGAACGCGCCGGGATTTTCGCCGGTGTGGGAGCGTGCGGTGAAGGAGAGCGAGGAAGAACTCGTGTCTTCCGAGAGCGGGATGAGCGCCATGCTCCGCCGCGCGTTTCGCCCCTTTGCCGCGCTCGGCAACGGCACGCCCACGAAACCGGCGGACAAAGCCACCGCGCCCACCTACGAGGAAACCACGACGGGTCCGACTTCGCCGGAATAGGTTTTCCGAAGCGAGCCGGTCAGCGAGCCGGCGAGGGGAGTCCCTCGGCACCCGTTTCCAGTTGGTTCGGCGGCTTTTCCGCCTTGGCTCGACGTGCCTCCAGTTCGGCTTCGGTCTCACCGATGAGGCTGAAGGAGGCACCCATCGAGCGAATGTCCGCGACGGTGAGGCCCGAAGGGATGAAGATGATGCCGTCGCTGATTGGCTTATCGACCTTCAACGTGGCCGTCAGCCTGCCGCTGACCGAGGCAACGATCACCAGCCCGATCTTTTGCGCGCTGATGGCCTCCAGGGTCGCGGACCCGTGACGGTCGAGCTGGAGGACGGCCGAGTAGGAGCCGTCCGAGGCGCGGTAAGGATAAAAACCGGCTACGTCGCGCTCGCTGATGGACGCGATTTTTTCGATGACGATCTCGCGTGGCGGATTGCCAACTTTGACCTTTGCCGTGAAGCTCGGATCAAACGCGTAAACCTGCGCGTAAAAACGGATGGCGATGGATGGATCGCGTTTTTTGTGCCCCGAGCCGAGCGCGACAGAGGTTCCCAACGTCCAGAGAATGGCGACCAGCACAAAAGAGCGCGAGAAACCGGCGGGACGGAGAGGGAGGCGTCGCATCCCCTTTGATACAAGCGGACCGATAGGATTTGCAACTTCGCAGGCAATCTTTTAAGTCAATCTTTCGATGAACCGCCGCTATCCCTCATTTGTCGTGTCCGTGCTCGCCGTCGGTTTGCTGGCCAGCGTGTCCGGATGCTTCCACTTGCCGTTCCACCGCCACAAGGAAGATGCCGTCGAGTCGCAAGCGGCAGTGCAGCATCTCAAAACCAATGCGCAGGGTTTGTCGGTTGAACTCAAATCCTCGCCCGATCCCGTCAAGCTGGGCGAAATCCGGCAGTTGGAGGTCACGGTGATCCTGCGCAACACCTCGAAACAGCCCGTGCACCTGAATTTCCCCACCGGCCAGACCATCGAGATTCTCCTGCGCGAGCCGAACAGCGGGAAAATCCTCACGAAGTGGAGCGCCGACCGGATTTTCAACACGGATAGCCGCTACCTGCTCATCAATCCGCAGGAACGCCTGGAATTCAACGAGCCGATCACGACGCGTGACCTGCAGACGGGCAAGCCCTACACGCTGGAAGCGTTTTTCGTGGGTTACGAAAAAGACCTCCGCGCGACCAAGGCCATCGTCCCGCAGCCCTGAGCGCACGCCCGCGCGCGTCGTTTGTCCCGTCATGCGGCTGTTCAGCGATTACCACATGCACCCGCAGGGGCATCGGGTGCAGCCGTACACCCGGGCGCTGCTCCAGCCGTGGGCGGATGCGGCGCGCTCGAAAGGATTGACGGACATCGCCTTCACGGACCATGACCGTTACCATGAGGGGGTCGATTTCGGAGTCATTGATGAGCTTCGTCAAGCGAATCCAGACCTGCACGTCCGGGCCGGGATCGAACTCGACAATGATCCGGTGACCGGCCGCGCCGGACGCGCCTGGGTCGAGCGGCACTGGGACCGGCTCGATTTCGTCCTGGGCTCCGTGCATTATCTGAACGCCGCCCAGATGTTCGACGGCGCGGGACAGGAGGGCCAGTTCCAGGGCCACGACATCGATGCGCTCTACCAGGATTATTTCCGCCGCGTGCGGGAAATGGCCGCCAGCGGCGTGGTGGACTGCCTTTCTCATCTCGACCTGATCAAAATCCACGGGTTTCGTTCCCGTGCGGCGGCGAGTGAACTGGCGCGAGAAACGCTCCGGTTCATCAAGGAACGCGATCTCGCCATCGAGCTATCGACCGCCGGGTGGCGCAAACCGGTGGGCGAGCAATATCCCTCGCGCGAAATCATCCTCCTGGCCAAGGAGATCGGCATCCCGTTCACCGTCGCCTCGGACGCGCATTCGTGGGCGCAGCAAGCGGAAAACTACCCACGGTTGTCCGACCTGATGAGTGAATGCGGCGTCACGGAGGTCTGCGTCTACGAGCGTCACCGACGCCGCCCGGTGGCGCTGGTTTGAGCGGCGTTGTCAAATCGGCCGGCGCATCCTACGGTGTCGGCTAACCATGCGGGCGAAAGAAAAAATCGCGGTCGTCGGCGCGAGCGGCTACGCCGGCGAAGAACTGCTTGAGCGCCTGCTCGTCCACCCCGGTGCGGAGATCGTCTGTCTCACCTCGCGGCAGTACGCCGGGCAGCGTCTGGCCGAGGTGTACCCGCGATTTCGACGCCCGTCCCGTGGTGGCGCGGAGCACCCCGAGCCCATTTTCGTCGCGCCGGATGCTGACACGATCATACGGTCGGGAGCGCGTTTTGCTTTTTTGGCTCTTCCGCACGGGCTCGCGAGCGAGTTCGCCGTGCCGCTGCTGGAGGCCGGGCTGCGCGTGATCGATCTGAGCGCGGATTTTCGCCTCCGTGACGCGGCGCTTTACAAAGACTACTACGAGCACGAGCACCCGGCTCCGGAGTGGCTGCCCAAGGCGGTGTACGGCCTGCCGGAAATTCCTAACAGGCGCGCGGACATCGCCGCCGCGCAACTCGTGGCGGCTCCCGGATGCTACCCGACCAGTATCCTGGTCCCTCTGATCCCGCTTCTGCGCGCGGGACTGCTCGATCCCGCACAAATCCTGGTCAGCAGCATGAGCGGCGTCAGCGGGGCTGGACGCAAGGCCGACGTGAACCTCCTCTTCGCGGAATGCAACGAGAACGCCAAGCCCTACGGAGCGCCGCGTCACCGGCACCTTTCCGAGATCGAGCAGGAGTTATCTCTCGCTGCCGGCAGCGCGTTGACAATCAGCTTTTGTCCGCACCTCGTGCCTCTCACGCGCGGGATTGTCACCACGATTTTCACCACGCCCCGGGCCGGAGCGAACCCCGGCGAGGCGGGCGCGTGTTGGCAGGCGGCCTATGGCGCGGAGCCATTCGTGCGTTTCCTGGCGACGGGTGCTTTCCCGCAGGCCCGGGACGTGGCGCGCACGAATTTCATCGACCTCGCGTGGCGGCACGACCCACGGACGGGGCGCTGGCTGCTTTTCAGCGCCGAGGATAACATCGTCAAGGGAGCCGCCGGTCAGGCGATCCAATGTTTCAACCTGATGGCAGGCTGGCCGGAAGACGCTGCTCTGTAGAAAGTTGCGCGGACCCGGGATCGTGCCAACGTCAGCGGTCCGAGGCTGATTTTTAGCAAGAATCGTCTCGCTCTCCGTCGGGGATGCCGCTACTTTTCCTGACAGGCCAGGACGTTTGGCCCGCCGTTTTTTCCATCGCCACGCCTCCGTTTGATGCCCGCCGACGAATCTTACCACGCTGTCAACGGCGGAGTGACGGCCGCATCCGGATTCCTGGCGGGCACGGCCTGCTGCGGGATCAAGAGCGAAAACAACAAGAGACCTGACCTGGCGCTGGTCTGCTCCGAAGTGCCGGCGGCTGCCGCGGCGGTGTTCACCACGAACAAGATCAAGGCCGCGCCGGTGAAAGTGAGCGCGGCCCATCTCCGCACGCGCGACCTCCGCGCGGTGGTGCTCAACAGCGGCAACGCCAACGCCGCCACCGGTCTGCCCGGCATCGAACACGCCAAGCAGATGGCCCGCGCGGTGGGCTGGAACCTGGGCCTGCGCGAGCGGCAGGTGCTCGTGTGTTCCACCGGCCGCATCGGCGTGCCTCTGCCCATCGAACGCGTGGAAACCGGCATCGCGCAGGCCGCCACCGCTCTGCACGCCTCGAACAGCAAGGCGGCGGCGCGAGCGATCATGACCTCCGACACCTTTCCCAAGGAATACGCCGTGAAGGAAACCCTGCCGGACGGCCGGACCTTCACGGTCGGCGGCATGGCGAAGGGCGCGGGCATGATCAACCCGAACATGGCCACGATGCTCTGCCTGTTGACCACCGACGCCGCCGTGGAAAAAAAGGACCTCCAGCGGGCGGTGGCGGTGGCGGTGGAACAAAGCTTCAACCGCATCACGGTGGATGGCGACATGAGCACCAACGATACCGTCATCCTGCTGGCCAACGGCCATGCCTTCAGCGCCGCGCTGGCCGTCGGCAGCGACGAAATGGCCTGTTTTCAAGGTGCGCTCAACCACGTCGCGTTGCATCTCGCACGGATGATCGTCCAGGACGGCGAGGGGGTCAGCCGGTTCGTGGAAGTGAACGTCAGCGGCGCGGCGACGTTCCAGGACGCCCGCAAGGCGGCGGAGGCCGTGGCGAACTCATCCCTCGTCAAGTGCGCGTGGTACGGCGGCGACCCGAACTGGGGCCGCATCATCGATGCGCTCGGCTACAGCACGGCGGCGATCCGCGAGGAGATGATCGACATCTATTACGACGGGTTGATCGCCGTCAAAGCAGGCGTGGCCAGCAAAACTCCGCCTGCCAAGCTGCGTGAAATCGTGCAGGGCCGTCGTTTCACCGTCCACATCCATCTGGGACTCGGGACGGCGGAGTACGTGGTGTACACGACCGATCTCACGCCCGAATACGTGCGGTTCAACAAGGGCGAGTGAGACGCCGGCAGCGGGCACCGATTTACGGCAGATGACGCTTGCTTCGGGGGCGTTTTCATCTCCATTCACGTCCTGTTCCGGGGCGCGTCGATACGGCCCCCCTGCCGCACGCGAGATGAGCCACGAACCGGAAACCCTGCACGCCGAAATCCTCCTTGATGCGCTGCCTTTCATCCAGCAGTTCCGCGACAAGACCTTCGTCATCAAGTACGGCGGCAGCGCGATGGAGGATGAGCACCTCGTCGAACGGACCCTGCATGACGTGGTGTTCCTCGAAGCCGTCGGCATCAACCCCGTCATCGTCCACGGCGGGGGCAAGGCGATCACCACCCGGATGCGCGAGGCCGGGATCAAAGCCCATTTCGTGAACGGTTTGCGTGTCACCGACGCCGCGTCGATGGCCATCGTCGAAGACACGCTCGATCACGTCATCAACCCGATGATCGTCGAGAAGATCAACGAATTTGGCGGCAAGGCGCAGGGGCTCTCCGGCCGCCACGTCATCCGCGCACGAAAGGCTCCCTCGCAGCCCGTCGGCAAAGGACAGCGGACCGACCTCGGCTTCGTCGGGGAGGTGAACGAACTCGACCTCACCGTCGTGCGCGCCGCCATCGGGCAGGGGATCGTGCCGGTCATCTCACCGCTGGGACTGGACTCCGCCGGCATCGCGCTGAACATCAACGCCGATGTCGCCGCCGGGGCGATTGCCGCCGAACTCGGGGCCGCGAAACTCATCTACATCAGCGACGTGCGCGGGATCATGCGCAACCCGGCCGAGGTGGATTCACTGATCCCCTCGGTGAACCGCGACCTGATCGGCAAACTCATCAAGGACGAGATCATCGAGGGCGGCATGATCCCGAAAGTCGAAAGCGCCGCTGACGCCCTCGGCAGGGGAGTGAGCAAGGTCCACCTCATCGACGGGCGCGTGGCGCATTCGCTGTTGCTGGAGATTTTCACGGATTCCGGCATCGGGACCGAGATCGTCCCCTGACGACGCGCCGGTGCGTCGGCGGCCATCGCGTCCCAGGGCGAGTCGCTCGCACGCGAGGCCGACACGCAGCCGCTCTACACCGGATCGACCATGCGCGCCGGACAGGAATTCGTGAGACGCGCCGCGTCGTGCCCGGGTTTCTCCAGCGGATAGCTCAATCCGATGGCGTCGCGCCACTGGTCGAGCGTCTGCATGTTCCCCAACGAATCCGCCCAACTCATCGCCGGTGACTGCCGGGCGTGGATGTGCGCCGCCACATGGTCGGCCTCCATCGTGTACAAGTAGGCTTTGGCCGAATCGACGGTTTCCAGCACGATCTCTTGCGGCTCTGCCTGGCCGGGCCGTTGGAGAACGATTTTACTCGCTCCGCCATCGCGCGACGGAGCCCACGGCGTGGGAACGAAAAGGTGCCCCTCGTCGCCATAGATGCGCATCACGTTTTCCTGCGCGACGCGGACCCCCGTGGCGAGTTGCGCGATGATGTCGCCCGGGAACGACGCCACGGCGGCCGTGTAATCATCCACCTGCGTTTCGCCCAGGTGGCCCAGAGCCACGAGCTTCCGCGGGTTGGCAAACGGCATCCCCACCGCGGCACCCGCGATCAGCCGGGCCATCGAAACGGGATAACACCCGACATCGAGGATGCCGCCGCCGCCGAGTGCCGGGTCGAGGAGACGCGATTTGGGGTCGGACGCCGCCCGGAAGCTGAAAGTCGCCTGGATCACGCGCACCGCCCCGATGGCCCCGTCCCGGATCAATTCCACGATTCGCCGGGTCTGTGGATGGCAGCGGTACATGAACGCTTCCATCAGGAAAACATCGTGGCGTCGGACCGCTTCCACGACCGCCATCGCCTCCGCGTGGTTCATGGCGAGGGGCTTTTCGCAGAGAATGTGTTTGCCCGCTTCCGCGCACCGGATCGCCCACGCGGCGTGCCCCGGATGCGGATTGGAGAGATAAATCGCCTGCACGGCCGGATCGGCCAGAAACGCTTCGTAGGTCGGGTGACAGGCGGCCGGCGGCAGCCCGAAATCCTGTCCGAAACGCCGCGCGCCGTGCTCCGAGCGGCTGCCGACCGCCACGAGCTTGCCGGTGGTGGAGTGAGCGAGTCCCTGGGCAAAGGCACGAGCGATGTTGCCGGTGGCGAGGATGCCCCATTGCAGGAGGGAGGCCATGAGGGAAGGGGGAGGGGATCGTTAACCGAACTGCTACCATTGCGACAACGCTCCAGCTTGACAAGCACGCACCCGGCACCACGCGGCAGGACGACCGATTTATCGCTTGCGACGGCGCACGGGAATAGCAACCTTTCCTGCTTCCGGCGCTGCTCAGGTTTTTTGTTTGAGCGCCGCTTCCCCCTTACGATGAAAGCACTTTTTCTGACCAACGAATATCCGCCGCACACCTACGGCGGGGCGGGGGTGCACGTCGAATACCTCAGCCGGGAACTGGCGAAGCTGATCGACGTGGAGGTCCGCGCGTTCTCCGATCAACACCTGGATGCGGAGCATCTGAAAGTTCGCGGTTTCCCGAAAAGCACGGACGACTACACCTGCCCGAAACCCCTGCGTTCGGCGTTTGCCGCGGTCAGCCGTTGCGTGGATTTCAACACGACGAACATCGACGCCGACGTGGTGCACTGCCACACGTGGTACAGCCAATTCGGCGGGGTCATGGCCAAGCTTAACTACGGCGTGCCGCTCGTGGTCACGGTGCATTCGCTCGAACCGTTACGTCCCTGGAAGCGCGAACAACTCGGCGGCGGCTACGATTTCACCTGCTGGATCGAGAAAACCGCGATGGAAATGGCCGATGCCGTCGTGGCGGTCTCCCAGGAAACCAAGGCCGACGTGTTGCGGCTTTTCGACGTGGACGAAAAACGCGTCCACATCATCTACAACGGCATCGACCCGGACGAGTACCGCGTGGCCGATGACTCCGGCGCGGTCCTGACCGCGCACGGGATCGATCCGGCCAAGCCGTTCGTGCTCTTCGTCGGACGCATCGCGCGGCAGAAGGGGATCATCCACCTTGTCAACGCAATCAAATACCTCGAACCCGGCGTCCAGGTCGTGCTGTGCGCGGGCGCGCCGGATACTCCGGAGATCGCCGCCGAGATGCAGGCCGCCGTCGCCGCCGCCAAGCGCGAGCATGGCGGGGTCGTCTGGATCGAAAAAATGCTCGATAAGCCGAGCGTCATCCGTCTCTACGGGAAGGCCGCCGTGTTTTGCTGCCCGTCGATCTACGAGCCGTTTGGCATCATCAACCTCGAAGCGATGGCGTGCGAAACCGCCGTGGTCGCCAGCGCGGTCGGTGGAATTAAAGAGGTCGTCGTCCACGGCGAGACCGGTTTTCTGGTGCCGCTGGAACAGATGCGGGAGAGCCCGTTCGAGCCGGTGAACCCCGACCAGTTCGCGCGTGATCTGGCCGCCCGGATCAACGAACTGATGCGTCAACCCGAACTTCGCGCCCGTTTTGCCAAGGCGGGCCGCGAGCGGGCCGTGGCGAAATTCAGTTGGGCGTCGATTGCCGAGCAGACGCGCCAGCTCTACGAGTCTTTGACTACGGGGCATTCGTAAGCGACGGCTCTTAAAACATCTCCGCGCTGGCCCCCGACGGCCCGGCGCAGGCCATCTCCCTTTTATCTCACTGCACCGTGTTTGTTGACCACGTCCGTATCTTCGCAAAAGCCGGCGACGGTGGGGCCGGTTCGTCCAGCTTCCGCCGCGAATCGTTCGTCCCTCGCGGCGGACCGGACGGCGGTGACGGCGGCAACGGAGGCAGCGTTATCCTGAAGGCCGATCCGCACACCGACAGCCTCGTCTCGCTCTTCTACGATCCACACATCCGCGCGCGGGATGGCGGGCGCGGCAAGAACAAAAAGATGTACGGCAAGACGGCACCCGCCAGGACGGTGCTGGTGCCGATTGGCACGATGATCTTCCGGTTGCCGCCCGGCGCGACGATCTCCACGCGCTCCCCGGAAGACAGCGAGGACGCAAACCCGGCGGTGCGGGGAACCATCCCTCCCGCGAACACCGACGACCTCGACCTCATCGCCGACCTCGCCCAGCCCGGCCAGGAATTTGTCCTCTGCCGCGGCGGGGACGGGGGACGGGGCAACGTCCATTTCAAGAGTTCGCGCAACCAGGCTCCGACGCGCGCGGACCCGGGGTATCCGGGCGAGGAAGGGTATTTCTACTTTGAACTGCGCAAAATCGCCAACGCGGGTCTGGTGGGCTATCCCAACGCCGGTAAATCGACGCTTCTGGGAAAACTGTCGGCCGCCAAGCCGAAGGTGGCGGCTTACCCGTTCACCACCTTGACGCCGATGGTCGGCGTCATGGAGTTCCCGGGTACGTTCGAGCGAGCCACGCTCGCCGACATCCCCGGCTTGATCGAAGGGGCACACCGCAACGTCGGGCTGGGACACGAGTTTCTGCGGCACATCATGCGGTGCCGGTTGCTGCTCTTCGTGCTCGACATGGCCGGCAGTGAGGGGCGTCATCCGCTCGACGATCTGGCAAACTTGCGGCGCGAACTTTCGCTCTACAACTCCCAGCTTTCGGAACGTCCGTGGATGATCGTCGCCAACAAGATGGACTTGCCCGCGGCGGACGAGAATCTCCGGTTGCTGCGCGAACGTTACCCGAAGATCGCCACGGCCGCGATCAGTGCCGAGCAAGGTGCCGGGATCGACGACCTGCGGTTGCTGCTCCGCGAACGCCTGGTGGACGACATCGCGAAGGCGTAAACGCGCTTGCCGTCACTCGGGTCGCCGCCATGCCGGATTCACCGCGAGCGACGGGATCATCAAGCCGTTCAGGAGGCATTCGATCACCATCTCTGTAAGCGCCTGGACGGGACGCCAACTGACCGCCGGATGCTTGGCTCTGACCTGGTGGAGCG
>CAZZYS010000035.1:0-22375 GCA_964658285.1 uncultured Verrucomicrobiota bacterium
CAGAGTTAACGGTCGCCATTCGATCCTGAACGTGCGTTACCTTTCCCGTTCCACGGATGACCTCAAGCCGACCCAAAGTTTCCTGTGTGTCAGGATCTTTGATTTCCTCTCCGATCCCATAGATTTGGTATCGTTGCCCAACTTTAATGCCATCTTTTTCGCCTTTGTTCAACACGACTGTAAATCCGTCGTTCTGAACTGCAGCGACACGCAAGGAAGAATTCGCCATAATTTTACCTCAAAGGTGCTTGTCCGCCCGGTTTCACGATTAGTCTTGCCATTTCGGGAGCATCGGCGGTTTGAAGTGTTGTCCAGAGACTGGTCCCATCGGGGCCATATTCTTGAGTAACTACGACTTGTAACAGTCCGTCTTCCTGCTTAGCCAAAACGTAACCAACGCCAATCAGTGCCTCGAAACCATTCTCAAGTCGGTAAATTGAAACCTGTTGACCAAACGACAATAAGTCTGATGTGCTAAGGAGCATCCATGCCAATGATGCGGAGTCAAGTGCAAGCGGTGGACCAATCTTAGCGACCTTGGGGAGGCGATGGCCTCGGTCCATATAGCATCGGATCGACAAGTCACTTAGTGTTACTAAAAGTATAAGTCCACATGACCAAATAGGAAGACAGACTTGGATTGAAAACGTTTTGCTTGGTAGATAATAAAAAGTCAATGCGCTGAAAACAGCTCCCAACGCAGTCAGTACAAAACCACCGGTTCGTACGAACGACCTGTAGACGCTGTAAAAGAAACCTAGCATTTTGGCGAATGAATTGTCCATCGTTATGCGATCCGGCGTCGGTCTGCAAGCTCATAATGAGGTCGTTTTATCCTCGTGCAGTGCTGGCAGCCCCGAAATGGAAACGAAATGGCCAGGAGGATTTCTCCCCCTGGCCCGCTGCCCGCCAGTTATCGGTTCAATTCACCGAGGTAATCCAGGAGACTTTGCAAATGAATCAACCGGGTCCCTTTGAGTGCATGGCGCTTTCGCAACGACACGCTCTTCACTGGCGCATTCGGTCCAAGGATCAAACTATTCAACACGGAACGACTCAGTGAACTGTACGGGCACAGAGTGCCCGACTTGGGTAGTCTGATGTAAACAGGTCGAACCGGACGAGTAGTGGATCGCTCATCGGTCGTGATCGGTGTGAGGGTGAAGAGTTCCTCTCCGGTACGTTCCGACGAGCGATTTTGTGGATATGGGGTTTTCATCGCCACAGACAACCACACGGAGGCCGGAGGATGACAGTCTCCCCCAAACCTCGTGCCAATATGGGCAGTCAGCTCTGTGCCGCCTGCTCTTTCGCTTCACGAGCGAGCAGCATTTCAGCCGTATTCACGATGAATTCATCGCTGGAACGAACTGCGGCAACCACTTGAGCACCGGTCGTCTTAACTGGTAACTCAAACTCTCGTGTTGCTCTATCGGGCAGTCTCCAACTTGCGCCAGTCACGGACGGTAACCGGTCCGTATGTCGACCGGCGAGCACTACCTCCGTGGTTTGGTTCATCGCACGCACAACAGCTTCAACACCGTATTTCTGGGCTAGCGGATCGTCGATGCCGATTTTATAGATCAACTTAACACGCAGCACGATGTCTTTGGTGATTAGCACCTTGATCGAAGGGCCGACGAATGTGACGAGAGTGAGACCCCGTGGAAGGGTCGACAAGTCGGCGATTTCAAGGTGCTCGAAGGGAATGGGAATTTCCTCAGGAAGGGTGATGAGCTGGTCGATTGGGATCAACTGCTTGATAGCTTGCGAAGGCCAACTGGTTTTTGTCCGGGTCATTCTTGGAAGAAATTGAGTTTTGTGGTCGAGTTGCCGCCGACAGGGATTGGACCTGGGCGGCGGTTTGCTTTCGTTCTAGCTTTGAAGGGCCACCGAGTGCGGATTGCCCGCTTTCACGCCGTGGCACATGAAGAAGCTCCGCAGGTCGCCAAGCGAAACGCTGGCCAGTTGTTTGATGACTCCACTCCCGGCTGGCAGCGTCAGCCAGTCACCGTCGACATAGTACGAGATCGTCAGCCAATCCTCAGCGTCGATGGGAACGAATCCAGCGTACCAGTTGTTGGGATCAGCACCCTGTTCCCGCCCGATGATCTCCAATGCACGAGCGAGCTTGGGACGGATTCCCGAAAGCCGCTTGAACGCCCACCATTCGAATGGACAAGCGGTCGGCTTGACCTCAATCCTGACGGGATTGAACGGCGGCATAGCTGCCATTTCCTCTTGGGACATCGGCAGCAATCGGCCACCGACAAATTTTCCAACAGCCGACGTGGGTTCAAAGTCCTCTCGTGTGGAGCACCAGACGGCGGGGCGGTCGTATTGGACATGCTTCGTGGCGAGTCGGATGCTGCCTTCCTGGCAGATGCTGCTCAGATGGCACGCTTTTGTGTAGTGAAATAATTGCTTCATATATAGAGATGTTGAAGAGGTTGAGCCGCCCGCAGGTTTTGACCCTGCGAGCGACCCTTGTGGTGGTTTATTCCTCGGTGATGTCCTGAACCGGAGTGCGAGGTTTGGCGGTCTGCCCGCTGGATTTGGGCTCCCACTTGGGATCGCCGGTGGGATTCGTATCCACCGACTCGACCCGTTCCTTGGCGGGCTGGTCAGCGGGTTTTTTCAGCGGCTTGAGCAACTGAGTCCGTTTCCCGTAGGACTCGGTAGTGATTTCCTTCTTCTCGGCCAACTTCTTGACGGCTTCGTCGAGAATGACGGAATCGGGCAACACTTCACGGAGCCGGGTCAGCACGATGCCTTCCGGGTACTCCTTGACGATGGTGGACACGGCGATCTGGTAGTCGTCCTCTCCACGGAACTTTTTGAGGTCGTCCTGTGACTTGAGGACCGCCAACCGGTGGCCAGCCACCACTTGGAGTTGATTGTTTTGTGCTTCGATGAGCAGGTCGATGGGTGATTTTGAATTATCAGTCATGTTGGATGTATGTTTGGTTCGGAGCCATTCACGCTAACCACTCGGATAGCGATTGGGCTTTCATCCTCCTCCACGACTGAACCGCACTTTTGCTTACAACAATTCGCCTGACGATGGATAAATCCTTCGCAGGATTGAGTCAGTGGCGGGCGAAAATACCGGTGAGTTGATCGGCACTCCGACGAATCAGAACCTGGTTTCGGTCTGATATTGGGCCGAGGAATTCGCATGCACCGCAACTGAGCACGCACGCCAGCGTGACCAATAGCACGGCACCAAAAAGTACAATGCCACCTTCAGACCAACGTTCGCTCCAGTGCCGGTTGATATTCACCAACACCGCCCCCGCATTCATACAAACCCTGACAAATACGCCTGCTGAAAATATTCCGAAGCCAATCTTTAGCGGCCACAGCCACCGTTGAGTAGTCAACTTCGCTAAAACGATACCAATAGCAATGAAACCTCCATACAAGATGTTTTCATTCCACCTATCGACGGAGTGTGGAAGCAGCCCGGTTGATCCCGATTCGAAGGAAACCGAAGTCAAAAGCTGAAGAAACACCACGACCATGCTCAACCCGATGATGGCAAGGTATCTCGTCGCCGTATGCCGACGATAAAACAGAATGCGAAACCACCAATCGTCGGAGTAGCTAGCTTCGGAAATCGGACCGAATTTGACAAGCGTCTGGTCACAGGCGCTCTTCGTCTCGCTTGCCTGATCTGACAATTCCTGCGAGCGGCCTACCAAAGTGCTATAAATTTCCTTGGCAACTTCGTCCCTGTATATTCCAACGTCCATTTGGGCGACTTTGCACACTTGGAATGCTACTAGGGTAAAGTCGCTTTGCTCCTTTGACTCTGCCGTACCAAGCGACTCCGGCTCGGAATCTGAAGAAAAAGCGATGAGCAAAGGGTGAAGTCGAGATCGTTTCCGCCACGGAAATGATTCCGCACATGCGGCGAGCAGTGCGGCGCAACAGGAAGCAATTGCCAGCAGGACTCGGAGTGTGTTGTGATCTTGGATGATTTGATCATCACGCTGCCGGTGGAAAGTGAATAAAATCTGCGACATTTGTGCTGATAGACTGACAACTGGCAAGCCCTCAGCAAGTTCCCTGACGAAAGGATGCGTGAATTTCGTTCTCCCTAACGCCATTGTCGCCACGACTGCAAACCCACAAATCAAAGCGGAAGCGGCCAAAAGGAAATACACAGAAAAGCCCCCCAATCTATTCTCAGGAGGATACATCGTGAGAATCGTATCCTCTGGATAAAGGTAGGAAGCAACGGCACTGCCGACCAGCATGACGATGTACCGCCCGTGTCTGTTTTCGTCGTATGACAAGAAGCGACGCCACCATGGTTCCCTCGTTCGCCGAGCCGTTAGGTAAAGAACGTCAGAAAGCTCCTTCTTCCAGTCAAGTTTCTCTAAATCGGTCATCGACTGGCATTCGTTGTCCCAACGTCGTAGCAGATGGGCATTAAGTTCTTGAACAAGTTCACCTCGATCTTCGCCACTGACTTTCGCCGTTTCACATGCAGCGGTTGTGAGTGACCATATCTCGTCGGCGACCGCATCCGGAATCGTTTTCAATTTCACTCCGAGCTTGCTCTCAACTTCAGGCTGCGCCGAGGACGATGCTGAGTTTCTCCACGAGGGGCAGTAAATCGGCATCCGTCGACTTCGAAACATTCACCAACTTGTCTCCATCGTCGGTCGTTCTATAAACACGCTGGCTTTTTCCAGCACGTTCTTTCAAGGCTCCATGAATGTATCCTAACTTTTCTAGTTTTTGAAGCACACCAAAGATTGCTCCATCACCTTTACCGAAGGCAATCTGCTCTTTTCCCAATGCGTCCATTAATTCTGAAGCCGTAGATTCCTGGTGGCGGTTAACGAGTATCAAAAGCAAAGATCTGGCTTTCTTTCCGGTCAGGACCCGCAATGGAACTGGCTCGCCGAACAGCCGATGATTCAATTTCGCCATGACATCATCAGGCACTTTCTGCGGTTTTGTAGCCGAAGCTTCGATCAAGTCCTCGGCCAGGTCGAGCAATTCTTTAATAGGATCGTTTTTCATGTATGTTTTTCTATTTGTTCGAGTACTTGTCCTCGACCTGAGTTGTTCCTACATGGTACGTCTCTCTGAATTCTTGCATTTTCGGGTCCGCTTCAGCCATCGTAAGCAAAGCCGCCTTCGCACGGTCAATGTATCCACTCACGGTGCCACGAGGGCGTTGATACTGGCTAACAATTTCATCAATTGTCATGCCTTTCAGGATGTGATCGTCGATCCATTGACGATATTCGTCTTTTCGCAAGCGTTCGAGTAATCGGCTGAGAACTTCCTTGAGTTCGTTCCGCTGAATGTCGGTGCAGGGTGTGCCGACCATGTTTCTGACATGGCCATACAGGTCTTCGCCGATTGCGATGACACGCCATTTGTCCTGCTGCACCCTGTTTGTACGATGCTCACTGACGCAACGATTTCTCACAGCGATGAGTGTACGACGAAGAAGATGGTTCACATCCCGCAAGAGTTTTTGCGCCTCTTTTTGATAAAGGTCCCCAAGGGCGTCGGTAGCCGCCGCTTTCGCCCGGTGCTCATCTCCAAGCAGTTTGGATGCTTTCCGAAGAGCAATCGGCCAGAGCATCGGCCAAACCCGATTCCACGTCTCCCGATCCTTGGCATTTAGTCCTGCAATGTCGTCTGAGGACAATGTTCCCAATCCATTGTCGCTTGACAGGTCGTCCGATTTCCTTTTTGGCGGGTGTGTTTTGTCCATGCGTCGTCAATTCACTTCGGCAAGCAGTGTGTCGAAGGATGACCAGCGTTCATTTTATACGAGAACGCTTGATGGCCCATTTTGCTTACAAGAATATTTCAGAAATGTTTCCCGCAAGCAAAATCCTAGTTTCTCCGTGGTGTACGATGCGATGCACGAGAATTTGAACGATTTCCTGACCAAGGAAGAATTGAAGGACCGGCTCAACCTGCCTTCAACTCGCATGGTCGATGAAATGATGAAAAAGCGGATGATCCCGTTCCAGAAGCTGGGACACCGCACGATCCGCTTCAACTGGGAGAAAGTGAAGGCGGCACTCGAAAAGTTCGAGCACAAGGCGGTGGGGCAGAAATGAATTCAAGATGCGGTGAACGCCATGATCTCTTCCCCCGTACGCTCATGTACGAACGGGGCGGATTGCAGCCAAATCCTCAAATCGAGGCCCAAAAAATAGCGACAAAATAGCGAATCTTGGTACTCTCCTAGGTAAAAGTATGGCCTCCGAAGCCAAAGGTTGTGGGTTCGACCCCCGCCGGATGCACCACTAGGCACGGGACGCCACGAAACGCCCACGGCGTTTACTAGAACCCGTAGCCTTGACTGACCCAATAGTGCCAGTCATCGACGGCCTGCTTTGTTTCGTCGTCTGCCTTCGAAACTTCCAATTGGCTCAACGGCACCGCGAGCTCTCTCCTCCGCCAGCGGACGGCCACGAACATCTCGTGTTCGCATTCGTCGCTGGGTGGCATCCCGACGACCTTCACTTCATCGCCTTCGTCCAACGGTGAGATCGGGCGTCCTTCGATGCAGCGGGCTTCAAACGGAAAATGCAGCTTTTCTTCGAGGTAACAATACCAGCCCATCGCCCGCTCCATCTCGTCGTAGGCATCCACGACGATTTCCATCGTGATCCTTTCCTCTCGCTGCTTGTTTTGTTTCACCGATGGCCCTCCCCGCGTCGTCGAACCCTTTTTACCTCCGGTCGCCTTCTTTTTGGAACGTCCGGGCGGCCTGGATTCCCGGATGGTCTGCGTCAACTCGCGGATCATTTTCGATCCAATGAAAATGTTCTGGCTCTCGATCAGGCCATCGCAGATCCAGTGGCCCTTAAATTCCATGACGGCCGTTTTGCCGTAGACCCACGGCGGGGTCATGTCCCGCAGTTCGGAGGTGAGTCCCCGCACCCGGTAGACCCGTTCTTTGGGACCGATCATCTCGGTCTCGCGGGTCAGGTGTCGAGCGATGATGAAATCGCCGTACCAGGCGGTTTTCAGCGCCGCGAGCAGATCCGGATCGTCCGTCGGCGGCTTCCGCAGATACTTCGGTTTGTACAGAGCACGGCGTGCGCGGAGGTAATCAAACGAATCCAGTGATTCCGACTTGGCGACGCAAGCCATGAGCGCCTTGTAAGCACCCAGAAAATGTTCGGCGTCGGCGGGCGGGATCAACATGCGATGGTTACCTCGGGTGAGAAGATCATCTCCATGGTGGCAGGTTCATCCATACGCCTGCGACGCCGCTCCGGCCAACCGGACCTCCGTCCCCGCCTCGCTCGACTCGTAGATGGCCATCAGCATCTTCATTAGGCTCACGGCCTGATCGACATTATTGACCGGCGGGTGGCCGGTGCGCACGGAACGCAGGAAATCGCTCATCTGGTTGTCGAATCCGTTCGCCTCCGGGCCGGTCTGGACGGCGGTCGCCTTCCGCTCCTTTTCTTGCATCGTGTAGAGAACCGTCGGGTTCAAGCTCAATGTCGCCTTATCGCCGTAGAGCGTCGTGTTTTCCAGTTCGTGTCCGGCCCAGGTGCTTTTCGGGACGGCGTCGGTCATGTTGCCGGCCCAGGTGACCTCCAAGTGCATCACCAATCCGCCCGCAAAACGCAGCATCGCAAACCCGCTGTCCTCCACGTCGAACGTCACGTCCGTCGGGACTTGACCGTGGAAATTCGCCGATACCTGCGCGCTGACTGACACCGGCTCGGGACAACCCGCGAGATACCACGCGGCGTCAATCGCGTGCACGCCGATGTCGATCATCGCCCCACCGCCAGCCTTGCTCTTTTCCGTGAACCATCCCCCCACCCCGACCGGAATCCCGCGCGAACGCAGCCGTTCCGCCCTGGCAAAGTACACGTGGCCGAGGTGCCCCTCCTCCACGATGCGTTTGGCGGCGAGCATCTTGTTGTTGAAGCGCGACTGCCGGCTGAAAGCATAGGTCAGCCCCCGCGCCTTGGCCTCGGTGCGGATCGCCTCGATTTCGGCGACGTTCATCGTCGGCGGCTTCTCGCAGAGGACATGTTTGCCGGCCTGCAACGCGGACATCGTGGCCGAGGCGTGCAAAAAATTCGGCAGCGAAACGACGACCGCGCGCACCTGGGGGTCCGCCAGCATGTCGTCGTACCGCGCGAACACCTTCGTCGGGGAAAACTGCGGGGCGAATGTCTCGCGCCGCTCCGCGCTCAGGTCACACGCGGCATAAACGCTCGCGCCCGGCAGCGTGGCGACGGCCTTGGCGTGTTGTTCACCCGGCCAACCGAGACCCAGGAACCCGACCTTGACTTCTTCGAAAACGTCCATGCTCTTGCAATCGCGCCGCTCGGGTCCATTGCGCGCCGCTGACGGGTAGAACGCACCCGTCCCTCACGGCCCCTTTTTGTCGTCCTGCGCCACGTCCACCTTGGCCCCATCGATCAGATCGGTCGTCGGATTGATGACGAGGGATTCATTGCCTTGCAGGCCGCTGACGATTTCGATGGTCTTGCCGAAATCCCGTCCGAGTTTCACGTCGCGATAGTGTACCTTTTGCTCATCGTCAACGACGGCCACCTTCGGACCTTCGCGGCGGATGTCTACGGTGTTGGCTGGCGCGATCAACGCCGGCTCGGCCTGCTGGACCTTGAAACGCACCGTCAGATACATGCCGGGCAGCAACCGGCCCTGTTCGCTCGGCAACTGGATTTCCACCCGCTCCGTGCGCGCCGTCGGATCAAGCGCATCCGCCGTGCGCGTGACCTTGCCCTTGAACACTTTTTGCGGGTACTCCGGCAGCGTCACTTCGACATCCTGGCCCGTCTGGACGTTCGGCGCGTAGGCCTGCGGCACGTAGATGAAAATCCGCAGAACATCCAGTTGCGAGAGCGTGAAGATGCTCGGCGTCGTCGTCGTGCTGCCGCTGGCGATCAGGGCACCGGCGTCGAGAAACCGCGTGGTCACCACGCCGGTGAACGGGGCGGTGATCTTTTCAAAACCCTGCTGCACGCTGAGATTTTGCACGTTGGCCTCGGCGGTTTTCACGTTGGCAACCGCCTGGTCGTACGCCGCCTGGCTCTGGTCGTATTCCTGTTTGCTGACCACCTTCTGGTCCAAGAGGCGCTGTTCGCGGTCGAAGGTCACCTTGGCGATCCCGGCGGCGGCGCGGGTTTGTTCGAGTTGGGCGCGCGAGGCGTTGAGTTGGGCGTCGAGGTCGGGGGCATCGATCTCGGCCAGGAGTTGACCCGCCTCGACCCGGTCGCCGATGTCCACGTAACGCGCCTTCAAGTAGCCATTTACCCGCGCATAAAGCGTCGCGGTGGTCAACGGCTCGCTGCTGCCGGGCAAACTGAAGTCGAATACCGGCGGCGATTTCGACGGCTTCGTCACGCGGACGGTCATCGCGCCCGCCTCCACGGACTGGGAGGTTTTGTCGCGCTCGCGGTGCCTGCCGATGGCCCCGGTGATGCCGAACGCGGCGAGGATCGCCAACACGGTGACGAGGCCGAGCACGATAAGCAGAAACTTGCCCTTGCCTCCCTTCTTGCCTTGCGGCCGGTCGTTCGACGGACGACCGCCACCCGGACGTTCGCGGGTGGGTTCGTCGGTGTGCGGCGAGCCATTGCGCTGGTTCTCTTGCTGGTCGTTGGCCATGTTCGTCGGGAAATTAATGTTGGCCGTTGCCGTCGCCACCGGCGTTCGCGTGCTGGGGTTGCGCTTGCCCCTGCTCGTCCTTGCCGTCGCCGTCCTTGGACGCCTGGGCCAGTTGGTATTCGGGCTCTTCCTTCTCGAACAACAATTCTGCGTCCTCCTTGCTGACCGGCACCAGCGCCTTTTTGCGGAGGATGCTGTACATCACCGGGACGAAAAAGAGCGTCGTCGCCGTCGCCAGCAACAGCCCGCCGATGACCGCGCGACCGAGAGGCGCATTCTGTTCGCCGCCCTCGCCGAGACCGAGGCTCATCGGGATCATGCCAAGAATCATCGCCAGCGCCGTCATCAACACGGGACGCAGACGCGTCGTGCCCGCCGAGAGCGCGGCGGCGAACGAATCCGCGCCTTCTTCCAACCGCTGATCGTTGGCGAAGGTAATCAAGAGGATCGAGTTCGACGTGGCCACGCCGATGCACATGATCGTGCCCATGAGGCTCGGCACGTTGAAGGTCGTCCGCGTCGCAAAAAGCATCCACAGGATGCCCGAGAACGCTCCCGGCAAGCCCATCAGGATCACGAGCGGATCGAGCCAGCTCTGGAAATTGACAACCATCAGGAAATACACCAGCGCGATGGCGAACACGATGCCCAGGCCCAGCTTGGTGAACGCCTCCTGCATACTCTGCACCTGCCCACGGATCGTGATGGTCGTGGCCTTCGGCAGCTTCGACGGCGGCAGCTTGAACCACGCCTCGGGCATCATTTTTTTGCCCCAGCCCGGCACGATTTCCTTGTACCAGGGCAACTTCGGCGCGTACTCGTCGATGACCTTGTTCACGTCGCCCGCCACGCCGCCGAGGTCGCGGTCTTGCGCGTCGGCGTAAACGTCGAAGGTGGGCTGGATGTTGTAGTGGTTGATGTTCAGCGGCGCGAAGTCGCGCTTGAAGGTCGAGAGGTTCGCCAGCAACTGCGACTGCCGCGCCTGGCCGGAGATGACTATAGGCGTATTGTTCAGATCGTTGAGCGAACTCACCTGATTCTGCGGAGTTTGCACCGCCACGAGGTAATTGACGCCGTTGGCCGGGTTCACCCAATAGTTACGCGCCGTCTGCCCGCTGGAGGAGAGCGAGATCAGAAGCGAGTTCGCAATGTCGCTCGCGGTCAGGCCGAGTTGGATGGCCTGATCGCGGTCCATGTTCACGTTGAACTGCGGCGCGTCGATGAACTGATGGACGTTGATGTCCACCGCACCCGGGATTTTGCTCATCCGGGCGGCGAGTTCGTGGGCGATTTTGAAATTGGCGTTCGCGTCGGAGGCCCGTCCGGTGACCTGCACGTCGATGGGTGAGGGCAGGCCGAAGTTCAGGATTTGGCTGACGATATCGGCAGGCTGGAAGAAGAAATCGACGCTCTGGAATCGCTTGGGCAGTTCGCGCCGCAACGTCCGCTCGAACTCGAAAACCGACGTTTTGTGCCCCGGCTTGAGCGACACCTGGATTTCGCCGTCGGTCGAGCCAATCGTGGCGCTGTCGCTGAAGGCGAGGTTCACGCCGCCGACGGGCAGGCCGATGTTGTCGATGACCAGCCGCAGTTCGTCCGGCGGCACGACGGTGCGGATGTAATCCTCGACCTGTCCAAACGTCCGCTCGGCCTCCTCGATGCGCGTGCCGGCCGGGGTGCGGACATGCAGGCGGAACTGTCCGGCGTCCACGAGCGGAAAGAAGTCCTGTCCGACAAACGGCACGAGGCAGAACGACAACAGGAACAGGCCAACGAAGAAAACGATGGTCAGCGCGCGGTTATCGAGCGCCCACGTCAACATCCCCTCGTAGCCGGAGCGGAAGTTCTCGAAATGCCGGTTGAAACGCTCGTGGATGCGCCACACCCAATCCTTGTGCGCCCCCTTGCCTCCCTTGTCGTCCTGGCGCTTGAGATCGTCGCGGCGGTCCCTCGCCTCGCCGTTTTTAGCACCGGGTTTTTTCGACTTGGCGTCCGGGATGGCGAGTTGCATCTGGCGCGGCGGTTCCGGCGCGCGGCGGTCCTCCGGCGGATCGTCGGCCAACCGTTCGCCATTTAAAGGTAACTCTTTTTGCCGCTCGACGGGGCCGTCCGGCTTTTGATCGCCGTTCTTGCCGGCCGCCCCTTTGTGTTCCTCCGCCGCTTCCTCCCGGTATAGCTCCACCTCCGGCACGAGGAGAAAATGCACCATCACCGGCACGAGTGTCCGCGAGAGCAGGTAGCTGGTCATCATGGCGAACACCACCGCCAGCGCCAGCGGGATGAACAGGAACCGCGCCGGTCCCGTCAGGAAGACCACCGAGACGAACACGATGCAGATCGAGAGCGTCGCCACGAACGCCGGCACGGCAATCTGCTGCGCGCCGTCGAGCACGGCCTTGGTCAGCGGCTTGTTGTTGATGCCGAGGTTGCGGTGGATGTTTTCGAGTTCGACGGTGGCGTCGTCCACGAGGATGCCGACCGCGAGGCTCAAGCCGCCGAGGGTCATCACGTTCAGCGTGTACCCGAGCGCGTCGAGGATGAGCAGCGACACCAGGATCGAGAGCGGGATCGACACGGCGATGATGAGCGTCGAGCGCCAACTGCCCAGGAAAACGAGGATCATCACCGCCGTCAGGCACGCGGCGATGAGCGCCTCCTTGACGACGCCGTTGACCGCATCCGTCACGAACACCGACTGATCGAAAAGCTGCTCCGCGTCAAATCCCGCCGGGAAGCCAGGCCGGATTTGCTCCAGCCGAGCCTTGATCCGATGGACGATATCCACCGTGCTCGCACCACCGCTCTTGAGGATGCTCAAAAGCGTCGCGCGCTGGCCGTCCTTGCGCACGATGTTGGTCTGCACGGCAAACCCGTCGTGAATCTGCGCCACGTCGCGCATGTACACCGTCGCCCCGTTGACGACCTTGATCGGCAGATCGTTGAATCCGCTCACCACGTCCGGGCTGCCGTTGAGTTTTACGAGGTACTCGCGCTGGTCGATTTTGACCGTGCCGGCGGGCAGAATGAGGTTTTGCGCGTTGAGGGCGTTGGTGACATCGTTGGGCGAAATGCCCTTGGCGTACATCGCCTCCGAGTTGATATCGACCATGATCTGCCGCGGCTTGCCGCCGTAGGGCAGCGGCACACTGGCACCCTGCACGACGGCGAGCTGCTGGCGGACGAAATTGAGGTTGTAGTCGTAGAGTTCCTGCTCGGAGAGCGTCTGACTGGAAACGGCCAGTTGGAGCACGGGCACGCTGCTCGCGCTGTAGCGGATGATGAGCGGCGGCGTGATGTTGGGCGGCAGCACGCGCAGGATCGTCTGTTGGATCGCGGTCACCTCCGCGACGGCTTCCTCGATCTTGACGTTGGGCTGGAAGTACACCTTGATGACACCGACGCCGTTCATGGACTGGCTTTCCATGTGCTCGATGCCGTTGACCGTCGTGGTCATGGCGCGTTCGGCGATGGTGATGACGCGCTTTTCCATGTCGTCGGGCGAGATGCCTGTGTACGTCCAGATGACGCTGACGACCGGAATGTTGATCTCCGGGAAAATGTCGGTGGACATCGTCGTGATGGCCAAGCCACCAAGAACGAAGATCAGCAGCGCCATCACCACGAAAGTGTACGGCCGCCGCAAGGCTAATCTGACGATCCACATAAGGAAAAAACCACGCCCGCGCCGCTTTTCAGGCGAGCACGGTCACGGACCAAATACGCGTCCCGGACTCCCGCCGGACGCGAGGACGACAACATCATACATTAACGTTCAATCATCCATAACCCATTTCCTGCATCAGGAGCTGTTGGATGTCGTCGTAGAAGTTGATCTTGAACATGTCGCGCTCGTGCGGCGCGCTGAACGGCGGGAACGGCCGTTCGCGCTCCATCGCTTTCTCGTTGAACCCGCGCCGGGTGGCGAGGACGAGGCGGGCCTGGTTAAGCACGCGCAGCCAGGCCTCCATGTGGTCGGCCGGGATCGTCAGGGAATGTTCCGTGGGCACGAACGCGATGGGATCGAACAATTCGCCGTAACCCTGTTCCGGGCCCGACGCGTCCGGCGGCAGGTCGGAAACCGGCAACACCGCCAGGTCGCCCAGGACGATTTCCCGCGCCGAAAGAAACAGGTCGCGGATCTCGGGTTCGACGAAGGCTTTCCAGTCGTCGAGAAACTCGTCACCGTCCTCGGACTCGTTCATCGGATCGCTGAACAGCCGGGCGCGCGCCCCGGGATGGTCGCCCGGGTCGGCGTCGCCCGGAAGCTGGCGCAGCACGTCGATAAAGAACGGTTCGATCCCCTCGAACACCACGGCCGGCGGCTCCTTGTCGTGACGGAAAACCTTCATCTAGAGCGCACGCTCCAACGTGGACAAAAGCTGGTAGCCGTGGAGTTGCTCGACGTACAACTCGGCGCGTTCGCGCACGCCGCTCCAGAGGATCGAGCGGCCCCGGCGGTGGACCTCCCACATGTGTTTCTCCGATTTGTCGCGCGGATAGCCGAACACCCTCTGGAAGACCATCGTGACGTAGCTCGTGGTGGTGATGGGATCGTTGTGCACGACGACGTTCCAGGGCACATCGACCGCTTCGTCGGTCTGTTCCTCCTTCTCGACCGTCGGCTCGGCGGTGGCGCTCCTAACGGTCGCTCGATGCGGCTGGAAGGTTCTCGACGGCATAGGGTGGAGGCAGGATGGCTTGCGCGAGTCGGCACAACCCGTCGGTCTCGGCCGTGAAATCCGGCGCGGGTCCACCGACGGAGGGTCGCGCGGCCATCGCCGCGGACCATTCCCAATACGCATACGCGGGCACCAGCAGCCGCAAGGGCAGGTGAAAAAGGGCGTGCTGGCCCGCGTAAATCGTCGGGAAATGCGCCGGCATCTCGCCCGCTGACACCCATTGCTGGCACTTGCCCAGCCAGCGTTCACCGCGCGAGGACGCCAGGCGGACGAGCAGGCGGCGTCCGGCCGCCGTGCTGCGTGCGCGCGCGGCGGGATCGAGCGTGGCGTCGAGTTCGGTGTCGAGAGCGAGCATCTCGCGGGCGCAACCGCGCACGGCGAGACCGGTGGTTTGCAGCAGCAGCGGCGCGAGGGTCCGGGTCAACACGGTCTCTCGCCAACCCTTCCAGGCTTCGAGCCAGTCGGCCGCCGTGGCGATGGGTGCGGGAAGGAAGGTCAGCGGCCCGTCCAGAGCGGGACCGGGATCGGCGGTGCGCAGGACGCGCGGGAACTCGGGATCGGTCGAGCCAACGGGCTGGGAAAACAGTTGCGGCGCGCAGGCAGGTCGGGCCAAAGGCATTAGCCGCAAGGGTAGCACACGCGCCGCCAGCGGTACAGCGGAAGGAGCGGGCGGTTAACGGCGCGGTTTGTAGGTGTCCACGGGGACCACCCGGACCTCGTGCGCCGGGCCTTTGCCCTTATCCGAAGAGACCTTGAACGTCACCGGTTTCCCGGCGTCCTTGTTGCGCATCGTCTGGAAAACCTCCGAGCGGGAACGGCCGGGCACCGTCAGGCCATCGACCGCCAGGATTTCGTCGCCGAGGCGCAGTCCCGCCTTCTCGGCCGGACCGCCGGACTGAATCTGGTTGATGACCAGATGCCCGATGGTCGGGTTCCAGAGCATTCCGCCGCTGCCGGTGCCAAACCCGAACCGGCCGATGGGCGCGGCGGTCACCTTCATGCTGTCCGCCTCGGGAGCAGCGACGGCGGCGTGGACAGCACACAGGAACAGCCACGCGCAAACGACGGTCAGGGAAGGCAATCGCTCATGCTTCACGGGCGGTGAGTTTACACGCCTTGACCGTGTTCGCCATCAGCATCGCAATCGTCATCGGCCCCACCCCGCCGGGCACGGGCGTGATGGCGGCGGTCTTCGGCGCGACGCCCGGGTAATCCACGTCGCCGACCAGCCGATAGCCGCGCGGGTGGCTGGCGTCGTCGAGCTGGTTGATGCCCACGTCGATGACGACCGCCCCCTCGCGCACGTCGTCCGCCGTCACGAAATTCGCCTTGCCGATGGCCACGACGAGCACGTCCGCCGACCGCATCATTCCGCGCAGGTCGCGGGTGCGGGAATGCGCGACCGTCACCGTCGCGTCGCCGCCAGGGCCCTTGCCCATCATCAGCAGCGCGAACGGTTTTCCCACCAACATGCTGCGCCCGAGCATGACGACATGCGCTCCCGCCGTCTCAACGCCGGCCTCGACGAGCAGTCGCTGGCAACCCAACGGTGTACAGGGTACGAAACCGCTCGGATCACCGATGGCGAGCTTGCCGACGTTGATCGGGTGGAAACCATCCACGTCCTTGGCGGGATCGATGGCCAGGATAACCGCCTGTTCGTCGATGTGAGGGGGCGGCGGGGACTGGACGAGGATGCCGTGAATCGCGGGGTCGTGGTTGAGCCGTGCCACCACTTCGAGCAACTCCGCCTGCGTCGTGGTAGCGGGCAGTTCGAGTTTCACCGAATGCAGACCGATCTTCTGGCACATGCGATCCTTTGCGCGGACGTAGGAACGCGACGCCGGGTTGTCGCCGACGAGCACCACGGCGAGACCGGGCGTGCGTCCGGCGGATTTGAGTGCGGCGATCTCGGCCTGGAGTTCGTCGAGGACCTTTTCCGCGATGGCTGTGCCGTTGATGATTCGTGGACCGCTGGACATGGTTTGGGGGGATTAATAAGGGCCAGGATGATTCACCATTTTACCGCTACGGTCTGTTTGTTGGTGAAACGGTCGTTGTAAAAGAGTTCGCCGTTCTGGCAACCGTGCTCGTGGACGAGCTTGGTGACCTTCACGTCGAAGCAGCAGTATTCGGCGATTTCGAGCAACCGGCCTTGCCGCCACCACTTGATGGCATCGAGACCCTCGGCGGTCTTGCCGACCCCCAAGGTCGCCTGCGCGATGGATTCGAGCTTGAGGCGATGCCCGAGACTGTTTTCGATGTCGAGCATCAGGTCGAGCGTGGCAAGCTGACTGGGCAGGTCGAGCACGGTGTAACCCATCAGCACCTCGTAGTCGAAGTGCAGGATGTTGAACCCGACGACGAGGTCCGCGCGGCGGAGTTGGTCCACGAGGCCATCGACGGTTTTTTCGCTGAAGATGGCGTATTCGCCCGTGCCCGTGGAATAGGTCACGCCGACGCTCATCCCCATGTCGCGCTTGCGGTCCCAGCCGCCCACGTCGTTGGCGGTGCGCTGCGTTTCGAGGTCAAAATAAACGATGTTTTTCGGGGTCATCGGACGGTGCGGAAATATGCCTGTGGAGCCAGTGCGAGGCGAACGAAAAATCCGCGTTTCAGAGGTCTGGCTCGGGGGCCTTCTCCGCGACGGGTTTCTCTCCCGCCGCGTCGATCTCGAATTCGCCCGCGTCGAAGCCGACGATCTTTTTGACGCCCCGGATCGAAAACTGATCCCACGCCGCGCCGTCGTTCTGGTAGAACTTCAGACCACCGCCTGCTTTGTCCTCGGACAACTTCACCGTGAGCAAATGGGCGCGCTGGCTGATCTGCCGCAGCCGCAAGCCGTCCGCCGTCGAAAGATAACTGCCTTTCTCGTCGAACGCGCCGGTGAGGCCGACGTGTTCGTGCTTGCCCGGTGCTAGCGGACTCTCTTCGAGCGCCACATCGACCGTCGGCGATGCTTCTTTTGCCGCCGCCGCGTCTTCGGAACCCGTCACGGGGTCAACCGCGCGGATGTTGCGCTCGAAAAAAGTCTGCCAGGTGGAGACAGGCTTGCCGTTTTGCTCTTTCGTGTCCACCCAGGCGAGACCGCGCACCCGTTGCCAGCCGGGCTTTTGTTCCAACAAGTAGAGCCGCTCGCTTTTTGTGAACGCCGACACCGCGACCGGCAACGGGTCGCCTTCTTTCGGTGCGAGTGAACGCAGCACGTCGCCGCTCAACGAGCGTTCCGAGAGCACGTGGTCCTCGATCATCCAGACGGCTTCATTCTTGCCGAGGCTGCTCCGCCCGTCCCGGAAAGCAGCCGCGGCCTTCGTCAGCGCGTGTGCCTCACCGTCGGCCAACCGATACTCGGCGCGATCTCCCGTCCAATGCGTCAAGACCACCCCCGCGCCCGTCGCTTCCAGGCCAAAGCGCGCGCCGTCGGGAATTGGCACCGTCTTGGATGGAGCCACCACGGCTTTCTGCCACGCGAGGCTGCCATCCTTCCCCTTGAAACGCGCGATGATCCATTTTTCCGGACCGACGTTGAAAACCGCCGCCAGCCCTTCGTCTTCCGGCACGCTGGCAATGGCTTCCACGCCGCGCACGCGCGGGCTGTCGTCGTCCTCCACCCAATCGTTGCCAAGGACCGCCTCGCCCTCGACTTTCAACGGCCCGACCGCGTATCCGCGCGCGGCGTATTTACCGGGCGGCAGCCCCTTGCCGTCGTCGTCCTTGCCGTCCCAACTCGTGACGAGGCCGTTCAAGCCGATTTTGAACGTGTTCTGCCCGGCCGCCTCGCAAAGCCGCCGCACCAGTTTGCCGCTCTTCGCGTCGTAGATGCCGACGCTGTACACGGCGTTCTCCATCGGCGGCGGGACGAAGATAATCGGCACGGACCCACCCTTCTTCGCTGTTTCCTGACCCCACACCGGGCCAGTCGCCAGTGACACGCAAAAAATGACCGCCGCAAACACGCGGCGCACGCAATTTTTTTCAAACATAATACTTCCAGTCGAGATCGGGGAAAATCGCGTCGCGCCATTCGCAGTTGGCGAGAAACTCGGCATCCAGCGCGCCGCTTTTCCACTGTTCGTAGAGCCGCGTGAAACGCAAGATGTGGTCGCGCGTGCGTTTGGCTGCGTAGTGCGTGGCGGTGCCGGTTTTCATCAGGAACGCCCAGTCGCTCGACTGGGCCAGCAGGAGTTCACGCGCCATCTGCCGCAGCAGGCGGTCGCGCAACGTCTCGTCGGCGTCCGGCACGCGTCCGGCCTTGGCAGCGCGTTCGAGAAAGCCGGTCCCTTTGACCTCCGCGCGGGCGGCCTCGACCATGCGGCGGGCGGCGGTTTGCAGGTGCGGATAAATCCACGAGTTGCTCGCGTGCAACCACACTTCCCAGTAGCCGTTTTGCCCCCAGCTCGACGCCGACGGCGCGACCATCTGCTGGCGCGGATGGGTATTGATGTAGCGGCCCGGGGTGGTCAGCTCGAACGTCTTCTGGTCGTACACCGCTTTGCGGATGAACATTTCTAAAAACTCCGGTCCCTCGAACCACCAGTGGCCGAAGAGTTCCGCGTCGAACGGCGCGACCACGATGGGGTCCACGTCGAGCACGTTGCGCAGGCTCTCGATCTGCCCGCGACGTTCGTCCATGAAATGCCCCGCGTTCGCATCGACGGCCGCCAGCGCCCACGGGCGGTGGTACGGTTCCTTTTCCTCGCCGCTGCGGCCGGTGATCCGGTGGTACTTGAACCCGGTGAACTTCTGCGGCGCGACGGGGGCAAGTTCCTCCGGGGTCAACTCGAAGCCGATGTCCCGATAAAAATCCCGGTACGCCAGATCGCCGGGGTAGCCGTGCTGCGCGCTCCAGACCTGGCGGCTGGATTCGCGGTCCCGCGCAAACGCCGCCGGACCCGCCGGGGTGTAACACGGCGCGTAGATCGCCCGGCGCGGCCGGGGCTGGCCGTACATCAGCCCGTGCGCGTCGAGGATGAACCAGCGCAGGTTCGCTTCCTGGAGCACCCGGTCGATGCCCGCCACGTAGGCGCATTCCGGCAGCCAGATGCCCGCCGGGTCACGGCCGAAGCAATCCCGGTAATCGTCGCACGCGATGGCGATCTGCGCGCGGACGGCCTGCGGGATGTTTTCCATGAGCGGCAACAGCCCGTGCGTCGCCGCGCAGGTGATGATCTCCAGGTAGCCGGCGTCCTGGAAACCACGGAACGCCGCCACGAGGTCGCCCCCCCAGCGTTCGAGGTATTGGCGGCGGCAGTCGCGCAAACGCTCCAGATAAAAATGCGCGTTTTCCTCCAGCCGGCCCTGCCCGCGCGTGCGCTCGATTTCCTTCCCGGCCAGGACCAGGGAGCGGTCGAGGTAACGCACGTAACGCTCACCAAGCAGCGGATCGCGCAGCATCGCGCAAAGCGGCGGGGTCAGCGTCAAGGTCAGGGCGAAAGGCACCTTCTCCGCCACCAGCCGGTCGAACACCGCCAGCAGCGGCAGGTACGTCTCCGTGATCGCCTCGTACAGCCAATCTTCCTCCAGAAACTCCGGGTACTCCGGGTGCCGGACGTACGGCAGATGCGCGTGCAGCACGAGGGCGAGGTAGCCGTGTTCCGTCATGGAGATGCGTAAAACATAGCGCCACGCAACCTACACCGACGCCCGGCCGGGGCAACGCCGCCGGGGCAAGTTCCGCGACATTTAGACGGCCGCTCCTCCCGCCGCCGACCGATTCCGAGAAACCCATATGAAAGCCCTCATGTTCCACAAACCCGGCGACGTGCGCGTCGAGATGATTGCAGACCCGAAGATCGAAGACGCGCGCGATGCGATCATCCGCGTCACCGCCACGGCGATCTGCGGCAGCGACTTGCACATTTACAACGGCTTCCTGCCGCAGGCCCGGCCGATGGCGCTGGGCCACGAGTTCATGGGGATCGTGGAGGAGACCGGCACCGGCGTGACCAATCTCAAGAAAGGCGACCGCGTCGTGGTCCCCTTCCCCATCGCTTGCGGGACCTGTTTCTTTTGCCACCACGACCTGCCCGGCCACTGCGAGAATTCCAACCCCGAGCACTACGGCCCCGAGGGCGGAATGCTGACACAAAAGGGCGGCGCGCTTTTCGGCTACACCGATCTCTACGGCGGGTACAACGGCGGCCAGGCGGAGTTCGTGCGCGTCCCCTACGCCGACTACGGCCCGCGCAAGGTGCCGGACACGCTCTCCGACGAACAGGTGCTTTTCCTGACGGACATTTTCCCGACGGGATACAGCGGCATCGACTGGGCCGGGGTGAAGGGCGGCGAAACGGTCGCGGTGTTCGGGTGCGGCCCGGTGGGCATCATGGCGTGCAAGAGCGCGTGGTTGCGCGGAGCCAAGCGCGTCATCGGTGTGGACATCGAGCCGTACCGTCTGGAGATGGCGAGGCGCACGGCCAACTGCGAGGTCGTCAATTCCAACGAAATCGACCCGGTCGAGTACATCCGTGATGCCACCGAAGGCCGCGGCGCGGACGTTTGCGTGGACGCGGTCGGCATGGAAGCGCACCGGACGCTCCTCGACAAAGCTACGAACCTCATCAAGGGCCAGGTCGGCAGCATCACCGCCCTGGAAACCTGCCTCAGCGCCGTCCGTCGTGGCGGCTGGGTGACGATCCTGGGTGTTTATCCGATGAATTACAACTTCCCGGTCGGGCAGATGTTCGACAAGGGCATCCTCATCGGCCAGGGCCAGGCCCCGGCCCATGCCCACATCGATAAGTTGCTCGCGCACATCGAAAAGGGCGAGTTCAAGGCCGACGACATCATCACCCATCGCCTCAAGCTCGACGAGGCGCCGCACGGGTACGAAATCTTCTCCAAAAAACAGGACAACTGCGTGAAAGTCGTGCTGACTCCGTAAGCGGGGGCCGGCGGCGAAGCCGCCGGTTGTCCAACCAAGGTAGGGATGGCTCTCCGAGCCGCTCCCTAATTTTGTCTGGCTGACCGTTGTCTCAGCGACGCATTTTCCAGAAACAATAGGGACTGGCTCGGAGAGCCATCCCTACCTTGGTTGGAACGCCGCAGGCGCGGCGCACGACCTCAGCCCTGCCTGACCAGTTCCACCAACCTGTCAGACAATTCCTTCAGGTGCCCGCCCTCCGCCGAGAGAAAACCGGCGATGTGCTGGAACAAATTCTGGAACGTCGGGTCGGGTTGTCCTCCGCTGAGCCGTTCCAACCTGCCGCACGCGGCGGCGATCTCCGCGCGAGCCCCGGCGGCGAACGGATTTTCCTTTTGGATCTGTCCGTAGGTCGCCTCGTCGGAAAGCGCGATCCGCGCCACGAGGGATAACAAAAGCTGCTGCGTCGGAGTCGAGATGCGCTGCATGGATTCCCACGACGCCCCCGAAGCCGCCAACGCCGCGCCATAGCCGAGAATGGCGAAGTGACACGCCGCCTGCACCCAGGCCGTCAGCCGGTCGTGTTCCTCGGCGGATAGCTCGATGCGCCGGGCCTTCCAGGTGTCGAGTAATTCGATGAAGGCCGCACGGTGTTCGCCCGCCCCGTCCGCCATCGGAACGGTACAGAGATTGAACCCGGTAAAATCCTCCACCGGGCCAAACATCGGATGAATGCTCACGTAAGAAAACGGGAGCCGACGCGCGTGCATGCAGTCCGCGACCACGGCGGCAATCCGGCTTTTCACGGAGCAAATATCCGCGTAAAGCTTCGGCCCCTCGATGCCGAGCGCGGCCGGCAGGTGCTCGGTGACGACGTTTTCGGGCGTGCAAAACATTAGCAGATCAAACCCCGAGAACCATTCGCGACGCTCCACCAGCAGTGTACCGATCTCGCCGGGGACGAATTCCAACAAGCTCCCCTCCGGCGCGCGGCCGGCGGCAGCAGGCAGGTCGGTGCCGGACACCGCCACGCCGGCATGGGTCAGCTTGCGGGCGAGGATGCGACCGAAAGCCCCGTTGACCCCGACGAGGCACGCGCGCGTGAGCAACGGGTGAAACGGCGCGTTCACGGGAGCAGCCGGGGAAACTGACCGAGCAGGCGCACGGATTCCTCGCGTCCGAAGCG
>CAZZYS010000036.1:0-21864 GCA_964658285.1 uncultured Verrucomicrobiota bacterium
CATGTCCAACTCCCGGCGCGGTGGGTTCGCCGACAAGCGCTTGGCGGTGGCGAGCAGGTCGTCGGTGGTGTCGCCCATCGCGGAAACGACGACGCACACGGCGTGGCCGGCGGCGTGGGTTTGCATGATCCGCCGGGCCACGGCGCGGATTTTCTCCGGCCCGGCCATGCTGCTGCCGCCGTATTTCTGCACCACGATGCCGCGTTCCCCCTGGACCGCCGTCCCGTGCTCGCTCATCGGCCCAGGATACGGCAGGAACCTCAAACCAGGCAACCCCCGCGAGCACCCAACGCGAAAACGCCGACGCGGCGGGCGTGATCCTTTACATCCCGAACGTTCTCCGGTAGGTAAGCGGGGCGCTTTTTTACCTTATGGCCGACTCCGACGGACTTTCCCCAGACACGAACGACCCCAACTATAACCTGCCACCGCAGGCAAAACCGCTGGCTCCCGCGCCGCGTGTCAATCCGCCGAACATCAACACCGCGAAGGAAGCGCCTCCCGCCGGTGGGCCGCCCGGGTTCAACGACTTCCTCGAATGGATGCGCAATCAGGTCGGGGGGAGTGACCCCGCTGCAGGATCGTCCTCTCCGCGCGGGCCTTTGCCGAAGGAAAAAAAGAAGTTCCAGCGCCGGGACACCGACGCGAAGGCCGAAACGCCGGCCGTCCCGGTCCCCGGTGCCGCCGAGTCGTCCGTGAGGGATGTGCTCGCGCCGGAAGCGGGGTCGTCGCCCTCCGCCAGCACGCTTGCCCCGGACACCACCTCACCGGCGGCCCGGCCGGACGTGGCCTCCAGCACGAAAGGTCCTCCCATCCCGGTGGAGCCGCTGACCTCGCGGGTGCGGCGGCAACAGACGCCTGCAAAACGCGGGAGCTGGCTCGGAGTGGCGACGCAGTTGGGCGCGCTGGCTTTGCTCGTCGGCAGCTTTGTGTTGGGTCGCTTCAGCGTGTCGAAGGTGGTCGTTGCGCCCGCCGCCCCGGCCGCACCGGAAGTTGTCAACCGCGACGGCAAAGCGACGACCATCCTGTTGTCCGACGCCAACGCCACACTGATCGACCAGGCGATGGCCGCCGAGCAAAACCGCGACTTCAAAACGGCCGCTGACCTGCTCGGCAAGGTCAAAGCATCGGGGGAGCACGTGCGTGGTCTCACGTTTCAACTGGCCCAGGTCGCGGTGTTCCAGGGAGATTTCGTGAAAGCACTGCCGCTGCTGAACGACGCCCTCGTGGAAGGCGAAAACGTCGGCGAAGTCTACAACATGCGGGCGACCTTGAGCACCGGCCGGGGGGGGCTGGTGCGCGGGATCGGCATGAACGAATACGAAACCTCCACGAAGGTCGATCCGTTTGGCGCGCGGAACTTTTATTACTGGGGTTCGGCCTTGCGTCGCGTGGGCAAGGACCAGGCGGCCATCGTCCGCCTCCAACAGGCCATCGACCGGTTGCGCGAACCGGAAGAGGAGAGTCTCTATCGTCTCACCTTGCGGCTGGCACAGATCGAAGCCGGCCAGGAGAAGGATTTTGCCGATGAGTTGGCCAAACAACTGGCGCTGCCGAACCCCGAGATGGATTGGCTCATCACTGCGGCCGCCGAGGAGATGCACAATGGCAAGTTCGCCGCCGCCGCCGGCTACCTCGACCGGGCGGCGGCGCGCGGCGGCTCCGAAATCTTCGCGTCCCGCCTGCGGGACTATTACCTCTCGCAGTTCCGATTCGAGAAGGAACTCGCGCGATTTTATGCCAAGGCGCCATCCGCGACACCGGCCACCGCGATGAATCCGCCCGCGCCCGCTGATTCGCCTGCCCCGGACGCTTCCGCGTCGCCGGCGAGCAGTCCCGTCGCCCCGACGCCGCCACCGCCGTCCGCTTCGCCGGACGCGCCGCCTCCTCATTGACCAGAACCCATTCTGAACCTTCCGATGCAAGTGGTTTCCGTCCGAGCTTTTCGCGTCGCCGCGCTCCTGGGTTTTCTTGCCGTGGCACTCGGCGCGCACGGCGCGCACGGGATGGAGAACGCCTTCGCGCTCCAGCCCAAGGCGCGGGAGTGGTGGGAGAGGGCAGTGTTTTACCACGCAACCCACGCGGTGGTGATGCTCTTGCTGGCTTGCCTGCGGTCCTTCCCGAAGGCGTCGTTCGGTTTGTACGGGGCCGGTATTTTTCTCTTTAGCGGCAGCCTTTACGCGGCGGCGGCCGGCGGGCCGTCTTGGCTCGTCCACGTAACTCCATTCGGCGGCCTGTGCCTGCTCGCGGGCTGGCTCTGGCTGGCGGTGCGGCCACCGGTTGCCCTCACCGGGCGGGAGACCGCGCGGCCATGAGCTTGCCCGGTCAGCTCGAATCCCTGTGGGCACCGTGGCGGGTGGAGTATTTCTCGCTGGAACGGCCGCTGCCGGATTTTTTCACCGAGGCCGCGCAAACCTCCGACGACGCGGCGCATCTGGTCGTCTTGAGGCGCAAGAGCGGCTACCTCATCATGAACCGCTTCCCCTACGCGGCGGGGCACCTCATGGCGGTGCCTTACCGCAAAACCGCCGACCTCGGCGAACTGACCGCCGACGAAAAACTGGAACTGCTCACGCTGGCGGAAGACGCGCAGACGCTCCTGCGCGCGGTCGTGCATGCCCAGGGTTTCAACGTGGGCCTCAACCTCGGGGCCTGCGCGGGTGCCGGGGTGGCGGATCATCTCCACCTGCACATCGTGCCGCGCTGGGCGGGCGATTACAACTTCATGGCGGTGCTCGGCGCGACGCGGGTGATCCCGGAAGGCCTGCAACCTTTGTACACGAAACTCATCGAGGCCCGCGACCGCCTCGGTCTGCCGGGTGGCACCGGCGAATAGCGCGGACGGGAGCAGTCGTCGTCATTCCAAGGTGGTCAACCCTGCCTGGAGCGCGTAGCGGGTCACGGCGACGGCGTCGTGGACATGGAGTTTTTCCATCATGCGCGTGCGGTGTTTGTCGATGGTCTTGGCGCTGACGCCCAGCAGGCCGGCGATTTCTTTGGTGCTGTGGCCCTCCGCGATTAGTTGCGCGACCTCGCGTTCCCGGCCCGTCAGGTCCTCGGGCGCGGGCTGACGCGCGGCGCGGCCGGCGAGATACGCCACCGCCGGGTCAAAATATTTCCCGCCTTCCGCCACGAGGTTGACGGCCTCCAGCACAGTACTCCAGGGGCGGGGCTTGCCGACGAACCCGGAAGCGCCGAGTTCGAAGGCTTCCGAAATCAGAGGGGCGCGCATGGACGCCGAGAAAAACAGCGTGCGCATCCGCGGCAGCTTCGGCTGCAGCCGGCGGAGGACCTCCACGCCGTTGAGCCCCGGCAAAATGAGGTCGAGCAGCAAAACGTCCGGCCGCTTTTGGAGGCAAATGTCCACGCCCTCCTGACCCGTGGAGCCTTCGCCGACGATTTCATATCGCAGCGGTTCGCTGCGGCAGAGTTGAAACTTGAAGAGATCGCGGATGACACTGTGATCGTCCACTAAGACAAGCCGGTGACGTGTTTGCATCATATAGGAATCGTTCCAACACTGTATCACCACGGAACATGCCAGAAGATAGTCTAAATCCGTGGGGCGTATTCCCTAAGGCAACTAAGGGAGTTCCCCTAGGGGGAAGCCGCGGGTCGGAGCGCGGTTTCTGGTTGGACTTTCGGCGCTTTTGCGATCAAAGTCCTCTCGCTAGAACCGGGCAAGCAGCGCGTGGTTTCCGAGGGGGACGGTGCGAGGGATTTTCACCCGGCAGTCTTCCGTGCGGCTGACTGCTCTGGCTCGACCGAACCTGTAAAACCGATGCCGATACTCGCCACCTGGATTCGTGAAAAGGACGAGCCGTTTTTCACGCGCTGGTTCCTGGAACGGCCTGACGTGGACGCGCGCAACGCGCGTCACGCGGATGCGTCGGCGGCCGGCGATGGCGTGCTGCCGGTCGGCGCGGCCGGGCTGCTGCTGACGGGTGGGCCAGACATCGGCGCGGGATTTCTCCAGCAACCTATCCCCGATCCGTCGGTGATCGAGGAGGATGCGCAGCCCGAACGCGACGCCTGGGAGTTTGCCGCGACGCGCGAGGCGCTGGCGCGTGGGCTGCCCGTTTTCGCGATCTGCAAGGGCGTGCAGGTGCTCAACGTCGCCCTCGGCGGGACGCTCCACCTCGACATTCCCGGACACAACGCGCCTGCCCTGCGCCTGGGCAACCTCCAGCCCGTCGTCTACGGCGAGGCCGCCCCGGAGCACACGCGCTACGAACGGATCAACAGTTCTCACCATCAGGCCCTCGACCGTCTCGGCGATGGGTTGGAGGTCGAGGCCTGGTCGCCCGGCGACGGCATCGTCGAGCAGGTCCGACGGCGCGATTATCCGTACTGCTTCGGCGTGCAGTACCACCCGGAGCGCCACGAGCAATACGCGCCGCTGTTCCACGAGTTTTTCGACCGGCTCACCACCGGGGCCTGAACCGGACTTTCCCCTTTTTCCGACATGAGTACCACGCTGATCGCCGATCCCGCCCGCATCCTGACGCTCGACGCGCCGCCGCTCGACCTGCTCGTGCGCGCGGGCTGCCAGATCACCTACCGGGCCAATTTACCCGCCCCGATCATCCTCACGCTCAAGCCGCGCCAGGGGCTTGGACAACTCGTCGAGAGCGAACGGCTCAGCGTCAGCCCGCGCCAGGGGATGCTGGAATACGAGGATTCGCACGGCAACATCATCCACCGGTTCAAGCTGCACGCGGGCCTCAACACGATCCGGTACGATTCCCTCGTCTGGGTCCCGTCCACGGTGGAAAACTCGGAAGGCTTCGGTCCGCCGGTGCCCATCGAGCAGTTGCCCGACAGCGTGCTGCGCTACACCCTGCCGAGCCGGTACTGCGACTCGGACAAACTGCTCGACTTCGCGTTCGAGCATTTCGGTCAGATCGCCCACGGAGCCGTGCGCGTGCAGGCCATTTGCGACTGGGTGCACGACCACATCGAGTACCGTCAATTCAGCGGCTCGCCGAATACCTCGGCTTCGGACATCGTCGCCCAGCGTTACGGCGTTTGCCGCGACTTCGCGCACACGGCCATCGCGCTTTGCCGCACCTTTAATCTGCCCGCGCGCTACGTGTCGGGTTACGTGTCGGACATCGCGTTCCTCGATTCGGGCACGCCGATGGATTTCCACGCGTACTTCGAGGTGTACCTGAGCAGCGGCTGGCACGTGTTCGACGCGCGTTTCAACAAGCCGCGCATCGGCCGGATCAAGATCGCGCACGGTCTCGACGCGGTCGATGGCGCGTTCTCGACGATCTACGGCGCGGCGAGTTGGGAACGTTTCGACGTTTGGAGTTATCAGATCGACCCGGCCGGGGGCAACGCCTCGCTCGATGCCCCGGTCGATCTTTCCAAGCGCCTCTGCGGCACGGAAAAACTCATCATCCCGGGCGGCGGTCCCGCGGCCTGAGCGGCGTCAGAGCGCGGGCGAAAACGGCGGCCACGTCGCGGGGTCCGCCTCGTCCGTCGGCCAGGCACCGGGGTCCAGCGGTCCGACCGACGACGGCGGGGGCGGGACGTTCAGCAACACGGTCACGTCCGGTCGGTTCGCGTAGCTCTGGAAGGCGAAATCCTGTACGAACAGGTGAAACCTTTCGGGCATCAACACCCGCGCCGCCTCGCGCAAGTGGCCGGCGGCGCTCGGGTAGGCAGCATGGCTCAGATCGCGCGCCGCCGCGAGCAGCAGCCAGTCGCCCGCGACCGGTGTTTTGGAGAGATGGGCGGTGAGTTCGGCGTCGAACGTGGCGTCCTGACCCGCCTCTATTTTAGCCAGACGCAGCTTGAAGGTGAAAAGCTCCAGGTCCGAGGGCGAGGCCGGCCGGTCGAGCGCGTGCGCGATGGCGTCGGCCGCCGCCTGTGCCTTGCCCGCCCGCCGCAACGCTTCCCCCCAGCAAAACATGTATTTCGCGCTGAACGGCTCGACCCGGACGGCGTGCGCGAGCTGCTGGGCCGCCTTGAGATAGTCGCCCTTCTTGCCCGCGAAGCACGCGTTGACGAAGTACGCGCTCGCCATCATCTCACCGGCCGCGAGCGAATCGGCAAGGTGGATGTCGGCACCCGAGATATCGTTGTTGCGGATGGCCACCATCGCCAGCCGGTAATCCGCGCCCGGCAACCGGCCCCGTCCGTCCGCCGCGCTTTCCCAGGTTTGACGGGCGGCGTTCAGGTCGCCCGCCTTTTCGGCTTGCAGCCCCCGGTCCACGGCTTCCAGGGCGCGGTCGTTCACGCCGATACGGGTGAGTGGATCGACGGCGGGGGACTTCATGGCGGCAGCGGAATCCGGAGAGTCGGGATGCGCCTCCTCGTCGCCGGACAACGACTGCCCGGCCCAGAATCCGATCAGCAGCAAGGCAAGACCGGCGAGTTGCGCGAGCGCCCAGATGACGACCGAACGCTTTCGCTCGGACCCGGCCGGGTGCGTCCGCGCGTACGCGGGTCCCGCGGCCACGCGTGCCAGTCGCGGCCACGCGATGTTTTTGTTCAGCGTGGCCTCGGTGCCCCGCACTTCGTGATCGAGCACGGGTTCCACCTCCGCCTCGACCGCCTCGTCGTCGGCCATCCGGTGAAATCGCTTCAACTTGCGTGGCCTCGCTTCCGGCTCGGCCATTGGCGCGCTTGCCACCGGTCCACCGATGAGGTGGTTTTGCAGGACCTTGACGCTGTCGGCGAGGTTGGCCAGCTTTTCCTCCAGTTCCGGGCGCGCATCGGCCGGGGCGGGGGAGGCGCGGCGCTGGGCGCCGAAGACCCGGCGTTGCATCGGGAGCTTCTCGTCCGGCGATTTGCCTTCCCCTTCGGCAGGCGGATCGGTGTTCACGGACATTCGGCCATCTGTAGCGGACCCAGTGTATTTTGTAAAGATACGCTCTTTGCCGATGGACCCTGGAAACTGCCCCAGGACGCGTCTATGCTAAAAAAGAGTCCTGTCCGATGCCCGCCGCTCGTCTGTGGATCGCCCTGACCCGGCCCGATAACCTCGTGGTCGCCCTCAGCGTCGCCGCGCTGACGCGGGATCGTTTCGCGTCGTGCCATCTGGTCCACGAGGAGTCCGCCTGGTGGCAGCACGCGGATTGGCGGAAGTTTCACGCCCTGTTTGCCAGCGTGCATCCGCTGGCGAAGGTCCGGCCCGTCCGCGGGCTCTTCGATGCGCGGCGCTACGTGCGCGAACTCCGCAGCCGGCAATCCGCGCTGGCGGCGCTGGGGATCGACGGGCGCGATACGATCATCGTCCTCGGGAGCACCACCAATCTGGCCAACGCCCTGGCCTCCGCCTATCCGGGCGTCCCGAAGGTGTTGTGCCTACCCGCGAAGTTTTACGCCGACGCCAGCCGCCCGGCCAATACCCCGGGCTTCCGCACCACGACCTCCGGCTGGCTGCAAAATCATTTCCTGGAGCGGATGGCCGGGGTCGGCCGCACCGTCCGCCGCAAACACCGGCGGATGGGGGGAGACGGCGCGCGGCTGGAGCGGTTGGAAAAGGAACTCCCGGAAGTTTTCCAGGCGCTCGTGCTCTTCAGCAACGGCGGGGCGGACCGCCCATTTGCGGTCGGAGAGCGCGTGTTCGACGCCCCGTTTCCTGGCCTGGCGGATTTCGTTTCCCTCCTGCCGACAGGGGACGGCGAAAGTGCGCGCGGAGCGTCACGCGATGTCATCTTTTTCGGCACGCCGTATCTGCTCGTGCGAAACATCGATCCGCGTTTGTACGCCGCGACCCTGAACGGCTGCCTCGACTATCTCCGGCGGCACTACGGCAGCGGCTGCCGGTTGATCTACCGGCCGCACCCGGCCGAGACGAGCGAGCGCCGGCTGCTGCGTTTGCGCGGGTTCATCCCGCAGGACGATCTGGAGGTCGCCGAGCTTTATCTGCTGAAGAATTTCCGCCGGGTGGAGGCCGTGTACTCGGTGGCGTCCACGGTGTCGCGCGTGGCGTTCAACTACGGACTCGACGGTTACGCGTTCTGGCGCTGCTTCCCGTTCGTGCCGCCTGCCTCGACATTTTTTGAAACCCTCCTGGGCGAGGTGCCCCCGGCGTTCGAGATTCGTTCGCTCGACGCGCCGCCTTTCCCTTACGCGGGTCAGGTCGGGAGGAGCGGGAACCAAGAAGGCTTCGCAGGCGGGGTCCTCGCCGCACTCGCGGCTGCACGGGCCGTGCTGCCGGTGCCGGGCGAGAAAGGGTTTGCGCGGGCGGAAGGGTCTCCCGTATAAGTCCCGGCATGGGCTCGTCGCGCACGGCATGGGGGAGGATTTCACGATGAGCGCGCCGCCAGCCGGTCTGGTCGAGGCCGGGCTCGCCAAGATCGATGTCGATCTGGCATTCCTGATGGGATGTCTGCGCGAGGTGCTGGTGGAACTCGGCGAGGGGCACCTGGCGCGTTTCGTTCCCTGGACAGACGCCGACGCGGACACGGCGGAACCCGGGGCGACCGAATATCCTGCCCGGCTCGGGCAGGTGTACGCCACGGCGTTTCAGTTGCTCAACCTGATCGAGGAAAACGTCTCCGCGCAGGTGCGGCGCGCTCGGGAAAAAACGGCCGGACCCGCGTCGGAACCGGGCTTGTGGGGCGCGAGCCTCGAACGCTTGCGCGCGGCGGGTCTGACGCCGCAGGAAATCGCCGCCGGATTGACGAACGTCGTCGTCGAACCCGTCCTCACCGCGCATCCCACCGAGGCGAAACGTCCCACCGCCCTGGAGCAGCACCGGCGTCTGTTTTCGTTGCTGCACGCCCGCGAAGACCCCCGGCAAACACCGCTAGAATTGATCGACGGGCGCGAGGAAATCAAGGTGACGCTCGAACGGCTCTGGCGCACCGGCGAAATCCTGCTGCGCAAACCCGAGGTCGCCGCGGAACGGCGCAACCTGATGTACTATTTTCGGGAAGTATTCCCGCGCGCGATTCCAGAACTCGACCGCCGTCTGACGCTCGCCTGGCAGGACGCCGGTTTCGATCTCGCCTTGCTCGGGGACGGCCGTTCCCTCCCACGGTTGCGCTTCGGCACGTGGGTGGGCGGTGACCGCGATGGTCACCCCCTCGTCACCGCGAGCACCACGCGTGAAACCCTGGCCGAACTGCGCGCCGGCGGCCTGCACGTGCTCGGGCGGCAGCTCGGGCATCTCGCCAGCCGCCTGTGCCTGTCGCACAACGTCCAGAGCCCGCCCGCGTCGTTTTCCACGCGGTTGTCGCGGCTCATGGAAGAAGCGGGCGAACGCGGCCAGGCCATTTTGCACGAGGCTCCCGAGGAACCGTGGAAACAATACGTGCGCCTGCTGTTGCTCAAGCTGCCCCCGGCGAACCCGGTGTCCGTGGCGCGCTCGTCGGCAGTGTATGCGCGTGCGACGGAGTTGACCGCGGACCTGGAGCGCCTGCACGCGTCGCTGGTGGAGGTGGGCGCACGCCGCATCGCCGCGCGCGACGTGCTGCCGGTGTTGCGCGCGGTGGATGCGTTCGGCTTCCATCTCGCGGCGCTCGACATCCGGCAGAATTCCCGTTTCCACGACAAGGCGCTCGGGCAGTTGATGACGCTCGCCGGAGAACCAGGGGACGAGTTTCCCGACTGGCCCGAGGAGCGACGGCTCGCCTGGGTTGAGCGTGAACTGTGCTCGTCGCGGCCGTTCGCGCACGGGGGAGCTGCGGCTGGCACGGAGGCCGACGCCGTGTTGTCTTGCTATCGGCTGCTGGTCGATCACGCGCAGACCTGCGGACCGGGCGGATTGGGGGCGCTGATCGTGAGCATGACGCGGCAGTTGAGCGACCTGCTGGTGGTTTATCTGCTCGCCCGCGAGGCGGGTCTGGCGCGGAGCACGCCGGAGGGGCTGGTCTGCGCGCTGCCGGTCACCCCGTTGTTCGAAACAGCCGAGGACCTCGAACGCGCGCCGGGGATCATGCGGGCGTTCCTCGCGCATCCCGTCACGCAGAGGAGTTTGCGCGCGCTGGCGGGTGAGGGGGCGGAGCCGGTGCAACAGATCATGATCGGCTACAGCGACAGCAACAAGGAGAGCGGCATCCTCGCCAGCCAATGGGCGCTGCACCGCGCGCAGTCGGCCCTGGTCGAAGCCGGACGCGAGGCCGGGGTGCACATCCGGTTTTTCCACGGACGCGGCGGCACGATCAGCCGCGGGGCCGGACCGACGCACCGTTTCCTGGACGCGTTGCCCAGCGGGACGGTCCACGGCGACCTGCGGCTGACCGAACAGGGCGAGACCATCGCGCAAAAGTACGCGAACGGCGAAACCGCCAACTTTAACCTCGAACTGCTGCTCGCCGGGACCGCTGCCACCACGTTGCGGGCGGCCGGTCCGCCGCTTTCGGCTTTGCTGGAAACGTCCGTCAATCGCTTGGTGGCGGCCAGCCGGGAGGTCTACGAGGGACTCTTGAGGGAAGGGGACTTCATGGAATTTTATAGTCAGGCCACGCCCATCGACGCGCTCGAACAAAGCAGCATCGGCTCGCGTCCTTCGCGCCGGACGGGTCAACGGACGCTCGCCGACCTGCGGGCGATCCCGTGGGTGTTCAGTTGGAACCAAGCGCGCTTTTACCTGCCGGGCTGGTACGGCGTCGGCAGCGCGCTCGCCCGTCTGCGCGACGAGGACGCCGCCGGTTTCGCGGAATTGAAATCGACCCTCAACGGAGGCTGGCCGTTTTTTCGCTACGTCCTCATGAACGTGGAAACCAACCTCGCCAGCGCCGACCGTGAAATCATGGCGCAATATGCGGCGCTTGTGGGCAACGAGGCGGTGCGGGCGTCGTTCCTCGGCCGGATCATGGAGGAGTTTGACCGCACCTGCGCGATGCTGGCGGAGTGCTTCGGACGGCAATCGATGGCGTTGCGGCCCCGTGCGGCGAAAACGCTGAATCTGCGCGCCCACGCGTTGCGCGTGCTGCACCACCAGCAGATCGGGTTGCTGGAACGCTGGCGCGGCTTGCAGCATTCAGGCGATGAAGAAGCGGCGAAGAAAATGTTGCCGGAACTGCTGCTTTCGATCAATGCGATTGCCAGCGGGTTGCGGACGACGGGCTAAGGTATTTTGTAGTGGACTGCAGAGCGGTTGGCTGCTCACCGCGCCGCACGCGCTCGTCCCAAGGTAGGGATGGCTCTCCGAGCCAGTCCCAAATGTTTCTGGCGAGACGCGTCGTGCGCACGGAGACCATCCAAGCCAAAATAGGGACTGGCTCGGAGAGCCATCAGGACCTTACAGGACGATGCGCCTGCGGCGCGATGGACCTAGCCTCTCCGTCTTTTTGAATATGACTGCGAATCGTACTCTACATCTCATCCGTTTCCTCCGCGACCGGTCCCGGTTTCTTCGCGGGCTGGTGCTTCGCGGGACGCGGATTGCCCTGTGTCGGGTTGGACAAGCCTTCCCTCTGCAGACGCTTCAGACGACTGCCGAGACTTACCTTCGTCGCGGAGTTCATGCGGTCGATGTAGAGCACGCCGCCCAGATGATCGACCTCGTGCTGGATCGCGCGGGCGAGCATTCCTGCCGCTTCGAAGGCCACCTCGCGGCCGTCGATGAGCTGCGTCCGCACCTTGATCGTCGGTGAACGGGGCACGTCACCGTGGATTTCCGGGAAACTCAGGCAGCCCTCGCTGGCCGTTTCGCGCTCGGCGGTAAGTTCCAGCTTCGGGTTGATGAGCACCATCGGCATCCAGTCCTTGATGTCCACCGGTTTGCCGTCCATGACCATCGCGCTCGGATGATTGCCTTGCACGGGGGCCACGTCCACGACCGTGATCTGCAACGCGAGGCCGATCTGCTGCGCGGCCAGTCCGAGACCGTGCGCGGCGTACATCGTCTCTAGCATGTCGGCGGCCAGTTGCTTGACGCGGTCGTCGATGGTCTCGATGCGCTTTCCTTTCGCCCGCAGCACGGGGTCGCCGTATTTCACGATCTCGTAAACCATGAAACAATAGCTATTTGTTGGGGCGGGTCAGCGCCGGAATATGCTCGACGCCAGCAGTTTTCAAGGCATCGAGCACCTTCATGATTTTGCCGAAAGGCGCTTCCTCGTCCGCTTTCATCGCCACGTTGCGACCCTCGCCCTGCAACTTCTTCATCGCATCGCCCAATTGATCCACCGAGATCGGTTTTTCATCGAGAAACACGTCCCCCGTTTTGTCGATGGCGAGGAACGCCGGCTTCGTCTGGCTGGTAGCCTGGGTGCCACTCGTCGATTCGGGCAATACGATTTGTACCTGCGGCGTCGCGGTCTTGAATGTCGTTGTATACACGAAAAACATCAGCACCATCGTCAGAATGTCCACCAAGGAGACGATGGTGATAACCGGCGAAACCCGGCGGCGGCGGTAGAAATGCATGTCGAGGTGGCGCGGAGGTCGTCAGACGCGAACCGACGTTCAGGCGGGATCCGGGTCAGGGTTGGTTTCCGTCCCGGGCTGGGCGGCGGCAGTGGACGAAATCCGGCGCACCTGTTCGCGGTAGCTCGATTTGATGGAAAGCGGGGTGTCCTCCACTTCGGGAATCATGTTGGACGGCGAACCCGCCGGGCGGTTGGGACGCTGGTGATAACACTTCGAGAGCAACTCGGCCATGAGCGATTCCATCTCCACGGCCATCACCTCGACGCGCTTCGTGAAATACGTGTACGCGATCAACGTCGGGATGGCGATGGCCAGACCGAAGATCGTCGTGTTCAACGCCTCGGCGATTCCCAGCGCCACGGAGCCGGTTTCGGCGGCTTGTTTGCCGCTGCCGAGGCCGGAGAACACGTTCACGAGTCCCGAGATGGCCCCCAGCAGTCCGAGCAGCGGCGAGATGCCGACGATCAGTTCCAGCACGGAGAGTCCGCCTTCGAGCCGCATGATCTCGCGGCGCGCGGCGGTCTGCACGGCCTCGGTGTTTTCCATGCGCGAGACCCGCAGATGGTTGAGCGCCACGCGGGTCAGGGTGGACAGGGCCGTCGGATCGTCACCCACCAGCCGCGAGAGTTGTTCGGCGCTGCCGTTGGGCTGGAAACGCTCGATCTCGTTCTCCACGATGTGCGGCAGGACGTTCTCGCGCCGAAGGGCGAAAACGCGCAGGAGCACGATGGTCAGTGCCGCCAGCGAGCAGATCGCCAGCGGGATCATGAACCAGCCGCCCTTGGCGAAGAACTGCGTGATCGTGTCGAGGGGTGACGCGGCGAACGTCATCGGCCACGGGAACGGAATAGCTTGGGAAATCATCGACGGTCGTGAGGATAGCAGGTGAAAAGCCCTTGCGAAAGCCCGGCCGTGCGGCGGCATCAATGCAGCGCGGCTTCCTGCGGCATCGGCGTGCGCTCGAAGGTGATATCCATCGGCAGCCGTTTGCCCGCGAGTTCTTTGACCACATCCTCGGGCATGGCTGGCAGCCGCGCGACCACGACCGCCTGCAACGCGGTTGCGGCGAAAATCGGGTCGGCGGTGCTGGTCGTCACTTTCGGATCGATCACCAGCCCGTCCCGGTCGATGGTGCAATGGACCAGCGTCGAGCCGTACATCGCGTCGTTGCGTGCGTCCATCGAGCGGTACCAGATGAATTTGATCATGTCCGCGACCTTGCGCGTGTAACGTCCGGCCGGGGTCGCTAGCGTGTCCATCCCGCCGGGGCCGCGGTTCGCACCGCTGCCGTTCTCGGCACTGCGGGTCGCACTGACCGGTGGGGTCGGCGTGCTCCTGGCAACCGTCCGGTCAACGGGCTTCGGCAGCGGGGGCGAGGTCGAGCGGATGGACGGGTCGAAGGGATCTTCGGGGGGCGGCGTGGGCGTTGCCATCAACATGGCGAACTCGTCGGGATTCGCCGTCGGGGCGGGGGTCGCTTCGGGCGGTGCCGCGGCGTACGGGTGCGGCGTGGCGGCGGACCGGCGGGCGGTCTGGTCAGGCTTCGGCAGGTCGGGGGCGGTTTCCGGCAGCGGCGTCGGCTTGGAAGCTTCGGCAGGGTCGTTCCCCGGGGTGGGCGGGCCGGGGTCGAATCGGAAAGACGCCATGCGGCGGCCCTGTTGCGAAGCACCCGGGCGGTTGCCGTTGGCCTGTTCGGCGGACGACATCCGCGTCATCCGGTCGGAAAGCGCGGAATCCGGCGGCGGCGTCGAGTCAGTGTCCGGGCCTTTCGCGTCAACGATGAATCTGCTCGCGGGGGTCGGCGTGGGCGTCGGCGTTGCTTCCAGCACGGGGACGGGGGGCGGCGTCTCAGGTGGTTCCTCCTGGACCATCTCCAGTTGCAGCGGTTCGTCCGGCGGTAGCGCGGGCGGCGCGGGTGGCCGCAGGACGACGACCAGAGCAAAAAGCAGGAGGGCGATTCCGTGCAGCAACACCGAACCGAGAAAAGCCAGCGCAACTTTTTGACGCTTGGGCTGCATCAGGATGGCATTTTACTCCATGTTCAGCGCGGGTGGAAGGTCCGTGTTTGTGAGATCAAGCGCCATGAAGCAGGTTCCGGGCTGGTTGCATCGCGCCTTCGTGCATAAATGCCACCTCGTCGAGGACCGATTCGCGGGCGCACCACGCCACGTCTTCCCCGAGGCCGATCTCCATCAGGCGTCGGCCGTTCTCCGAGGCGCGCAACGCACCCGCCAGATCGACGCGCCGCTGGTCGTATAGGGCCGAGACCGCTAGGGTCGCGTCGTCCAGGCGGTCGATGTTCGCGCCGCCCAATCGTGCCGCCAGCCCGCCGGCACCAAGGCCGTCTTCGCAGGCGAAGTGTGCGCCCGTCCCCGCGCAGACCAGCAGCAAGGTCGCCGGGCGGGGCCGACGCGCCCGCAACCAGGCCGCCGTCGCGTCGAGGTTCACCAATCCGGCGGCGAGCACCGCGTCCGCGTGGGCACAGGCCCGCAAGGCCACCGTGCCATTGGTCGTCGTCGTGACCACGCAGCGGCCGGCGACCCTCTCGGGCGTGTACTCGCGCGGAGAATTGCCCAGGTCGAAGGCGTCGATCCGAACCCCGCCGCGTTCGCCGCCGAGCACGGCCTCCGGAAACCGGTCCCGGCGCAACGCGAACGCTTCCTCCGCCGTCAGCACCGGGAACACCTGCCGCGCGCCGTTGACCAGAGCGGCGACCAGCGTGGAGGTCGCCCGCAGCACGTCGAAAACGACGCACACCACCCCGCGCAGGTCGCGCGAGGGCAGCGCGGCAATCTCCGCGGGGGTCAGGACTGTCCGGACTTCCATCGGCAAAAGCGGGGGGCCGGGTCAATGCCCCGGCGACGGCGACGCCGCCGGGACCGGGGCGTCGAGGTTTTGCAGGATGCGCACGAGCACCTGCGCCGAGTGGTCCGCCGCCGCTTTCAGGGATTGGTTCACCTCGTTCGCGCCGGCCTGTCCGCCCGCCAGATCGCTCAGGCCGCGCACGATCAGGCACGGCGTTTTGTTGGCCCAACAGACGTGCGCGATGGCGGCCGATTCCATGTCGACGCATTGCGCTTTCCAGACCTGGAACACCCACTGCCGGTACGTCGCGTTGTCGCAAAAGACGGTGCCCGACACGCCGTCGCCGCCGTAGGTAACTTTGGAGGCGTGGTCGCCCATCGTGAGCGGCGGCATGGCGTCGGTGGCGCGCCGGGCCGCGGCGAGGAGTTTTTCATCGGCGGGGAAGTCGGAGACCTGCGCCTCTTTGTCCATCCCCTCCCGCCTGACCGTCACGTCGTCGGGGAAGATCATCCCAAAATTGAGGTATTTTTGTTTGAAGAACCCCGGCAGGGCGAACTGGCCCGGCGTCGTCTCGTTCACGTACGCCGACTCCGCATGGTAGTGCCAGTGGGCGGGGATGACCACGTCGCCGGGATGCAGGTCCGGGTCGATGCCGCCCGCGATGCCGGTGAAAAAAACGGCCGTGACGTTGAAGTGATCGAGGGCAAGCTGGGTGCTCATCGCGGCGTTCACCAGACTCATGCCGGTCAGGAAAAAAACGAAACGCCGGCCGCCGATCTGCGCGGTCTTGAACTCGGTCCCGTTGATGCGCGTGGTCTGGACTTTTGCGCTTCCGGTCACCATCTTCGCCTCAATCGCGTCCAGTTCCGGGGGGAACGCCGACATGACCGCGATGCACTCCGGTCCCCGGGCAGCGGGCGGGGTGGCATTCTGGGCGCGACCGGCCCCCGGGAGGACTAACGCGACGGCGCAACAGACGAGCAGTTTCATTGGCGAGGACAGCACGCATCAACTCGGGTTGATGACAACGAGCATTCGTGTCTGGCTGCGCATGACGGAAAGCAGCGCGGGTTCGCCCCCGAGCAGTTCTTCCGAAGACGCGGCGTACTCCGCCGGGGTGGCCACGGCCTGCTGGTTGATCTTGTCGATGACATCGCCCGGCCGCAGCTTGTTCGCAGCGGGACTCCCCGAGTCCACCTCCGAGACCACGACTCCCTGCGTGTCGCCGGGTAAACCCAGCCGGGCAAGTGTGCCGACCGTCAGTTCCTCGATTTTCACGCCGTCGAGCACGCCGCCTTCCGCCGCCGCACCGTTGCCGGGGTGACGCGGAACCGTCGGCACGTAGGAAAACCTCGACCCCGGCGGAGGACGCTCGGCGATCAACGCCTTGACGGGCAGCGATTGGCCGTCGCGCAGGAGTTCGATGGTCGCGGTGGTGTTCACGAACTCGTCCACGCAGCGACGCAGGTCCACGATGTCGGCGATAGGTTTATTGTTGAACTTCTGGATCACGTCGCCCGCGCGAATCTCCGCCTTCTCCGCCGGTGAATCCGCCCGGACCCGGTCCACGAGCACCCCCTTGCGGTCTACCAGCCCGTGTTGCCTGGCGTTCTGGGAGGTCAGGCGCGCCTGCTCGACGCCGAGGTAGCCGTGGATGACGCGCCCCGTCGTGAGGATGCTGTCCATCGAACGCCGCACGGTGGACGAGGGAATCGCAAATCCGACGCCCTGCCAGCCGCCGGTCTCGGTGTAGATCTGCTCGTTGATGCCGATGAGTTCGCCGCGCACGTTGACGAGCGGCCCGCCGGAATTTCCCGGGTTGATGGCGGCGTCGATCTGGAAAAGCGCGTTGGTCCGCTCGCTGGCGATGCGGCCCTTGGCGCTGATGATGCCCTGCGTGACGCTTTCCTCCAGACCGTAGGGATTGCCGATGGCCATCACGGTTTCACCGACTTCCACCGCGTCGGAATCACCGAAGGGGATCGGCTGGAGTTCGTCGGCGTCGATCTTGAGCACGGCGATGTCCGAATCGATGTCGGTGCCGATGAGGATCGCCTGTTTGCGGCGGCCGTCGCTGAGTTCGACCTCGATCTGGTCCATGCCCTCGATGACGTGGTTGTTCGTCACGATGTGGCCTTCCTTGCTGACGATGGCTCCGCTGCCTTGCGCGCCCTCCGGCGCGGCGCTGCCCTGGTGCATCCCGTGATGGAAGAAGCGGAAAAGCGGGTCGTCGTTCGGGGCGGTGCTGCGCGCCGTGCGCGTGCTGGTGATGCTGACCACCGACGGGACGACGGCTTTCGCCAGGAGCACCCGCTGCCGGCTCATGGCGGCGAGCACGTTCACGTCGGCGGCGTTGATGTACGGTGCGTCGGCGACGGTGTACTTCTCGGGACGATGACGCTCGCCGTCCGCCGACCCGATGATCGAGAGCAGCGAGCGCCGCAAATCAAATCCCTGCGCGCCGTACCGCGGGTTTTTCCAAACCCACAGGGCGGCCACCGCCACGCAGAGCAGCAGCACGAAGAGCAGGAAGCTAAGAAAGCGTTTCATCAACAAGGAATACGATCAGATTCGTTTGTCCGGTTTTCAACTGACCTGCGCGAGCGTCATTTTCCGACTTTCGGCCAAAAATGCGCGGAAGCGCTGGTTTTCCTGACGGCGCAAGTTGGGGTCGGATTCAAAAAGATCACGCGCAGCCGAGCGGGCCAGCCGCATCCACTCGGCGTCGAGGACCAGGTCGCCGAGTTTGAGCGGGGGCAGTCCGCTCTGCGCCGTGCCGAGAATGTCGCCCGCGCCGCGCAGCTTCAGATCGGCCTCGGCGATGACGAAGCCGTCCGAGCTTTCCTCCAGGGTGCGCAGCTTGGAGAGGGCGTCCTCGCCGGCGCGTGGATCGACCATGAGCAGACAGTAACTCTTGTGCTCGCCCCGGCCGACGCGCCCGCGGAGCTGGTGGAGTTGCGCCAGCCCGAAGCGTTCGGCGTTTTCGATGAGCATGAGGTTGGCGTTCTTCACGTCGATGCCGACCTCGATGACGGTGGTGGAAATCAGCGCGTGGACCTCGCCGTCGCGGAACGCCCGCATCACGGCGTCTTTTTCCTCGGGCCGCATCCTGCCGTGGAGGAGTTCGCAGCGAAACGGCTTGAGGGTTTCCCGCCAGTGCTCGCAGCCCTCGGTGGCGGCTTTCACGTTGAGTTTTCCGCTCTCCTCGATGAGCGGGTAGACGATGTAGGCCTGCCGGCCGTCGGTGAGATGCTTGCGGATGAACTCGCCCGCCTCGCGCAGCTTGTCGTTGGGCCGGACGGCGGTGACGATCTTGCCCCGGCCGGCGGGGAGCTCGTCGAGGACCGACACGTCCAGGTCGCCGTAGACCGTGATCGCCAGGGTGCGCGGGATGGGCGTGGCGGTCATCACGAGCACGTCGGGCGCGATTTTTTGCCGTTGGGTCAACTGGGCGCGCTGGAGCACGCCGAATTTATGCTGCTCGTCGATGATGACCAACCCGAGCCGGGGCGGGGGCTCCTTCTCGTACAACAGCGCGTGCGTGCCGATGAGGATGTCCGGCTGGCGCTTGCCCGGCAGGCCGAGCGAGAGTTCGCCGCCCTCCGTGCCGCCGTTATCGGCGTGAAACCCACCCGCAGCGCTCTCCTCGCGGCGGGAGTTGGTGCGCAGGGAAATCTTGAGGCCCAGCGGTTCCAGCCAGCGCGTGAACACGAGGTAATGCTGTTCCGCCAACACCTGCGTCGGGGCCATCAGCACTGCCTGGTAACCGGCCTCGACCGCCAGCAGCATCGCCGAGATGGCCACGAGCGTTTTGCCCGAGCCGACATCGCCCTGGAGCAGGCGGTTCATCGGCCGCGCCGCCGCGAGGTCGCCGCGAATCTCGCCGATGGCGCGCCACTGCGCTTTCGTGAGACCGAACGACAGCGAATCGTGCAGCCGTTCCATTAGGACGCCCGCCCCGCAGTGGGATTCGCCCGGCCGCGAAACCGTCCTGGCCCGCCGGCCGGCGATGAGCATCTGGAGCGCGAAAAACTCGCTCAGGACGAGATGCCGCCGGGCCGCTTCCCGCGTCGTCTCGTCCTCGGGAAAATGGATCGCGCGCAAGGCCGTGCCGCGCGGCGTCGGGTCGAGCCCGGCGGGCAGCACGTCGGGCAAGGCGGCGAGGTCCACCGCCGCCAGCGTCCGGTAGATCAACCCCCGGATCACCCGCTGGCTGAGGCCCTCCGTCGTCGCGTAGACGGGCGTGATGCGCTTGAGATGGATGAGACTTTCCTCGTCGTCCTCGTTTTCGATGATCTCGAACTCCGGGTGATCGATCACCACACCCGTACCCCGGGTCTTGGGTTTGCCGTAGATCACCACGCGCTGACCGGCCGCGAAGATTTTTTGCACGAAGTACGCGTTGAACCAGCGCACGACGAGGAGCGAGCTGAGCGCGTGGCGTTCGGGCTCCTGCAACGTCGCCTCGAACATCATTTGCCGTCCGCGCAACCGCTTGCTGGACGTGGCCACGACGATCCCGCAGACGCACACGGGTTTGTCGCCCGCGCTCGTCGGAAAATGCTCGAACTGACGCCGATCCTCGTACCGGCGCGGGTAGTGCGTGAGCAGGTCGCCGACGGTCAACAGCCCCAGGCGTTCGAGCGCCTTGGCCCGCACGGGGCCCAGCCCGGACAGATCGGTCACCGGCTGGAAAAGATCGAGGGAGGGACGCTCCATGCGGCGGCAGTTTACCAGCATTTCCTGTGGTGCGCTCGTCTGATCGACCGAAACCCGGTTGCGCGCCGGAATCTGTAGCGGCATGGTGTACAAAGTGCCGCCGCCAGCGTTTCCACCCCTATGAAAACCGTCTTCCTGTCCCTGCTGATCGCCGCCACCGTCCTGACCGGCAGCGGTTGCATATTCATGAGCGATGAGGACCGGGATTTTTACGGGAAAGGCTGGGTGAGGCCGGCCGATCTGGACCGGCCCGCGCCGCGCCACACGATCCCTGACCCTTCGCGTCCGCAGCAAACCGCCGCGGTGGCACCGGCGCAAACCTCGTCCGCGGATGCCGACCCGCAGTGGCTCGTGCCCGAGCAGGCCCCGCATTGAGCGCTGGCGGCAGTGTTAGTCCCCGCCGCGCGCGATGCGCCGGGCAAGCTCGTCAAGGTTGAACGTCCGCCGCTCGCCGGTTTTCACGTCGCGGAAAATGAACTCGTACCAGCCCGGCATCCGTTCGACGAGGTATCGGTTTTTTCCGATCCGCAGCGGCTCGTGGTGGATCACGCGCTGGATCACTTTCTCGTAGGCCGAGCGCGGCAACGACCGGGAGCGGCGGCGGCCCCAGTCGATCTGGCGGCCGGCGTCGTCGTACGCGGCGGGGCGTTCCTCGAAGTCGAGCAACGAGCGCGCCGTTCCCTCGAACACCTCGCGCAGATGCACGAAGGTCGCGCGATGGGCGTAACGGCGGACCCCCTTTGTGAAAACTCGCAACACCTCGCCGGCAAATTCGCGCAGGCTGACGCGGCGGCCGTCGGTGAGCAGCCATTCCGGTGCGTTCGGATCGACCGTGAACGGATTGCGCTCGAAGTCGTCGGCGTGGGCGCGCCAGCCTTTGCGCGAACTGTGTTTACTCGGCCGGAAATGCGCGAGGCGCGGGAGGTCGAGCCGGGCGAAGGCATCCGGTGTCAGGTCGGACTCCGGCCAGCGCGCGGTCTCCGCGATGACGCCCGCCAGGAAAACCAGCGTGGCCTCGGTCAGGGCAAGGTCGGGAGTGAAATCGGCGGTGATTTCCAGGCGGCCCGGGCGCGGGCGCGCTCCGATGGCCGTGCTCCGGCGGTTGGCGGCGAGCAGCATCACGGGCACCGCCAGGAGGTACGGCAGCAAGCGCGCGAGCCGATGCAGGCGCGGCGAATCCTGCGCGAAGAGTGAAAAATTGTAGTGCGCGCTGAATCCGCGCAGATGCATTGCCTTGCCCGTGCGCGCTTCCCATTGGTCGATCTGGCCGCGGACGAACGCGATCTGTTCCCAAAGTGAGCGCACCGCGCGCGCGCAGCCGTCGGGGGCGTCGAGTTCGATGAGCGCCGTCGCCACTTCGATGACGCCGGTGTCGAAATACAGCGCGCCGCCGGTCGGCAGGTGACACGAGCGACCCGCTCGCGGGATGATCCGGCCCTCGTGATACCGCAGCAAACCGCCCGGCGTGCCGAACACGTCCTCCGGCCGCTGTTCCCGGCCGTCCACCACCAGCGTGAACTCCGCCTCCAACCCGACGACCGGCCGGCGTGGAGCCAGCGCGGACCCATGGCCCGCGCGTGCGCTGGTCGAGGCGGAGCCGGGTCTTTTGCGAGCGGGTGGATTCAAGCGGGAACGGGGGCTTCGGCGGCCGGTGGAAAGGGACGCATCCTAGCCTTAGCGGCGTCCGACTTCAAATCGGTGAATGGCGCTCTCCGAGCGGCATTGGTCCCAGTCGCGGCGACAGCCGCCTGAAATGCAAGACGCCTGCGGCGTGGAGCGTCACCAACGCCGCTCGGAGAGCGCCGTCCACCTCTGCTGAGACTTTGCCCTACGCCTCGTCGCACCCCGCCGGAACCACGCGCAAGTAGCCGAGATCGAGGTGGAGATGGTCGTCTGTTTCGCCGGGTTGGTGGCCGTAGGGCAGGACATTCACGTCCGGAAGGAGTTCGCGGGCCAGCGCGCCGTATTTTTCGATGGTGGTCTGGGTGTTGAGCCAGGTGT
>CAZZYS010000037.1:0-21617 GCA_964658285.1 uncultured Verrucomicrobiota bacterium
TTGGCACCACCAGCTAATCTCCGCAGTCCCTCCGGGACGAGAAAACGGCCATGACCCAAAGCAAAAAGCGCTAGGCAACAGCCGTCGCGCGCAGCACCGCTTCCAGTAAACCTGGAAACGCCTCGTCGAGTTCCTCGCGGCAGAGCGAATTGAGATAGGCCGTGCCGCGTCTGCGGCAACGGATCACCCCCGCCTCGCGCAAGACCTTGAAGTGGCGTGAGCACGAAGATTTGGCCAGGGAAATCCCCACCGCCGCACACATCGTTTCGCCCTGGTCCGCCAGCGTCGTGACGATTTGCAGGCGGGTCGGATCGCTCAGGGCGAAGAGCACATCCGGCAGGCGGAGCACCGTCTTGGCAGCGTGAGAATGAACCGGCACGGTTGACATCATAGCACAGGAGAACGATAGAATGGATTGTTCGTATAAATGCGAACAACTGACTTATGAACGTTTCCAATTTTGCAGGCGGGGACACCCTGGTCCTCCCGGTTTTGAGCGAACGCATCGACACGCGCGAGACCGACCTCCCGACGCCCGGTGCGCCCGTTGCCGACGACGGCCAGCTCCTCGATACCTATTCGCAAACCGTCGCTGCCGTCGTCAACCGCGTGGCTCCGAGCGTGGTGAACATCCGCGTGATCTCGGGCGAGCGCGGGCAGGGGAGCGGTTCGGGTTTCGTCATCGCGCCGGACGGGTTCATCCTCACGAACAGCCACGTCGTGCACGGCGCGCGCGAGCTGGAAGTCACCCTGCACGACGCCCGCACGCTCCCCGCGCGGGTGGTCGGCACCGACCCCGACACGGACCTCGCCGTGATCCGCGTGGACCCCGCCACCGAGACGCTCCCGCACGTGCGGCTGGCGGACAGCGCCCGCGTGCGGGTCGGGCAGATCGCGGTCGCCGTCGGCAGCCCGTACGGATTCCAGCAGACGGTCACCGCGGGCATCGTCTCGGCGCTGGGCCGCACGATGCGCGCGGACAGCGGCCGGTTGATGGACGACATCCTCCAGACCGACGCCGCGCTCAACCCGGGCAACAGCGGCGGCCCGCTCGTCAACAGCGCGGGCGAGGTCATCGGCGTGAACACGGCGGTCATCCTGCCCGCGCAGGGCATCTGCTTCGCCATCGCCAGCAACACGGCTCAATTTGTCGCCGCCTGGCTCATCAAGGAGGGGCGCATCCGGCGTTCGTCCATCGGCGTGGCCGGCCAGAACGTGCCGCTGCACCCGCGGGTCGTGCGTTTCCACCAACTGCCGGTCGAACGCGGCGTGTCGATTGCCAGCGTGGAGCCGGGCAGTCCGGCGGAACGCGCGGGCCTGCGCGTGGGCGACGTGATCGTCGGGTTCAAGGGGCGGCCGTTGGGGACGATTGACGAACTTCACAAATATCTCATCGCCAGCGAAATCGGCGTGCCGTCGCCCGTGATGGTCCTGCGCGGGACCGAGAAGCACTTCGTGGTCGTGACGCCCGGCGAACTGCGTCCGCCGGACAACGCACCGCCGACTCCTCGCAGACCGGGTGGACGCTAGAGCATGTTCAACAAAGTCGTAGCCGTTCCGATTTCACAGCGCCAAAGGCGCGGCCTCATACGAGCCTGGGGCAACGCCCCAGGAAAAGGGTGTCCTCCGCTCAGCGCTGAAGGCGCGCTTCATCGCAGGGTCACGGCTGGATGAGCCGCCCCTTCAGGGCTGGAGCGCCTGGCTATCTTTCCTGGGGCGTTGCCCCAGGCTCGTATGAGGCCGCGCCTTTGGCGCTGCGGAGCGGCGAAGAAACAGACACGGCAACGGAGTGCCGTGGCTACAAGCAACTGAAAAACGCTTTAAGATCAGGCCCGGCGCAGGTTCACGATTTCTCCGACCCCGCGATAGCGGTCGGGATGGCAGGTGCAAACGAGGATTTGCAGCCCGCCGGCGGCGGCGCTGGAGAGCACGTCGAGCACACGCGCCTGCCGGGCGGCGTCCGTGTTGACGAGCACGTCGTCGAGGATGAGCGACTGCGGACCGCCGCCCGGCGCGGAGGCGAGTTCCTCGGCCACCGCCAGACGCAGGCAGAGAAGCAGTTGTTCCTTGGCGCCCTGGGAAAGATCGTCGAAGGCGACGAGTTCCTCCGGCTTGCGCCCCAGGCCGCGGATGTTCAGGGTCTCGTCGAGGAAAATGTGCCGCTCCCGCTCACCGCTGACCTGGGCGAAACGCGCGCCGAGCCGTTCCTGCAGCGGCGCGAGCACGGTGCGCGTGGCAGCCTGTTTGCGGCGTTCGATGAGGTCGTGCACGAGCCGGGCCGCGCGGCTGCGGGCGCGGGCGCGGTCGGATTGGACGGTCAAGGCCGCGTGTTCGGCCAGGAGATCGGTCTCGCGGGCGTAGAGCGCCTGGGAACCGAGCCATTCGAGCCGTCCGCGAATCTCGTCGCGGGCGCGGCGCTGGCGGTCGAGTTCGCCCTGGACCTGGGCGGCGGCGGCGGCGGCGCGGCGGTTGCGTTCGCCGAGGGTGGCCGCGTCGGCAGGAAGTTTTTCCTGCGCTTTCTGAAGACCGAATTTCGTCTCGGCATAAGCGAACAACGCCTTGTCCAATGCGGGCTCCAGGCCCTCCGGATACCGGCCGCGCAACGCCGTGGCCTGACGCTCCAGATTCTCCGCGTCCGCGCGCAGCTTGATGAGCGTGCGCGCCCCTTCCTCGCGGGCCGTCGCCGTTTCGCCGGCGGCCTCGCGCGCCTTCTTGGATTGACGCCCGAGCGTCTCGCGCGCGGCGCGGCCCTGCTCGTGCCGGACGTTGGCGGTCTGCTCGGCGGCTTCGAGTTCGGCGCGGGAGGAGAGGACGGCGTCGGGAGCGAGACCGAGTTCGGTTTCCAGTGAACCGAGCCGGCGGGTATCGGCCGCGAGGCGTGCGCGCAAAGTTTCGGGGCTTTCGTCGCCGTCGAGCATGGCGGCGAGATTTTGCCGCACGACCCTGGTTTGGGTGTCGAGTTCCTTGCCGCGTTCGACGAGCGCGTCGAGTTCTATGAGGTTGCTGACGCCAAGCTCCGCGAGCGCGCCACGCAGGGTGATTTCGTCTTTATGAATCGCCTCGGCCAAACTGCGCGTTTCGGCCGCCCCGGAACGCATCCGCAGACTGCCCCAGCCGGGCAGGTCGAGCGACAATTCGCGGACGGCGTGCACGACGCGCGTCTCGGTTGCCGGCAGCGGCGGGAGTTCCCGCGCCGTGCCGTCGTCGATCCGCGCGCGGACGGCGGGGGCGTCGGCGGCCGGGTTGATTTCCACGCGGAGACCGAGCGCGTCGATCTGCGCGCGGCGTTGCCGGATGGACTCGTCGAGCGTCTGGAGTTGCCGCAGACGGACAGCCGTGACGACCGGGATTTCGGCGCGCGCGCGCACGAGAGATTCGACCTGTGCGGCCTGCGACTGGCAGCGTTCGAGCGTCCGCGCGAGCCGTTCGATGCCGTCGTGCAGTTGCCGATGCCGCGCCAGCTTCCCGGCGCGCGTGACGGCTGCCTGGAGCCGGGCCAGTTCGGCGTCCTGGGCTTCGAGCGCGCGTTCGGCCTCGGCAAGGCGCGTCTGACCCTCGGCCGCCGCTTGCGCCGCGCGACCGGCGGCAGTCTCGGCGGCGGCGAGTTGGCGGCGGGTCTCCTCGGCTTCCCGTGCCTGGCGGTCCAAGGTGTCGCGGTCGCCCTGGACAGTGCGGAGCCGGTCCTGCGCGGTCGTCAGTTCGTGTTGCCGACGTTGCACTTCCTCGGCGGCAACCTCGGCGCGGCGGGCGGATTCCTGCAATTGGTCGGCGTCCTGGCGGTGCCGGAGGTACTCGGCTTCCAGACCGGGCAATCCCTCGCTCAAGCGGGCGTATTCCGCCTCGTCGGCGGTGAGGCGCGCGCGTTCCTCGGCGACCCTGGCGAGCGCGGCGCTGACCCGTTCGAGGGCCGCCTCGGTTTCCTGCAACGTGCCGCCGGATTTTTGCTTGCCGGTGTCCGTGAAATTTTCCTGGTAAACCGACCACATCCGACCGCGCACGTTCTCGATGAACGGATCGATCTCCACCTTCACGAGCAGGCTTTGCACGAGTTGACCGGCCGGGTTGCCGGTCCAGGCGGGCCATTCGGCGAGTTCTCCCTGCCGCATCCAGAGGTAGCCGAGCAGACCCCAGTGCGCGGCGTTGGTCGCCCCCCGGCCCGGCTGCCGGGACTGGAGGAGGCGCGTCAGGCGATTGTCGGCGTCGTCGCCTTCGGCCACGAGTTTCCAGTCACCGCCGGCGTACTCACGGAGGACGCTCGCCGGGGCTTGCAGGAAAGTTTTCTCCACGCGATACCGGCCCTCGTTCGTCTCGAACTCGACCGTCACGCGCGGGGCAAGGTCGGTGCCGGCCGGCTTCAGCGCGCGGATTTCGGCGTCCTTGCAGGTGTGCCGGTCGAACAGCGCGCGCCCGGTGGCCCGCAGGAGGGTCGTCTTGCCGGTTTCGTTCGGCGCGGACAGGATGTTGATCCCGGCCACGAACGGTCCCGCGACGGCCGGCGCGCCGGTGAAGGGACCCAGGTTGGTGGCTTCGATCCGGTGCAGGATCATACGGCGACGGCGGCCTCGTGCAACGAGCCGAACAGGAGTTCGCGCGCGGCGAGAAAGTCGCGCGGGCCGAGCGCGGCGAGTTCCAGCCGGGCGTTCGCGGCGAGCACCTGGGCGTCCGCGAGCGTGATGGCGGCAGCGGCCGTGGACAGATCGTCGCCCGGCGGGAGCTGGCCGGTGGCGAGGAGTTCGAGTTGGCGGAGGTCGCCGAGCACCTGGCAGAGAATCGGGTGCTCGCGTTCGAGGGCCAGCAGTTCACCGGCGGAAAGCGCCGGCCGGGTGTCGTCCTGCACCTGGCAATGCAGCGCGGCGCGGAAGCGTTCCGCGAGCCACGCCTTCGCCTGCGAACGTGGCAGGTGGCCGGCCGACCCTTTGAGCCGGACGCGGCAGACGGCGGCGTTCATCGCGTCGCCGAGGCTGGCGGCGTGGAACTCCAGCGCGGCGCGGGCCGATTCCCATTCGTCGAACTCGTATTCCCAGCAAGTCCAGCGCAATCCGGCGACGTTCAGCGGCTCGACGCGCGGCGGCGCGTTCGCGCCATCGATCTCGACGTACGCCACGCGGCCGGCGGCGTCCTGCTCGAAGGCGTCGGGCTCCGGCGTGCCGGGCATGACGAGCCGGCCGGCATCGTAGACCTGCCAGTTGTGCCAATGGCCGATGCCGAGGTAATCCAGACCCGCGCGCGTGGCGGCAGCCGGGTCGATGGGGAAATCGTTGGGCTGGTGCTTGCCGGGGAACGCCAGCGCGCCGTGGGTCAGGCCGATCTTCACGCGGTCGGCGGGTTGTTCGCGCACGAGGTCGCGCAGGCGCAGGCTCGGGTCCACGGTGGACACTTTTTGGTGCAACGGAGCCGCGAGAAGAACGTACTCGCCGCGGTCGCGTGTTCGCAGGGCGAGCGCGGCGGACTCGCGCAGGATGACGACGTTGGCCGGCAGCGCGCCGTCCTTGAATTGTCGCCGGCTCCAGACCGCACCGGGACCGCTGGCGGGATCGTGGTTGCCCGGCAGCAGGTAGACGGGGATTTCGGGGAACGCCGCGAAGATGGCGAGCGTCTCGTCCACGAGAGCGTCCGCCACCTGATTATCCTCGAACAGATCGCCCGCCACGAAAAACGCGTCGGCGGCGCGGTCGCGCGCGAGGTTCAGCGCGGCGCGCAGGGTGACGAGGCGCTGGGCGCGCAGCCGCTCGGCGGTGGCACCGAACTGCGTGAAACGCGCGCCGAGCTGCCAGTCGGCGGAATGGACGAAGCGAAGCACTGGACCCACCGATAGCGGAAACGACGGCGGATGTCATGCGTCTTTGTTAGCCGTGGCGGCTGGAACGGGTGCCCGCCGCCAACCGCGCGGACGGACAACCCGCCCCGGCTCGGGCACTTAGTGCCTATCTGAATTTCTGGTCTGCGTTTTATAGCCACGGCACTCCGCTGCCGTGTCCGGTCGGGAGCAGACACGGCAGCGGAGTGCCGTGGCTACATCCAGAGGATCGACCGGTCCGGTACATTATGACTTGGGAGAGTTTTTCACCGTTTTCGCTTCGTCCGGCGGCTGCTTTTTCGGCGCGGGCGCGATGCCGAAGGGAGTCTTGCCACTCTTGCGCCAGCTCGCCGTGCGCGCGTCGCCCTGGGCGTCGGTGACGAGTTGCAACAGGCTCAGGGAGCGCCCCCCCAGGGCGTACTCGTCGCCGGACGCAAACTGCTTCGGCACGGCGACGAAACCGTCCTCGTCCATCGTGTCGATGACCGTTTCCCAGCGCACCCTCTCACGGCCCGGCAGGGTGAAGCTGATTTCCTCGTGGTGCGCGTTCAGGAGCAGGAAGTACGTCCGATCGAGGATCGACTCGTTCTGGAAAGTACGCACGTCGATGGCATCGCCGCTGAGCATCATCCCCAGGCACTTCGCGTGCGCGGTGTTCCAGCCCTCCTCGGTCATTTCCTCGCCGCTGGGATCGAACCACATCACGTCCTTGTCGGTCCCGCCGCGAATCTTGCGGCCCTGGAAAAACTTCGGCCGTCGGAAGATCGGATGCTGGCGGCGCAGTTCGATCAGCTTCCAGGTGAAATTCTGGAGCTTCACGCTGCGTTCGTCCACGCTCCAGGACAGCCACGAGATTTCGTTGTCCTGACAATAGGCGTTGTTGTTGCCCCCCTGTGTGCGGCCGTATTCGTCGCCCGCGCAGAGCATCGGCACGCCCTGAGAAAGGAACATGGTCGCCAGGAAATTGCGGCGCTGGCGGCGGCGCAGGGCATTGATCTCCTCGTCCTCGGTCGGACCTTCCGCCCCGCAGTTCCAACTGGCGTTGTTGTTGTCGCCGTCGTTGTTGCCCTCGCCGTTGGCCTCGTTATGCTTGTCGTTGTAGCTGACGAGGTCGTTGAGCGTGAAGCCGTCGTGCGCGGTGATGAAATTAATGCTCGCATACGGCTGTTTGCCACCGTGCTGATAGAGGTCGGGGCTGCCGGTGAGACGGTAGGCGAGTTCGCCAATGAGGCCCTCGTCGCCCTTCCAATAGCGGCGGATCGCGTCGCGGTATTTGCCGTTCCACTCGGCCCACAGCACGGGGAAGTTCCCCACCTGATAGCCGCCGTCCCCCACGTCCCAAGGCTCGGCGATGAGCTTGACCTGACTCAACACCGGGTCCTGGTGGATCACGTCGAAAAACGCCGAGAACACGCTCACGTCGCTCGCCTCGCGCGCCAGGGTGGAAGCGAGGTCAAACCGGAAGCCGTCCACGTGCATCTCCAGCACCCAGTACCGCAGCGAATCCATGATGAGCTGGAGGGTGTGCGGATGGGTGGCGTCGAGCGTGTTGCCCGTGCCGGTGTAATCCATGTAAAAGCGCGGGTCGTCGCCCACGAGCCGGTAATAGGAACGGTTGCAAATGCCCTTGAAGGAAATCGTCGGCCCGAGATGGTTGCCCTCGGCGGTGTGGTTGTAGACCACGTCGAGGATGACCTCGATGCCGGCCGCGTGGAGGTTTTTGACCATCGTCTTGAACTCCTGCACCTGCCCGCCCTCCACGCCGCTGCTCGAATACGAGCACTCCGGCGCGAAATATCCGATGGTGTTGTAGCCCCAGTAGTTTTCCAGCCCCTTGTCGGCGAGGATCTGGTCATCGACATGCTGGTGGACGGGCAGGAGTTCGACCGCGTTGACGCCCAGTTTCTTGAGGTAGTCGATGGCGGCGGTGCTGCCGACGCCCGCGTAGGTGCCGCGCAATTCCTCGGGCACGTCGGGGCAGAGCTTCGTGAACCCGGTGACGTGGACCTCGTAGATCATCAACTCGGCGAGCGGACAGCCGAGGGGTTTGTCGTTGCCCCAGTCGAAGGCCGGGTCGATCACGACGGCCTTGGGCATCCGCGCGCCGCTGTCGAGCAGATTGATGGCGAGGTCCTGTTCCTCCGCGCCGAGTTCGTAGGCGAAGAGACTTTTGTCCCAATCGATCTGGCCCGCGATGGCCTTGGCGTATGGGTCGAGGAGGAGCTTCGCGCTGTTGAACCGGTGGCCGTTGGCGGGATCGTACGGGCCGTGCACGCGGTAGCCGTAGAGTTGCCCGGGACGGAGGTCGGGCAGGAAGATGTGCCAGATCTGGTTGGTCTGCTCGCGCATGGGGATGCGGACCGTCTCGTGCTCGGCCTCCACGCTCTCGAAGAGGCAGAGTTCCACTCCCGTGGCGTGCGCGCTGAAGAGCGCGAAGTTCACGCCGTTGTCCATCCAGGTCGCGCCGAGTGGGTAGGGGTAGCCAAGCCAGGTTTTCAGAGGGATCATAGGGATTGCGAAACGATGGATAGGGGGTGCGCGGACGCTTTGTGCCTATCAATTCGTACAGCCCCGCAAAATGGGCGGGTCAAAATTGCGGAAAACGGCGCCCGGCCGCCGGGTGTGAGTTTCCCAGGTGTCCCGACGGCGAACACGCTGGACGCGCCTCGGCGGGCCGGTAAGATGCTCGCTGCCGTGTGGCACCCGTGAGCGACGTTTTCCCAAAATACCTCGATGGATTTCTGGCGGCGGTCGACGCGGTCACCGGGAAAGCCAACGGGACAGCGCCGTTGCCCGCCGCCGAGGTCCCGGACCGACCGTCCAAGCCTCCGCCGCCGGATCGGCCGGGCGCGGTCTGGTCGGAGGAAGAACGCATCAAGAAAAAGTTGCACCCGCTGGATGCTTTCGCGCGGCTGCTGCATTGTGCGAACACCGACCAGCCTCCCTGTGCGGACGACCGGTTCCGGTTCCGGTGGTTCGGGTTGTTCTACCAACACCCGGAGCAGGATGCTTTTCTTTTGCGTTTGCGGCTGCCGGGGGGACGGCTGCGGGCGGACCAACTCACCGGCCTGGCAGGGATCGCGCAGGAGTTGGCCGGCGGCTTCCTGACGTGCAATCCGCAGGGCGGACTGGATTTGCCAGGCGTGCCGCTGCGCGTCGCGGCGGAGGTGTTGCGCCGCGCGGAGGAGATCGGTTTGCGCACCTTGCTCGCCGGCGGCGATTGCGTGCAGGCCGTGCGTGGCGGGGAACTCGACGGAACTTCGGACGATCCCGGCCCGCCGTCGGTTTACCCATTGGTCCGCGAACTGGAGCAGGCGCTGGCGCACGACCGCCAACTCGCCGACTTGCCGGGGAGTTGCGAAGTGATCTTGCGCACGGCCAACGAACATCCGGCGATCCTCCCGGAAGGGCCGCCCGGCCACGGGACGATTCTTTTTCAAGGGATACACGACGCCGGCGTGGAACGGACATTTTCGCTCTCCGTGCCGAGGACCGACGCGCTGGAGTTGAAGTTGCGCGCGGCGCAGATCGTGCCCGCGTGCCTGGGATTGTTGCGCCAATGGGCGGAAGGCGGTGACCGCTCCGACCGGGGACGGACCGGGCTGGCGAAATTCTGCGCGGAGACCGGCCGTGCACGTCTCCGCGAATCGCTCGCGCAGGCGGCGGGACCCTTGATCGAAACTCCTTCCGAAACACCCGTGCCGCCCGCCGCGAGGCCAAGGCCGTTCGCCGGCGTCCGGGTGCAAAACGGCCGGCTGCTGAGCGAGACGTTGACGCGGCTGGCCGGGGCGGCGCGGGACCTCGGGGCGGGCGAGGTGCGGCTGGCCGCCGGGCGTTTGTACCTCCCTCATGCCCCGAATCACCCGGAGGCCGAAAAGGCATTGCGGGATGCGTTGGATTACCCGTGAACTGGCCATTTTCTGAAGCACCGTTGGCTGCCGGGGCCGGTTGCGGCATTTTGGCCAGTAGCGCGAGACCCCGGGGTGATAATTTCGCCGCGTGTGCATTTTGTTACACCGGGTTTTCGGAAGTATCGCGCGCCGCGAATCTAAAAATTTCTCGAAAGGCGATCTCTTTCTAGTGGGAAACCCGATCCGGAGTCGGACGGCGTGAATTCAGGCACGTCCTTTGCTTTGAGCGCAACCGCGCGGGTTGTTGACGGCAAAAGGTCCGCAGGCTGGGTTGGTCGGTGGACCCGCAGGGAATCACGCTAGTAGGTAGTCAATAGGGTTCACAAGGTCATGGCTAACATCAAAACGTTCTTCAAGTCCGGGCATCCGCCCACGCTTTTCGCTTCCTTCCTGTACTTCGACTTCTGTTTCGCCGTCTGGGTGCTCAACGGCGCGATGGCTCCGTTCATCACGAAGGCGTACAGCCTCACGCCGGAGCAGACGACCTTGATGGTCACGCTGCCCACGATGGCGGGCGCACTGATGCGTTTCCCGCTGGGGGTGATGTCGCAGTACATCGGCCGCAAGAACGCCGCCCTGGTGGAGATGTCCTGCATCATGGTGGCGATGGGCTTCGGCTATCTCTACGTCAACTCGTACAACGGGGTCCTGGCGATGGGCGTGCTGCTGGGCATCGCGGGGGCCAGCTTTGGGGTGGCGCTGGCGCTCGGATCGGGCTGGTTCCCGCCGGAGTCGAAAGGGCTCGCGATGGGCATCGCCGGAGCCGGCAACAGTGGCACGGCCATCGCCACGTTCTTCGCGCCGCAGCTTGCCAAGGCATACGGCTGGCACGCCGTCTACGGCATCGCGGGGTTATTTATGCTGGTGCCGTTCCTGGTCATGTTCATCTTTGCCAAGGAACCGCCGGACCGCGAGAGCGACCATTCCTTCATGGACCACATCAAGTGCCTGTGGCAGCCCGACGGCTGGATGTTCAACGCGGTTTACGTCATCACCTTCGGCGCTTACGTCGGCATGGGGACCTACCTGCCCACGTTTTTCCACGACCGGTTTAACATCGAGCAGTCGGAGGCGAAATATTACACGACCTGCGCGGTGCTCGCCGGGAGTGTCGTGCGCGTGCTCGGCGGCTGGCTGGCGGATAAACTCGGGGGCATCCTCGCGGTTTCGGTGATCCTGGTGGGAGTCGTCGCCGCGTTCCTGGGTGCCAGCATGGCGGTTTCGCTGTTCTCGACGGTCATCCTGCTCGTCTGCTGCTTCGTGATGGTCGGGATGGGCAACGGCGCGCTCTTCCAACTCGTGCCGCTCCGCTGGCCCGCCACGGCGGCCGTCGCCGGGAGCATGATCGGTGAGATCGGCGCATTGGGCGGGGTGATCCTCCCGTTCCTGCTGACGTATTCGAGCACGCATTACAAGACCTACGCCTACGGTTTCGCCACCTACGCTGGGCTGGCGGCGGTGGTCCTCGTGGCGTTGCGCGTCGTGCAGCGCTACTGGATCGGCAAGTGGATCGCTCCGGGCGGGCGCGCTCTCGTCGGCACCTACGCGGCACCGGTTCCCGGTCCGTCGGTGGGGTTGCCGCTGGCCGACCCGATTTGAAGATGGCCTTGTGACCGTCACCGAGCCGCCATCCCCCGAGCAGGTCAAGACCGTTTGCCCGTATTGCGGCGTCGGCTGCGGGATGGTTTTGCACGTGGCCGACGGGCGTGTCGTGCGGGTCAGCGGCGACCGGGATCATCCCGCCAACTTCGGCAGTCTTTGCACGAAAGGCAGCACCGTCCACCAGACGATCCACGCTACCGACCGCCTCGCCCACGCGCAACGCCGCCGCCTCGACGGCTGGACCGCGCCGGGCCGGGGCGGGCCGTTCGAGCGCGTGCCGCTCGACATGGCGCTCCAGACCGTCGCGGACCGTTTGCGCGGGATCATCGCGGCGCACGGACCGGACGCGGTGGCGCTCTACGTCTCGGGCCAGCTCTCGACCGAAACGCAGTACGTCGCCAACAAGCTCACGAAAGGTTTTCTAAAGACGAACAACATCGACAGCAATTCCCGCCTGTGCATGGCCAGCGCGGCAAGCGGCTACAACCTTTCGCTCGGTGCCGACGGACCGCCGGGGCACTACGAGGATTTCGAGCACGCGGACGGTTTTCTGGTCATCGGCGCGAACATGGCCGATTGCCATCCGATCCTGCACCAGCGCCTGCGGCGGCGGGTCCGTGCTGGCGGCGCGAAGCTCATCGTGGTCGATCCGCGCCGCACGGCCACCGCCGCCGACGCGACGCTGTATCTGCCGCTGCGTCCGGGCACGGACCTGGCGCTGCTCAACGGCTGGCTGCACCTGCTCGTGAAGATGGGTCGCGTGGACGACGCGTTCATCGCGGATCATGCCGAAGGCTGGGAAAGCATGGGCGAGGTCATCGACGCGTATCCGCCCGCGCGCGTGGCCGCTCTCACCGGGCTGCCGGTGGACGACATCATCGCCGGGGCGAAAATCCTGGCCGATTGCCCGCGCTGGATGTCGCTGTGGACGATGGGGCTCAACCAGAGCGCGCGGGGCACCTGGAACGTCAACGCGATCTGCAACCTGCACCTGGCGACGGGGCAGATCGGACGCCCGGGCACCGGGCCCTTCTCACTGACGGGTCAGCCCAACGCGATGGGTGGCCGGGAGGTCGGTTACATGAGCGGCGGCCTGCCGGGGCAGCGTTCCGTGCATCTCGCGCAGGACCGTGCGGACACCGAGTCGTTGTGGAACGTCCCGTCGGGAACCATCGGCGCGCAGCCGGGGCTGCCCGCCATCGACCTGTTCCAGGCGCTGGAACGCGGCGAGGTGAAGGCGGTCTGGATCATCGGCAGCAACCCGGTCGCCACCATGCCCAACCGCGACCGCGTGCGACGCGGGTTGGAACAGGCGGAATTTGTCGTCGTGCAGGACGCCTACCATCCGACGGAGACCTCGCGCTTCGCCCACGTCCTGCTGCCCGGCACCGTCTGGGCCGAGGCGGACGGGACCATGACGAACTCCAGCCGGATGGTGACCCTCGCCCCACGCGCGGTGCCGCCGCCAGTGGACGCGCGGCCCGACTGGTGGCTGGTGAGCGAGGTCGCCCGGCGGATGGGTTTCGGCGACGCGTTCCCGTACCAGCGCGCCGGGGAGATTTTCGACGAAATCCGGGGCAGCGTGAACCCGAGGACGGGTTACGACGTGCGCGGCATCAGCCACGAGCGGCTGGCGCGGGAGGGCGTGCTGACGTGGCCGCTCGCTCCGGCGGAAAACGCGGTGCCGGTCAAGCGGCGTTACTTGACGCCGGACGGCACGTTGCGGTTTCCCACGGAGTCGGGCCGGGCGCGGTTCTGGGCGCGTCCCTACCTGCCCAACGCCGAGATGCCCGACGACGAATTTCCCTACGTCCTGCTGACCGGGCGCGTCGCCCACCAATGGCATACCCGGACAAAAACGGGCAAGGTTCCCAGCCTGAACAAACTGAACCCCGGACCCTACCTGGAGATCAACCGCGACGACGCGACGACGCTCGGAGTCAGTGAAGGCGACCCGGTGCGGATCACGTCGCGCCGGGGGGAACTGCGGCTGCCCGCGCGCCCCACCGACAGCATCCAGCCGGGGAATTGCTGGGCTCCTATCCACTGGAACGAACTGTTTGCCGCCGATGTGGCCGTCAATCAGGTCACCAGCGAAAACGCCTGCCCCGAATCCCATCAACCCGAGTTGAAATACTGCCCGGTCAAACTGGAAGCCGTTTGCCCGGCGGACACGGAACCGCAGCGCAACCGGACCGTGGCGAGTTGTTGAAATCGAAGTCTTTTCTAACCTCCGAAGCCAGACTCATGTCCACCCCTGCCTCCCAACGTCCGGTCCCGTACATTCCGGAGAGCGCCCCCTTCAGCGAGGAACAACGCCAGTGGCTCAACGGGTTTTTCGCCGGTCTTTTTTCGACCGCGCCCGTGAGTCCTGCGGCGATGCTCGCGCAGACCTCCGCGCCCGCACTCGCCGCCCCGCCCGTGCCGGTGCTGATTCTGTTCGGCAGCCAGACCGGCAACGCCGAGGGGCTCGCGAAGAAAATCAAGACCGCCGCTGAAAAACAGGTCGGGTTTGCACCGCGCGTTTTGGACATGGCGAAGTACGACGCCGCCGAGTTGGGCAACGAATCGAATCTGCTGATCGTCACGAGCACCTGGGGCGAGGGTGATCCGCCGGACAACGCCGCCGGGTTCTATGACAAGCTCCAGTCCGACGGGTTCCCGAAATTGGAAAATCTGCGCTACTCCGTGCTCGCTCTGGGGGACAAGAACTACGAGGATTTCTGTGGCTGCGGCCGGAAGCTCGACGAACGGTTGGCCGCTCTCGGCGCGCGGAGCGTGCTGCCGCGTCAGGATTGCGACACCGACTACGACACGCCCGCCAAAACCTGGATCGATGCGGTGCTGCCCGCCCTGCAAAAACCGCCCGGCGCGATGGCGGGCGATGCGAGCAAGGAAACGCCCGTCACCGCTGCCGGCCATCACGACGAGGCCAGGCACATGGACGCCGGCGCGAAGGAACTGGTTGCGTCCGACCAGCCGGTTCGCAGCCAGCAGGTGCCGACCTCGAACGGCAGCGGCCCGGCACCCGCCGCCTACTCGCGCACCAACCCATTCCCGGCCCGGCTCCTCGCCAGCCGCAAGCTGACGCTCGACGGTTCGGACAAGGATACCCGTCACTACGAGATCGATCTGAGGGGGTCGGGTCTGGTCTACGAGGTCGGCGACGCGTTGGGATTGCTGCCCGCCAACTCGCCGGCACTGGTGCAGGAGATCCTCGATTCGCTGGGCTTTGACGGCGAGGAGGAAGTCACCAGTCACGACGGCGTGAAAAAACCGATTCGCCTCGCGCTGACCACGGATTTCCAGATTCGCGCCCCGCACAAGGAATTCCTCACCGCCATCGCCCAACGCGACGAGAGCGATGCTTTCCTGCGCGACCTGCTCGATCCAAACGTCCGCACGGAACTCGATCAATATCTGTACGGCCGGGAGATCATCGACTTCTTGCTGGCCTCACCCAAGCTCGGGTTGACGCCGGAGGAATTCGTCAAGTTGCTGCGCAAGCAACAACCGCGGCTCTACTCCATCGCCTCCAGCCTGAAGGCCCACCCGGAGCAAGTGCATCTCACGGTGGACACCCTGCGCTACGACGCGCACGGCCGCAGACGCCACGGGGTCTCTTCCACCTTCCTTGCCGACCGCGTGACGGAAGGGACGGCCGTGCCGGTCTTCGTGCAAAGCGCCAAGCATTTCCGGCTGCCGGAGGACGGCACGAAACCGGTCATCATGGTCGGCCCGGGCACCGGCATCGCACCGTTCCGCGCGTTCTTGCAAGAGCGGCAAGCAACGGGAACGAAAGGGGGCAACTGGCTGTTCTTCGGCGCGCAAAAATCGGCGACCGATTTTTTCTACCGGGAAGAGTTGGAGGCCATGCAAAGCGGCGGCTGTCTCACGCGGCTGGACCTCGCGTTTTCACGCGATCAGGCGGAGAAAATCTACGTCCAGACGCGCATGAGGCAAAATGCCACGGAGATGTGGCGCTGGCTGGAGGAGGGCGCGCATTTCTACGTCTGCGGCGACGCCAAACGCATGGCCAAGGACGTGGACGACGCGCTGCACGCGATCATCCGCGAAGCGGGCGGGCGGAGCGACGACGACGCCAAGGAGTACGTGGCCGCCATGAAAAAAAACAAACGTTACCAGCGTGACGTGTATTGAATCCGTGACCCCATGAGCAGCCAACCCCCGCCCGATCACGCCACGCTGCCTGCGCCGGGTCCTTTTACCCCGGCGCAAAAAGAGTATCTCGCCGGTTTCATGGCGGGCATCACGCAGGGCGGTTTCGTGCCGTTCGTGGGGCATCAGGCCGCCGGGACGATCACGAGCCAACCCGTAACCGGGCTGGTCAACCAGGCGGCGTCCACCGAACCTGAGGAACCCAACGTGTTCGGCACGCCGGTCTCGGAGCTTTCCAAACCCGAACTCTGGAAGCTCGAACAGGACGGTCTCGACATCTGGGACCGGCTGCTCGCGGCGGCCGAGCACGACCAGCTACCCGACGAGAAGAACACGTATTATTTTCGCAATCACGGCATGTTCTACGTCGGCCCGGCGCAGGAATCGATGATGCTGCGGATGCGCATCCCGGCCGGTGAACTGACCGCCACGCAGATGGACGGCCTCGCCGACATCGCGGAAGAATGGGGCGGCGGCGCGCTCGACATCACGACGCGCGCCAACCTGCAAATCCGGCAGATTCCCCCGCGTCACATCGTCAAGGTACTCTTGCGCCTCCAGGAACTCGGCCTCACCAGCAAAGGCTCCGGGGTGGACAACGTGCGCAACATCACCGCCACGCCGACGGCCGGCATCGACTGGGACGAACTCATCGACCCCCGGCCGCTGGCCAAGGCGATGCACCACTACATCCTCAATAACCGTGACCTGTACGGGTTGCCGCGCAAATTCAACATCGCGTTCGACGGCGGCGGGGCGGTCAGCGCGGCGGTGGACACGAACGACGTGGGCTTCATGGCCGTGCGGGTCGGCGAAGCGGCGGCGAAAACCGCGGGCGTCGAGCCGGGCGTGTATTTCCGTCTGGAGTTGGCGGGGATCACCGGGCACCAGCAGTTCGCCAAGGACGTGGGCGTGATTGTGCGGCCACAAGATTGCGTGGCGCTGGGCGCGGCGATCTTGCGCGCCTTCAACGAAACGGGCGACCGCACCAACCGCAAGAAGGCGCGGCTCAAATACGTGATCGACCGGTTGGGCTACGATGGGTTCCTGGCGTTGGCGGAGGCGAAGCTCGACTTCAAACTCGCGCGTCTCCCGCTGGACCGGTGCGAGCCCCGGCCGCGCACAATCCCGCACGGACACATCGGCGTGTACCGGCAGCGCCAGCCCCGGCTGAATTACGTCGGTGTCGTGGTGACGGTCGGGCGGATCAGCGTCCGGCAAATGCGGCGGCTGGCGGAGTTGACGCGCAACTACGGGACGGGCGAAATCCGCCTGACCGTGTGGCAAAATCTCATCATCCCCAACGTCCCGGATGGATTCGTGGAAACGCTCAAACGCAACCTGGTCAGGATGGGGTTCCACCACGAGGCGAGCAGCATCAGCGGCGGTTTGGTGGCCTGCACGGGCGCGACGGGTTGCAAGTGGGCGGCCGCGCACACGAAGGAACACGCGGTCGAACTCGCCCGCTATCTGGAGTCGCGCTGTCCGCTGGACTCGCCGATCAACATCCACCTCACCGGCTGTCCCAACTCGTGCGCCCAGCATTACATGGGCGACATCGGATTGCTCGGCACGCGGACCGGACCCGACAAGGTGGAAGGCTACCACGTCTACGTCGGCGGCGGCTTCGGACAGGACCAAGGGGTCGGACGCGAGTTGTTTCGCGGCGTGTCGTTCGAGAGTCTCAAGCCGACCGTGGAAAAGATGCTGCGAGGGTATCTGCGCCACCGCGAGAAGAGCGAGAACTTCCAAACGTTTACCCGGCGTCATGACATGAACTCGCTGCAGGCGATTTTCAGCAACGACGAGTGACGGTGCCATCGGCGGCGGGACGGCTGCGTTCGTGGAAGAGCGTGCGAGCGACAGCCTTGCCAAGACCGTCGCATGTTTGCTAGCGTCAGGGGATGCGCTTACCAACTCTCCGTGCCACGCTGCTTTTGGCAGCGATCTGCCTGCCTTTGTCCGTTGTGCCTTGCGCCCGCGCGGCGGAGGAAGCGGCGACGGTAGCGCCCACGACGTGGCACCCGACGAGCTTCCTGCAAGCGGTGGGTTCGAGCCTCGTCTTCGGAATGATCGGGATCGTGATCGCGGTGGTCGGATTCAAACTTTTCGATCTGATCACCCCGTTCAACTTGGAGAAAGAGATGTGCGAAAATAAAAACGTCGCCGTGGGAATCCTCTGCGGCGCGATTGTTCTGGGCATCTGCCACATCATCGCCGCCTCGATGAGTTAGGCTTTCTTCCTTCCGGCGTCCCCCGTTCCACCGTGAAAAAATCCCGGCAGGTCGTGCTGTTGATCACCGGCAGCGTCGTGCTGGCGGCCTGCGAGCGTCAGGCAACCCCGGCGCCCGGGGCGAGTCCCAGCCCGACCCCGGCGCCTTATTGGTCCTACCATCACTGGTTTGGGTCGAGCGGGTATTTTTCGTCGTATTCGCATTCGTCCGGCTCGTCCTCGGGTTCGAGCACGGAACGCGGTGGGTTCGGTTCCCACGGCGGGAGCGGCGGCGAATGAAACCACCCTCGATGACGCGACCAAAAACGATCCGCCGCACATGGAACGCCTGACCATCGAGCCGCGCCCGGACTGGCAGGCGAAAGTCGAACGGCTGGGCCTGCAATTCCACACGCACGGAGACCCCTACTGGGACGAGTCCGTTTGCTATCGGTTCAGCGCGGCGGAGATCGACGTGCTCGAAGCGGCGACCAACGAGTTGCAACGCCTCTGCCTGGAAGCCGTTCAACACGTGATCGACGCGCGTCTGTTTGCCCGTTTCCGGGTTCCAGAGGCGTTCGTCCCGCTGATCGTCCGATCATGGGAGCGTGAGGACCTGTCGCTGTATGGACGCTTTGACCTGTTTTACGACGGCCATCAACCGCCGCAACTGTATGAGTACAACGCCGACACGCCGACCTCGCTGTTGGAGGCAAGTGTCGTGCAGTGGGACTGGTTGCAGGAACGGTCGCCGCAATACGATCAATTTAACTCGGTCCACGAGAAGCTGATCGCCCGCTGGAAGGAAGGCGGCACCGGCGGCGACACGGTGCATTTCGCCTGTGTGCGCGAGCACCTGGAGGATTTTGCGACCACCGTGTACATGCAAGACACCGCGATGCAGGCGGGGTTACAAACGGGAAGGCTGTACATGGATGAGATCGGTTGGAACGGCAGTCGCTTCGTCGATTTGCAAAACCGTCCCATCACCCATTTGTTCAAACTCTATCCCTGGGAGTGGCTGATGGACGAACGGTTCGGCCCGCACCTGATCGCCGAAACGTGTCGATTGATCGAACCGGCGTGGAAGATGTTGCTGAGCAATAAAGCGGTCTTGCCGCTGCTCTGGGAAATGTTTCCCGACCATCCCAACCTCCTGCCAGCCTACACGAGCCCGGAACCGCTCGGCGGAAATCACGTCAAGAAACCCACGCTCGGGCGAGAGGGCGCGGGCATCACGATGATGGAATATGGGCAGCGAACCGGCCAGACCCCGCCCGGCGACGGTGAGAAGGGCGATTATATTTATCAGGCGCTAAAAAGATTGCCGGATTTCGGAGGGTATTTTCCGGTGATCGGTTCCTGGATCGCGCGTGACGAAGCCGCCGGCATCGGCATCCGTGAAAGTGAGCAACCGATCACGCGGAACACGAGCCGATTTGTGCCTCATTACTTCGTGCCGTGAAACGAGTGCGCCCGTTTCTCGGTCTGCTGACGGTCGGTTTCCTGATATTCATTCACGGGCCATGCACCGTGATTGCGGCGGAAGTTAATTTTCCTGAGCAGGTGCAAGCCGGGAACATCTTCACCATCGGCGAGAAAGTTGCGGTGAAAGCGGCCATCGCGAGCGGGGTCGAAGTCCGCTGGACCATCAGTGATTTCGAAGACAAGCCGATTGCCTCGGGTGCCGCGCCAGTGGTAGATCGCGCCGTCCTGCTCGAACCGAAGGATGTCGGCACCGGCTACTATATTCTCCACCTCGTTTCCATGCGCGGAACCGCCCCGGTAGGGGAGGGGCGCACCACCCTCGCCATCGTCCCCAGGTTCGACATCGCGCGAATGGCCGATTCCCGGTACGGCGTCATGACCCATTTCGCCACCGGGATGCCGTTGGACGACAGGCTGTTGTCGATCCTAAGAAAGGGGGGCGTCTCGTGGATTCGTGACGAGCAGCCCTGGGATGCACTCGAAAAAACCAGGGGGCGATATGATTTTTCGCCCCGGTTCACGGCGTACATGGAAGCCGCCCGGAAACGGAGCATGAACGTCCTCTTCGACGCGTCTTTCGGCAACGCGCTCTACGACTCGCAGCCGAACATCAAAGCTTACAAACTCGCGCCTTACACACAGGAGGGTTATACAGCCTACGCCGATTACTGCGCGGCGGTGTTACAAAGATACGGCCCGCAACTTCACTGCATCGAAATCTGGAACGAGTACAACGGCTCTTTCTGCGATGGCATCGCCGCGAAAGATCGTCCCAGGTACTACACGGAATTACTCAAAACTGCCTACACGAGAGTGAAAACGGTCCGCCCGGATGTCACGGTGCTCGGTGGCGCGACGGTAAAAATCCCCATTCCTTACCTGGAAAAACTCTTCAAGCTCGGCGCGCTGGACTCGTTGGACGCCATCGCCGTGCATCCGTACCAGACGCCGGAAACGGTGGAACGTTCGCTCGCGGATCTCATTGCACTCACCCGGCGATATAACCACGGCAAATCGAAACCGATCTGGGCCACCGAATGTGGTTTTGCGCATGATCCCACCCCCGACCGTCGTGACGCGGCCTCCTATCTCGTGCGGATGATGGTGTTGGCATCCACCTTCCCGGAAGTTCAACGCGTCATCTGGTATCTCGCGCGAGATTTCCGGGAGTTCACTCACATGGGCCTCGTCCGGGCGGACAACGACCCGGCCGGTGCCTTCACGCCCACGATGCCGTACGCAGCGTATGCGAATCTGATCCATCTCTTGAACGGCGCGGGTTTCGTGCGGCGCGAACCAACCGACGACCGGACCTGCGTCTACCGGTTTGAAACTCCCGCCCGGTCCGTCTGGGTTTGCTGGTCGGAGGGCGGCACCGCGGAGATGGCTTTCGCCGGTCCGATCCGCCGTCTCAGCATCGTGGGCTCGGAGCTTTCCGCCTCACCCGGCGATGGGCCATCCGCAGTGACCTTTGGCGCGATGCCCATCTATGTCGTCGCTGATCGAGGAGCGGCAGGCAGCGTGAAAGAAACGCCACGCAGCGACCAACTCATCGCCGACTCGCTGCGCGATTTTTCTGAGGTGCAGGGAAACAACGGGTGGAGCTACCACTTCACGGGCAACGATAAAACCGGGTCCGCGCGGTACGATCCGGCGAAAGTCAGTCCGATGCGTTGGCTGCCTTCACCCGGCGATTGGGCCGACGTGTGGACCGGGCCGGGAAAGTATTTCACGTTGAGCGAGGAAGGCGGCAGCGGAGGCATCATCGACGGCGGCCAGGGTTGGGCCGTGCTGCGCTGGACCAGCGACCGCGACGGGTCCGTGCACATCCTGGCCACACCGCGTGCGCCGACGCAAGGCGACGGGATCGGGGTAAAGGTGTTCGCCGATGGCAAAGAGCTTTTCAGTCAGTTGCTGCCGATCAAAACCACGGCAGCCATCGACCTCACACCGACAGTTTCCAAGGGCACCAGGCTGGACTTCGTTGTTACTCCCGGACCCGGCACGGACATCAACTACGACTCGGTGAGTTGGAGGATTTCCATCCTGACCCCAGCGGCCCGCTGATCCGGCGCGCGAGGAGTGGTGTCTACAAAAAGCGTTTGCCGAGGAAGCCCTTCGTCAGCAAAACGGTGAGGGAGGGATTCGACCCCCCGAGTGGTAGTAGACCGCCTCGCGGAATGCTCTTTCAGAGGTAAAAACAGACGATGTGTTTAGTCCCAGGCTATGCCGGTGCGAGTCTGCCACCAGCTTGGGAGGATGCTTGCTGGCACCAGTTTCACCCGGCCGCGCCACGACGACCGCGGCAGTCCGTCGAGCGATCGCGCGTGGTCTGAAGCCGTGCTCGATTGGATAAGCTGTAGCCACGGCACTCCGTCGCCGTGTCCGGGAGTGCGCTTCCAGAGCGGACACGGCAACGGAGTGCCGT
>CAZZYS010000038.1:0-21581 GCA_964658285.1 uncultured Verrucomicrobiota bacterium
TGAAGGCGCGATTCATCCGAACGGAAGTCTCTCATGAATCGCGCTTTCAGCGCTCGGCCGATCCGGCTTGTTCCCCAGGGCGTTGCCCCAGGCTGGTATGACATCGCGCCGTTGGCGCTTCTGAAATCCACGCAATCGAACGCTCGCTCTCATCCTTTTCCCTTATGAACGTCACCCGCCGCTTCTTCCTCAAATCCTCCGCCGCCCTCGCCGCCACCTATTGCGGCGTCAGCCCCGCCCGGCTGCTCGCCGAGGTCGGCCTCGACCCGGACAATCTCCTCACCGTGCGCCGCAGCAAGACCCTCGTGGTCATCTTCCTGCGCGGCGGCATGGACGGCCTCAACATGGTCGTGCCCTACAAAGACCCTGGCTACTACAAGCTGCGCAAAAACATCGCGCTCGCCGAACCCGGCAAACCCGGCGGCGTCGTGGACCTCGACGGTTTCTTCGGCCTGCACCCGCGCGCGGCGGCGCTGGCCCCCTTGTTCAACCGTGGGCAAGCCGTGGCGCTCCACGCCGTCGGCTACGACCTCAACACCCGCTCGCACTTCGAGGAACAGGACACCTGGGAAACCGGCGTCAGCGGCAACACCATCGCCTCCGACGGCTGGCTCAACCGCCACCTCATCAGCAGCCAGGGCCACGGCCCCATCCGCGCCGTGAGCATCGGCGACGCACTGCCACGGATTTTGCGCGGACGCGCCCCGGCGTTCGCGGTGCGCGGCATCACGGACCTGGGTCTATTTCCCGAAAAGAACAAGAGCGGCTTCGCCGACGCCTCGCAGGCGAAGGTGTACGCCGCGCTCGAACACGCCTACTGCTGCGACCCGCGCGTGGCCGCCGCCGCCGCCGAGGCCGGCGCACCGCCGCCCCAGGTCCACGGCGACGCCGACGAACAGTCCGCGCGCGACCTGCTTTCCTCGACGGCGCAAACGACTTTCGACGGCATGGAACAACTCAAGCGCATCACGAGCCGTCCGTATTCGCCCGCCGCGAAGTATCCCGACTCCGATCTGGCCCGGAAGTTGGAACAGGTGGCCCGGCTCATCAAAGCCGACATCGGCCTGGAAGTCGTCGAGGTGGATTACGGCGGCTGGGACACGCACCAGAACCAGGGCGGCAGCAACGAACTGGGCGGCAGTTACGGCCGACTCGTCGGCGGGTTGGCCGACGCGCTGGCGGCGTTTGCGACCGACCTGGAAAAACACATGGACGACACGCTGGTCGTGACGCTGAGCGACTTTGGGCGCACGGCGGGCGAGAACGGCACCGGCGGCACGGACCACGGCTGGGCGAATTGCATGTTTGCGATGGGCGGGCCGGTGCTGGCCGCCAGCCCGAACGGACCGCGCCACGTCATCGGCAACTGGCCAGGCCTGGAAAAGGAACAACTCCACGAAAAGCGCGACCTGTTGCACACGACGGATTTCCGCGACGTGCTCGGCGAACTCGTCAGCACCCACCTGGGTAATCCGAACATCAAGACGATCCTGCCTTCGCACGAATTCAAGCGGGTGGGGCTGGTGTGATCCCGCCGCGCCAGCGGCGTCGTCACCAAGGTAGGGATGGCTCTCCGAGCCAGTCCCTATTTTTTGGATTGAATGATCTCCGCACACGAAGCGCCTCGCCGGAGAAATCAGGGACTGGCTCGGAGAGCCATCCCTACCTTATTACGACGGGTCTACTTCCGGCTGCCGAGCACCACCAGGAAAATCCCGCCCGCTAGGCTCACCGCGCCAATCATCGACGGAATCGGCACCACTTCCTCGTGCTTTTCTTCGAGCCGCAATGGGCCGATATCCGCAGTGTTTTTCTTCGTGAACGGAATCCCCTGAAAAACCAGGATCAGGATGCCGACGACGATGAGAAGCAGCCCGACGATCACTTGCGGTTTCATGAATCCAGATCAGTAGCTCGCGCCCAGTTTACGCATGAGCGTATCCCTGACCACCTGTTCGTCGAGGCGTCCGGCGGCGAGCTTGACCGCTTTTTCCTGCAACACACTCAGGACGGGTAAATCGCCGGTGGCATATTTCTTGGCCAACTCCTGGTTCTCCTGAATGATTTGGATGGCAACCGATTCGGCTGTGAGGGTGTCGCTGTCGGATTCGGGGGGCACGTTGTCTCATTCGCGCCCGGCGTTTGTGGTGGACGGGTCTGCCGCCGGGCAGGCCGGGCGCACCGTCATTCCACGCTGAGTCCGTTCAGGTAGTTCTGCAGATCGTGGTTCTGGCCGTCGAGTTTGGTGTGCAATCCTTCGGTCTCGTTGCGCAGCTTGTCGATCTGGCTTTCCTGGTCGTCGAGTTTTTTGAGCAGGCGCGTCGCGTAGGAAGTCGTGCGGTCCACGCTGCGGAGGTTCTCGCGGATGCGCGACTGGTCGGCGGTCAGGGCGCTGACCTGCTGGTCGTGCTCGGTGATCTGACGCTGGGTGTCCACGGCGGCCTGCTTGAAGGCAATCGCCTTCGCCAGCGCGTCGCGGACGCCCTTCGGGATCTCGCCCGTCTGGCTGTAAACCTGCACTTCCGCCACGCCCATCGGCAGGATGCTGACGGTCTCGTTCTGAACGCTCTCTTCCTTGACCGTGAGCCGCTCGGTCTTGCCGACGCCGACCTCCTGCTGGAAACGGTAGAGCGCATTGGTCGTTTCGACGGGTTTCGGCGTTCCGACGAGGCCCCAGCCCGCGCGCAACGGGTGCTCGATCACGAGCGTCTTGTCGTGATCGCTTTTGTTCTCGAAGCTATATTCTTTCGACGAGACGGCCTTGCGCGTGAGGATGAGCGCGCCCTTGACGATCTTGCCGGTCGTCACGTTTTGCTGGTCCTGGAGGTCTTTCACGTTGGCCGACACCTGGAGGTCGATGCCGTAGCTCAGCAACCGCGTCTCGCCGGGGGGAACGTTGTCGAGTTGGGCGTCGCCCGCGTAACGGCCTTCGTCGAAGACGGTCACAGGCCCGCTGAGGAGGTGTTTGGAGTCGGCGGTGGTGTTTTTGAGGCGTGCGCCGTTGAGGGGGTGGTTGCCGAGCACGCCCTGGTTGAAGATGGAAACTTTCTCCACTTCCACAGGGTCGTTGATGATGGGGATCATCGCCGAACGCTGCCGGGAGAGGCTGACGTTGCCCACCGTGTACTGGAAAAGCTCGCCGACCTTCGCGGCATCGGTAATGGAGGTGACGCTCTGGGTGGGGTTCAAACGCGCGTCTTCCTGGCCAGTATTGTCTCTTGTCGCCTGATCCACGGTATCGACGCGCGCGGGTGCGGGCATGGCCGGGTCCGGGACTCCGTCCTTTGCCTTATTCTGACGACGGGCCGCCGCACCGACCGGCCTGCCCGCCGGGGCATCGGCATCCGTTTCGGCGGCGGTGGGAATGTTGGAACCGGTGACGACGACCCGTTCATCATTTTGACCGCCCTCGTAAGTCTGCGGACGCAACGACGCGTAGAGTTCCGGCGTCACCTCCGGGCGCGGCACGTAGAGCGGCTGATAAAGGTTCTCCGTGAAGGAAATCGGCCGGCCGCTGACGAGGCTCAGGCGCACGTTGTTCCAGTCGTTGTCGGTCTGGTTTTCCACGATGGCCCAGCCTTGCAGGGTGGCCTTGGGTTTTTTGTCGTTGGGATCGCTGCCCTGGAGCACGAGCCGGTAACTCGCCTTCCAGATCGGCGTTTCCACGACGTAACCCAGCCGCACGTGCCGCTCGCCTGTGCCGTTGAAGCGGATGTCCACGGGCTTTTTATCCTGGTCGCGCGCCCCGGCGACGGCCGCCAGCGCGCGGTTGAGTTCCTCCTGCAAGGCGCGGTCTTCGAGTTTGATCGCGTAGATGAGCGTCAGGTCCAACGAGGTGAGGCCCTTGTCGGTCACCAGGTTGAGGAAGGTTTTTTCCAACGGCTGTTCGCCGTCCTTCGCGCCGGGCACCTGCCGCTTTTCCACGCCCAGGATCGTGCCGCCGTCCGGTTGGGTGGTGTAAGGGTTCAGGAAGGAAACCCGCGCCCCGCGCAGCTTGTCGAGCAGATCACCCAAAGAAGGGTTGTCGCTGATGTCCACCTGGAAGGAGCCGAGCGTCTTGGCCAGCGGGTCCTGCGAAGGGTAGGTGACGACGCCGACGTGGCCGCCGTTGAGGTCCTGGAGCACGAGGCTCTTGAGGATGTCGTTGATCTGGCCGGTCTTGAAGCGCAGTTGCGTGCTGGCATCGCCCGTCACGCTGCCCTCGTGCTGGAAATAACCGACGCCGCTGGAAAACAGCACGACCTCGCGCACGGGCACGTCGGCCGACGCGGGCGTGGGCGACGCGCCGGGCTGCTGCGCGCGGACATTGACGCCCGCGCACAATAGAGTGAAGGTAACGACCGCTCGCAGAGCGGGAACGAGAGGGATGGAAAGTTTCATAAAAGAGACGCCGAAAGAAACAACGCGCGAACCGTTCATTCCTTAGAGCCGCCCGCTGCGCGTGTCCAATTTTCTGCTTCGATCTTCCAGCCCTCCTTTCTCCGCGCCGACGGCGCTCTCCGCCATGCTCCCGCTTCAGGATCTCCGGGTCATCTCCACCCAACGCCTCATCGCGCCCGCCGTCCTCAAGGGCAAGCTGCCGACCGATGAAAACGCCGCGCGCACCGTCCTCGCCGGCCGTGCCGCGGTAGAAAACATCCTCACCCGCCGCGACGGCCGCCTGCTGGCCATCGTCGGCCCCTGCTCGATCCACGACCCCGAAGGCGCGCTCGACTACGCCCGCCGCCTGCTGGCCCTGCGCGAGGAACTCTCCGGCGGCGTGGAAATCCTGATGCGCGTTTACTTCGAGAAACCGCGCACCACCCTGGGCTGGAAGGGCCTCGTCAACGACCCGCACCTCGACGATTCCTGCGACATCGAAGCCGGCCTGACGCTCGCCCGGCGGTTGTTGCGCGAGATCGTGGGCATGGGCATCCCGGCGGCGACGGAATTCCTGGATTCCATCGTGCCACAATACCTCGACGACCTGGTGAGTTGGGCGGCCATCGGCGCGCGCACGACCGAGAGCCAGACCCACCGCGAGATGGCCAGTGGCCTGTCGATGCCGGTGGGTTTCAAGAACGGCACGGACGGCGATTGCCAGACGGCGATTGATGCGATGCGGGCCGCGCGGCATTCGCATAGTTTCCTGGGCATCGATCAGGGCGGGGTGACGAGCGTCGTCAAGACGACGGGCAACAACATGGGCCACCTCGTGCTGCGCGGCGGGCGGTTGCGCACGAACTACGATCCGCCGAGCATCGCGGAGGCGGCGCGCGGACTGTCCGCCGCGAACCTGCCGCCGGTGCTGCTGGTCGATTGCAGCCACGCCAACAGCGGCAAGCACCACGCCCGGCAGGAACTCGTCTGGCAGAGCATCCTCGAACAACGCCGCAACGCCGCCGCCGTTGGCACGCCCGGACCGATCATCGGCGCGATGCTGGAGAGCTACCTCGAAGGCGGCAAGCAGCCGATCCCCGCGCGGCGCGAGGAAATGAAGTACGGCGTGTCGATCACGGATGCGTGCCTGGGTTGGAAGGAAACCGCTGCCCTCCTGCGCGCGGCGGCGGCGGAGACCTGCGTGGCGACGTGAGGCGTTGCGGGAATTTGCGGTAAATGCCATGCCGCCCGCCGTGGCGGGGAAGCGTGCATCCCGCTTGCTCAAGCATCGAGACGAGGTCCCTGCGTTTCACGCGACTTCAAGCTCTTCCTCTTTGCGGATGCCCGGGATTTCCTCGGCGCTAAATGTCTGGAAGAGATCGCGGAGATGCTCCTTGAGGTCGGCAAGGTCATCGCCCTGGGTCCAATGATTGGGATAGTCGTTCAGATATCCGAGATAGCGTCCGTCCCCCTCTTTCCAAAAGGTGATTCTCGTCATCATTGATTTGTGATGGCACCGATTGAAGGCAGTGCCGAGTCCCGATTTGGATCTATCCCCTGAAAATGGCGGTGAGGCATTTTACTTTGAGTGGTGACCGGACGACCTCCGGAGCGCCAAAGGCGCGGCCTCATACGAGCCTAGGGCAACGCCCTAGGAAAGAATGCGCGGGAGCGCCAAGCCCTGAAGGGGCGATTCATCTCAACTCGCCACCCGGATGAATCGCCCCTTCAGGGCTCGCCTCTTGGTCGGTCCCAGCCTGGGGCGTTGCCCCAGGCTGGAACTGAAGCCGCGCCGTTGGCGCTCCCGGAAATCCGATACATCTTCCAAAGTAAAACGCTCCAGCGGCCCGGTGACGGTTCAGCGCGACATCAGCAAGCTCACGAAACCTTGATCTTGAAACAGTACACGAATCGGCACGGACGTTTCGCCTCGTCTTTCATGATCGCAGGCAAATGGAGCACCAACCCCTGCTCCGCGTTGTGGTCCCATTGGATCGGTTGGTCGTACCCGAGCATCGTGATCGTCGAGCCTTCCAAGGGGCGCACCGAACGCAGGTTCATCACCTCCCCCGGCCAAGCCATGCTCAGGACGTAAACCGTCTTTTGATCCTTGCTGCGGGTGAACCGGATCGCCTCGCCTTCCTTCCAGAGATCCCCGTCGCGTGGGCGGGTAGCGTAGATGGCCTCCCCGTTGACCTTGAGCCACTCACCGGCGTCGTGCAGATCGGCGAGCGCCCGGGGATGGAATTTCCCGTTGCCGTCGGGGCCGATTCCCACCATAAAATTCCCGCCCTTCGCCACGATGTCCGCCAGCATCTTCACGATCCACCCTCCACCCTTGTACTTGTCAGGGTTGGCCTCGTAGGAAAACGAACTCGCCAGCGGAAAAATCTCGAACCACGGCAGCCCGCTGTTTTCCTTGCCGCCGGGGGTGAAGCGTTCGGGAGTATAGTAGTCGCCGTAGTTGCCGATCCCACGGGCGCGCAACATCACGTCGGGCTGGAGTTTTCGCAGGCTCAACATCGTGTCGCGCGTCTGCGGCCACACTTCCTTGCCCAGCCACATGTCCAGGCAGAGCATGTCGATCTTGCCGTAGTTCGTGAGCAGTTCGGTGAGTTGCTGACGGTAGCGGGCCATCATCCGCGTTTCTTCTTCGGGCGTGGGGTCGGGAGCGACGAAGGCGGCGGCGTCCCGGTGGGTGGCGACGGCGGCGCGGCCGTAGAGTTCGGGCTGGAGCGTCGCGCCGGGCGTGGTCACGGGATCGTAGCCGTAGGGGCGGAAATCCGCGTCGTACCAATCGGGGTTGGAGAAATAGAGATCGATCTTGATGCCCCGTTTGCGCGCCGCGTCGCACAACTCCCGGACCACGTCGCGTTTGAAGGGAGTTTCCATGATGCCGTAGGCTAAGTCGCAATCCTCCAACGCCGGTCCGCCGGGCGCGGTCCAGTTCACGCGCCGCCGCACGCGCGTCTTCGTGTCGAACATGGAAAAGCCTTCGTGATGCTTGGCGGTGAACGCGAACATCTTGAGTCCGTCGTCGGCGAACGCCGTCATCCAGTCGTCGGCGTTGAAGCCCGCCGGGTTCCAGGTTTTGTACAGGTCCTGGTAAGCCTGTTTGGCCGCGAAAGTCATGGGCAGGAAAGGCCAGGACTCACCGGGTTTGCCGGGGATGGAATAGAGGCCCCAGTGGATGCGCACGCCGTACTTGAGGTCGCGGAATGCCTCAAAGGCTTCCGGGGACGCGTGCTGATACCCTGCAACGGGTTGGTCCTCGATGTAACCGGCGACGGGTTTGATCTGGCTGTCATTGGCCGGAACGCGCAGGCCGGGGTCCGGGGCTGCTACGAGCAGCGCAGGGGAGGTCAGGAAAACGACGGCTGTCGCGCAAAGGAACCAGCGGAAACTGCTGAAGGCCGCGCCAATCATTTCGCGTAAAGCGTCACGGTGCTCCCGAGAAGCTGATCGCGGGAGCGGTGGTTGTCCTCGGAAGTTGTGCGGCATGGTCAAGAGGGGGGCCGCCTGACGAACCCAAGCTCAGCGATGGAGGCTGGCTAGGAAGGACGACGTTAGGCCGTGGCGGCAGTTGCAGAGGGAGACTCCACGATGATGCGGGCAACAAGTAGCGGGGAGACGTGGATGACGCTGTCATCATCGGCGAAGACTATGATGCGCGCCCCGGTTGGAGAAACCGCGATGTGGTCCACGGTGGCAATACGCATGTGCTCGCCGTCACCGGTGTAAATAGTGAACGGCACGAACGGGCGGGCAGCAATGAGGCGGCGAAGGTCTCCGATCATGCTGGGAGCTTACCGTGAAGCGAGGAGAGGGGCAACTGCGCAACGGCGACGGGCGAGCGGCCTGACGCCTCTAGCTCAGCGACAGAGGCTGGCGAAGAAAAACGTGGAATGCAAGACAGATACAAACGCTAGCCCCTGTTCGCTAGAAGCGCGTGGTTGGGCGGTGCGATTAAAGTCCCCAACTTATGCGAGTAGAGACAAACGTAATGTTGAAGGCTCGGTCGATCATACAATCAAAACCAGCGTAACCATTCAACGGCGGAGGTTCCACTTTGACTATAATCAAGTAGCATTCCGCACTCGGCTCCCAAACAATGGCACCCAAAGCCAACAACCCGGGGTAATCAGATAAAGGCTTTCCTTTGACAAGCAGCGATTGAAGCTGTTTGCAATTCTTGCGAAAACTTTTCATTCTTTCCGCAAGCTTGGCTTCTGCTGGTGAATCGCGCTCCTCCTTCGACAGAGACTTCCACCGTTGTCTTTCGTACAAATTTGGCAGAGAGGAAATGATCGACTCGATACTGACCGGAGGAAGAGCAGGATCGTCAGCGACAACGCGAGAAACGACCAGCATAAGCATCATCAAGGTTGCAACGATTGTTTTCATGGAAATGTTGCGCACAAATCGCCCAACATTCCATTAGGCCTCAGTTTCGCAGTTTTACACAAGATCATCCATCGGACGCGCCCGGAAATTCTTTCACTGCGCGCACGTTTCCCATCCGGCTACAAACTCACCACCCGCGCACTCAAGATATCCGTGTCCCCTCGCACCTGCGCGAGCGTCTCGGCGTCGGGTTCACTGTCGAGGTTGATGACCGTCAACGCCGTGCCGCCGGCCGCGTCGCGGCTCAGGCTCATCGTGGCGATGTTGATCCCCCGCCCGCCCAACAAACTGCCGATCTTGCCGACCATGCCCGGCACGTCGCGGTTTTCCAACAACAGGAGCACGCCTTCCGGCCGTGCTTCGATGTGCTGACCGTTGATCTGCACGATGCGCGGCTTCGCCCCGAAAAACGTCCCCGTCACCGATACCGCCGGGCCGTCGCCGGACACCGCGACCTCCAGCAAATCCGTGAAATCCCCGAGCACGTTCTGGCGCGTTTCGACGACTTTCAGGCCGCGCTCGCGCGCGCGCGCCAGGGCGTTCACCGCGTTGACCATCTCCGCGCCCATCGCCAATTCGAGAAACCCTTTGACGACCGCGCGCGTCACCGGCCCGGTGTCGGCTTCGTTGACCCGGCCCGCGTAGTTGATGGTGAGTTGTTCGCTGCGGCGCGACGGCGCGATCTGCGCCACGAACCGTCCTAGCCTCGCCCCGAAATCCAGGTACGGCCCGACGACGGCGAGCGTCTTGGCGTCGAGGTTGGGCGCGTTGACGGCATTGCGGATCACGCCGTCCACTAACGCCGCGCGCACCGCCTGCGCGATCTCGATGCCGACGCTTTCCTGCGCCTCCGCCGTGCTCGCGCCCAGGTGCGGGGTGAACACCATCTTCGGGCTCGCGCGCAACGCAAAATCGGCCGGCGGTGGCTCGACCTCGAACACGTCCAACGCCGCCCCGGCGACATGCCCGCTTTCCAGCGCGGCCAGCAGCGCCGCCTCGTCGATCAGGCCGCCGCGCGCGCAGTTGACGATCCGCACCCCGGCCTTGCACAGCGCCAGCCGCCGGGCGTCGAGCATGTGCTTGGTTTCCGCCGTCAGCGGCATGTGCATCGAAATAAAATCCGCGCGCGGCAGGGCGTCGTCGAGGCCGTCGGCGAGTTCGACCTGGAGCGCGCGCGCCCGACTGGCGGCGAGGTACGGATCGTAGGCCACCACGCGCATCCCAAAGGCAATTGCGCGCCGGGCCAGTTCGCTGCCGATGCGGCCCATGCCGAGGATGGCGAGGGTCTTGCCGTAGAGTTCGACGCCCTGGAATTTCTTGCGCTCCCACTTGCCCGCTTTCACCGAGGCATCGGCCTGCGGGATCGTCCGCGCCACGCTCACCAACAGCGAAAACGCGTGCTCGGCCGTGGAGATCGTGTTGCCGTCGGGCGTGTTCATCACGATGACGCCCCGCGCCGTGGCGGCTTCCACGTCCACGTTGTCCACGCCCACGCCCGCCCGGCCGACGACCCGCAGCGCCTTCGCGGCTTCCAACACGCGGGCGTTCACCTTCGTCTCCGAACGCACGATCAGCGCGGCGCAGTTCGGGACGATCTCCAGGAGCTGGTCTTCCTTCAGCCCGGTCTGGAAAACGACCTCGAAATGAGCGTCGCTCTGGAGTTCCTCGACGCCGCGCGGCGAGATGGGGTCGGCGACCAGCACTTTGAATTTATCCATGTCCGGGAAAAAAGTTGGACCGCAAGGTGAAGGTTGCAAAGCGGGGTGTCAAAGTCGAAGTCTGCACGATGGAGCCCGACGCAGGCATTCCCGGCAGCCGTCCGAAGCCCGATCCCACCCCGGCACCCCGCCGCGCCGCGCCCGCGCGCAGTCCGCTCGTGCCGCCCCCGGCGGGCAACCGCATCCGCAGTTCGCCGGTGGTGGTGCCGCCAACGGGCGGCAAGCCGACCCTGCTGCCGATGGACGCGCCCGAGCCCAGGCGCCGGTTCAACCGCGTCGGCATCGCGCTGGCGCTGGTCATCGGCCTCGGCTCGATTCCGTTCACGTACCAATTCCAGAAAAACCGCGTGACCCGCAAGAGCGTGCCCGGCGAAAAGACGGACTACGAGGTGCCCATCGAGAAGCGTCAGTTCAAGATGAAACATCTCGAAGACCTCACCGAAAAACAGGCGACCGCGCGTTTCGGGGCACCGTACATCGCGCGGAATTTCAACCTGTCTGACGGGGCGTTCGCCGGGCCGGCGGTGGGCTTGAAGCGTTTTTACGCGAAGACGCTGCCCGACTACGAAAAGCGCCTCAAGGACGCCGAGGTGGTCTGGACGTTCCCGCAATACATGACGATCCGCGAGGTGATCTGGCAGTTCCCGGACTCGTACCTGACGGTGTGGATGCGCGAGCCCCGCGCGGAGATCGATCTCGGCGACAACCCGGGCGTCGTCGCCCTGCCCACCGCGCCGGACGAGGGCGGCGACTGGGTGGTGATCGATAATTTCCGCGTGGGGATTGACCTCATCAAGCCGCCGTCCGCGTCATCCCCTGTAAGGTAGGGATGGCTCTCCGAGCCAGTCCCTAATTTCTCCGGGAGGCGCTCTGTGCACACGGAGCTCATCCAAGCCAAATAGGGATTGGCTCGGAGAGCCATCCCTACCTTGTTTGGACGCGCGCCGGTCACTCGCCCGTCGATTTCGTGACCTCGCCGCTGCCGTCCACGTGGACGACGACCTTCTGCTGGGCGGCATCGGGCGCGAATTTATCCTCCAGCAGGATCGTTTCGGGAGACGCGCTATCCAGCAGGCCGGGATGGTACGTGTAGCCCATCGGCTCATCCGGGGCGAAGGGCGATGCGAACTGTTTTTTGTCCGACATATACGTCGGCACCAGCGCGTCGAGCGTCGGCGGGAATTTCCCGTCGTTGTCGCTCGCATAGAGCTTGCACGCGAGGCAGATTTGCTTGGCATTCGCCAAGGATTTGGTTGCCTTGCCCTTGCCCGACACCGTGTTGAACACCGGCAGCGCCATCCCCGCCGCCATCGCCACCGGCGCGATCACCAGCGGCCCGAGCACCTTGCCCACGCCGGACGGGCCTTTGTTCACCGTCAACCAGCCGTTCTCCACGTGCCCGGACACCGTGTAGCTGTCGCCCGACGTATCGGCGAGGAAGTATTTGGTGAGCCACTCGGTCTGCGCGGACGACGAACCTTTCTGCGAGGCGAGCATCTGTTTCTGGACGTTGCGGACCGTCTCCATGAGGAGGTGCGTCGTCAGGTTGAAGCCGTTGCCCTGGCTCGGCAGACCCGCGGAATCCTTGGCGAACGCCGGCGACGCCTTGAAGCCCGCCCCGCCCTTTTGCACGGCGATCATGTCGCGCACCAGCTTGTCGTCGGACGCGATCACCAGGAATTTATCCCAGCGCGCCACCGTGGCCCGCAACTCGAAATCCGGCAGGAGCGGATACGAACTCGTGCGCATCTTCAGGCCCGGCTCGTCGGTTTTGACGATCCCGGGCATCTGCGCGAGCTGCTCATCGACCTTGTTGAAAAGTTTGTCGTCCTTGACCTCGATGAGCAGCGCCAACCGTGGGGCGGGAATTTTCATCGTGCCCGAGAGGGCGTCCGGCACCGTGATCTGCTTGGACGGGTCGAGGGTCAATATGAGATCGACCTCCTGGCCGAGCGAGGACAGGAAATCGTCCAGCGTCATCCCCGTGCTCTCCTGAAACTTCTGGAGGCTCTCGGCCTTGGTCTTTTGCAGGTCGGGAATGCCGGACTGGTCGATGGTCTGCATCACCGCGCGGAGCAACCCGACGATGTCGTAGTCCCCGCTGCTGGCCAGCGCGGTGTCGGCGGGCAGGAGGTCGAGCGCCGTCAACCCGTGCGGCGACGTGCCGACGATGGAATTCAGGAACCCGCTTTCCTTGCCCTTGTAATGGTGGACGAACACCGTGTTGCGGTAGACGCCGGGCTCGATGGCGAGCGAACTCGCGCCGACACCGGTGATCTGCTCCAGGCCGCTGTTCTTGACGAACGACGTGCCGAGGTCGAACGCCTGGCCCATCTCCTTGCGGTCGGACGGGCTCATGCTGTCGGTCGGGATCGAGGTACGCAGCTTGTCGATCTGGCCGGAGAGGCCTTCGAGCCACTGCGCGGTGCTCAGGTACAGGTAAAGCGCGCCGCCGCGGTCCAGGCGCGCGGTGGTCTCGTCGAAGCTGTTGGTTTCGGCCGAGGGCGGGGACGCGGGGGAAGCGGAGTTGCCCGGCGCGGGGTTCTCGAACTTGGTGGTGTTGGAGGGGTTCGAGCTGCCGCCCGGTCCGCAACCGGCGACGAACAGGAAGCCGGTGGACAGGACGAGAGCGGCGGGTTGGGACCAACGGCGCGGAGGGATCATGCGGGGGATGTTGCCCGAGGCTGGCGGCGGGTGGCAAGGCCGAAATTGGTCGGGGGGTCGGCGGCACGGTCTTCTTCGCGGGGGAGTGCGGATTTTAATACAGAGACACAGAGACACGGAAACCGGAGGAGGAAGGCAAAAGGCAGAAGGCAGAGCTGCCCTTTCTTCTTTTAACCCTCTTCCTTTCTGGCCTCCTCCGGTCTCCGCGTCCTCCGTGTCTCTGTGTTAAAGTCACGCGTTCATCACCAATGCGCGTGCCGACGCCTCGTGGCCCATTTCTAGCTTTCTAGGGAACGCACGATGTCCGACTCCCCCCTGCCCGCCACCCCGACGGTCCAGCCGCGCGTGCTCATCTTCATCGTCGCCTACAACGCCCGGACCACCCTGGGCTGGGTGCTCGACCGCATCCCCGCCGCGATGCGCCGGCCGGGCGTCGAGGTGCTCGTCATCGACGATTCCTCGCCCGACAACACCTTCCAGACCGGCGTCGAATACGTTTCCAGCCACCGCGACGACAGCGGGATGGACATCACCGTCTTGCGCAATCCTGAGAATCAACGCTACGGCGGCAACCAGAAACTCGGCTACCGCTACGCCATCGAGCACGGGTTCGATTTCGTCGCGCTGGTCCACGGCGACGGCCAATACGCGCCGGAGTGCCTGCCCGATCTCCTGGCCCCGCTCGTGGCCGGCGAGGCCGACGCGGTGTTCGGCTCGCGCATGATGACCGAGGGCGGCGCGCGCAAGGGCGGGATGCCGCTCTACAAACTCCTCGGCAACAAAATCCTGACCCGCTTCCAGAACGCCCTGCTCGGCTCGAACCTGACCGAATTCCACAGCGGCTACCGGCTCTACAGCGTCCGTGCGTTGCAAGCGGTGCCCTTCGAGGCGAACACGAACGATTTCCACTTCGACACGGAGATCATCATCCAGTTCGTGCTCGCGGGACTGCGGATCAAGGAACTGCCCATCCCGACGTACTACGGCGACGAGGAGTGCCGGGTCAACGGCATGAAGTACGCCTGGGACGTGTGCAAGACCATGCTGCGCGCGCGTGTCCACGGCATGGACCTCCTTTACGACCGCAAGTTCGACGTGCGCGAGCGTTCGTATGAACTCAAACTCGGCTATGCGTCCTCGCACACGTTGGCACTCGACGCCGCGATGGCCGGGGGCGAGGTGCTCAACGTCGGTTGCGGCAAAGCGGAGCTTTCCCCCGCCCTCGCCGCGCGCGGCTGCCGGGTGACCGACATCGAGTGCGAACCGCAGCACTCGGCGGAATTCCCGGTGGACGTTTCGCGCTTCGACCAGATTTACCTCCTCGACGTGATGGAACACGTCACCGAGCCGGAACGGTTCATGGAGGAGCTGCGTTTCGCGGCGCGGCGGCACCGGCCGGAAGTTGTCATCACGACGGCGAACGTCGGGTTTTTCGTGACGCGGCTGATGATGCTCTTTGGGCAGTTCAACTACGGCCGGCGCGGGATCTTGGACCGCTCGCACCGGCGGTTGTTCACGTTCCGCACGCTGGGCACGCTGCTGGAACAGTCGGGCTACCGGATCATCGAGACGCGCGGGGTGCCCGCGCCGTTTCCGCTCGCGGTGAAAACCGGCTGGCTGAGCCGGTGGCTGCTGCGGGCCAACGAGGCGCTGCTAAAGATGTTCCGGGGACTCTTTTCCTACCAGATTTTCGTCCGCGCGCAGGCGCTCCCGAGCGTGCACCACCTGCTGGAGCACACCGTGGAAAGCAGTGAGGAACTGCGCGGCCAATACGCGGCGGCCACGCACGCGGCTTGATCGACATGAAAACTTTTTGCGCCGTCTCGGTGTTTCTCCTGACGCTGGTCTCCGGGGCTTTCGCCGACAAGAAGCCGCCCGAACGGCGCTGCGTGGGCGAATGGTCCGACGGCCGGGGGACCGTGCTCGTCGTCACCGAAACCAAGCTCCGGCTCGGCAGCCAGGTGGCGTCGTACAAGGAAATCACGCGTCCGAAGGGCGACACGTTTTTCCAGTTCCACGTCACCGGCGGCAGGCTGCGGGGTTTCGACGGGCAGTATTTCAGCGTGGAGGTCTCGCGCGAGGAAATGAGGATGCGGCAATACCGCACGCAGGCGGATTGTCTCGACGACAGGCGCGTGGTCGCGGTCACTTCCTGGACGCGGGACCGCTGAGGCGGATTGCCCCCGCCGAAGGATGTAGCGTTTTCCGTGACGGAATTGTCACACGGAACGAGGTGCGTCGGGTGAATAGGTCCGGTATCGGTCCTTCCGATGCCCAAAAACAGAGTTTTCGTCCCCGCTCGCCGTGCTGCTTTCCTTGCCGCCCTGGCAACGCTCACGCTGACCGCCCATTCCCACGCCCAGCTTTTCACGCCGGGCACCCTGATCGTGAGCGAGTACGGCAGCACCGCCGGGACGCTGTCCGACGGAGCGCCCACCGCGATCAGCTTGCTGGAATACTCCCCGCTCGGCGGTCCGGCGCTCCTGACCGACACGCTGCCGACGGCCGATGGCGTGGGCGGCAACGCCAACCTCGGCGTCGTCGGTGAATACGGCTCCTCGTCCGAGGGCAACATCCAGCTCTCCGGCAACGGCCAGTACCTGACCATCGGCGGCTACAGCGCCACCCAGGCGGCGGCCGGCATCCAGACGAGCACCAACACCGCCAACGGCACGAACTTCCCCGTCGGCACCCCCTACAGCACGTCCACCGTGGCCCTGGCGCAGGCGACCGACACGGACCTCTCGCGCGTCGCCATCTTGATCGACGGGAACGGCAACGTGAACTCCAGCACGGCCTTCAACAACCTCTACAACACGAACAACCCCCGGGCGGTGTACTCGGCCACCGGTTCGTCGGTTTACATCTCGGGCCAGGGCGACAAGAACGCCTCGGACCAGGGCGTCTTCCTGGCTCCCACCGGGCTCAACACGAAGACCTCCGGCGGCACGGCGACGGGCATCTACAACGCCAACGACACCCGGTACGTGACCGGGGCCAACGGCAACCTCTACTACTCGCTCGACAAGAAAGGTTCGCCCACGGGTGTCTTCCAGATCGCGGGTCTGCCCACGGGGACTTCGACGGGCACCCAGATCACGGCGGCGAACAACGGACTGACCGGGGCCGCCAAGGTCAACTACAGCCCGGAAGGTTTCTTTTTCGCTAACGCGACCACGCTCTACGTGGCGGACACGGGCGTGCCCAAGGCCGGCGGCGTCGGCAGCGGCGGCATCCAGAAATGGACCTTGAGCGGGAGCACCTGGACGTTGCAATACACGCTGACCGACCCGAATTTCGTTTCCCCGGCGACGGCCGCGAGCGCCACGAGCGGCGAGACGGGTTTCGAGGCGATCACGGGTCAGATTTTGGCCGGCGGCCTGATCAATCTTTACGCCGTTTCCTACACGGCGGGCGACGCCAATCCCAATGGTCTCTACGAGATCACCGACAACCTCACCGGCACGACCAGTGCGGGCGAGACGTTCGTCGAACTGGAGTCGGCGGCGGGCAACGGCGGACAGGTGTTCAAGGGCGTGTCCTTCGCGCCGACCACGGTGCCGGAGCCTTCCACCTGGGCGATGACGCTTGCCGGCCTGGGATTCGCGGGTTTCTGCCTGCGCCAGCGTCGGTCCGGCTCAAAACGTTAATTTTTGGTCTTTCGTCTCGAAACCTTCTCGGAGAACCCACCTTCATGAAAAAACTGATCCTGACCGTCACGCTCACCCTGGCCACCGTTTTCTCGACGCGAGCGGCCGTCCTGATTACCGAAGTCGATCCCACCGGAAGCAGCACCAGCACCTATGCGGCGGACTGGTACGAGCTGACCAACACGGGAACCGCGGCGGTGGACATCACCGGCTGGAAAATGGACGATAACCACAACAGCTTCAGCGCCGCCGTCGCCTTGAAGGGGGTCACGAGCCTCGCAGCCGGACAATCGGTTGTCTTCATCGAGGATACCTCCAACAGCAACGACGCGGCCCTGGCCGCGAGTTTCGAGAACACCTGGTTTGGCACCAACGTGCCGGCATCCTTCACCATCGGTTTCTACGGCGGACCTAGCGTCGGCCTGGGTGCGGGCGGTGATGCCGTGAACATCTACAACGGCACCGGCACCGTGATCGCGAACGTGGTGTTCGGCGCTTCCACGTCAAACGTGACCTTCGACAACGCCGCGGGACTGAACAACACGACGATCTCGCAGCCGAGCGTGGTCGGCGTGCACGGCGCTTTCACCGCGACGGACGGCGAAATCGGTTCGCCCGGGCTCGTTCCCGAGCCGGGCACGAACGCACTGGGGCTCCTGGGTCTGGCGGGAATCGCGCTGGTGGCTTACCGCCGTCGCAGGCAGGCAGCCTGACGCTCACTTGAGGATCTTTAGGGCGTGCAGCAGGTCGGCGGGGGCGAGTTCGTAGAGCGGATTTTGCACCGCCAGCCGGTAATACTGGTACAGGTCGAACGCGCACAGTCCCGCCACGGCCAGGGTCAGGGCCAGACCGCGCCACTCGGCCCGCAGGCGCGTCACCAATAGCCCCACCTGCGCCATCGCCAGCGCGCGCAACGGCAGGTCCCACATCGTCGCGTAACGCAGGTTCATGCCGTACCGGACGTTGCACATCAACACGTAGCTCGCCGCGATGAAACCCAGCGCGAACAGCAACGGCCGGTCGTCGCGCCCGCCGTCCGCCGACGCGCGCAACTGCCACGCCGCGCCCACCGCCAGCAGCAGCATCACCGGGCTGATCGTCAGCAGGTCCAGCAGGTAGCGATACCACGGACCGTCGCCGGTCTGGATCGCGTAGGGCAGCGTCAGGTTTTTGGGCACGCCGATGCGGTACACGTCGTACAACTCGCGCACGCCCCCGGAGAGGTTGACGAGCACGGCCACGCCGACCAGCGGCCCGACCAGCGTCAGGATCAGCAGGGGCCGCCCCACCACGCCGAAGCGCAGCCAGCGGTTGAGGGCGATCAGCGCCGCCACGGCGATCCACACGAAAAACGCGTTTTCCTTGGTCGTGACCAGCAGCGCGAGCCCCGCCGCGTACGCCGTCAGCCAGCCCTTGTGTGTGGGCTGCCGCAGGCATTCCCACAGCGCCCACAGCGTCCCCAGCGCCCAGAACTCGAAAAACCCGTCGGCCAGCGCGTGTTGCGACATGTGAATCTGCAACGGCGAAAACGCCATCAGCGCGAACGCCCCGAGCGCCAGCCGTCCATCGGGCAGCAGCCGCCGGGCGAACAACCCCGCCAGCCCCAGCGTCAGCACGCTGAACAACCGCGACACCGCGTAAAAACATTGGAGTGCGTCCCCGCCGAACGCGCCGTGCCACAAGTAGGCGCAAAAGATGTACAGGAACCGCGTCGGCGGCAACACGGAGCCGACGAGGGTCTGCTGGTGGAGCTTGTAGGCGTCCACGATGTCGGGATAACCGCCGAGGCCCACCTGCAAAAGCTGGTCCAGGTAATGGGCGTAGTACGCCTCGTCGAACCCCATCTGCCGCCACATCGCCCAGGGATGTACGCGCAGAAAAACCCCGGCGGCGGCCACCAGCAGCGCGAGCAGGATTTCCGGCCCGCGCAACCCGGCGAACAGGCGCTGGACGCTGGCCCCGGCCGGACCGGGCACGGTGGCCGCCGCCGGGGAGGAGACTGGGATAAGTTTCAGATCGTGGATGGCCTTCATGGGACGGGGTCGAGCGCGGCGGCGGGAGTGGTGCTGGCGGTGTGGATGGCGGTGACGGGGGCGGGCGAGGCGAGTTCGTCGTTGAGCTTGCGGTAATCCTCCCGGTCGGGCCGCAGCCGGACGGCCTGTGCCGCCGGAGCCCGCGCACCCTCGCGGTCGCCGCGCTCCAGGCGCACGCAGGCGAGGAGATAGTTCGTCTTCGCGTCGTTGGGCTCGATGGCCAGCGAGCCAGAAAGAAACCCCTCGGCGGGTGCCCAGGATCGTTCCTTGTAGGCGACGACGCCCAGGTTGTTAAGCGCGCGGTGGTGCGTCGGGTCGAGCTGGACCGTCCGCTGGTAACACGCCTTGGCGTGGTCGAAGTCGTCCTTGCCCAGCCAGGCGTTGCCCAGCGCGAAATACGTCTCGGCGTTGTCGGGAACGTCCAGCAGCACGTGCTGCAACTTGGCAATCGCGCGGTCGTACCGTTCCCTCTCGATGTCCGCGACGCCGCTGTTGTACTCGTCCACCGTGCGGACCTCCTTGCCCACGGGCCGGTGCGTGGCCAACCCCGCCACGGCGAACACCAGCGCATAGATCGCCACCGTGACCGCCGCGAACGGCCGTGCCACGTTGGCGGTCCCCCAGCGGGCCGCGAGGGTGGCGAGTTCCCCGGCGGCTTCCACGAGGCCGAAGCTCCCGAGCAGCAGCAGCCCCGGCACGGCGGCCAGACGGTAGCGTTCGGTCACGAAAACGGTCAGCAGCGAGCCCATGTGCAACAGGACGGCCGCCGCGACCCAGCGCGACTTCGGCCGCCGCCACACCGCCAGCAGCATCCCCGGCAGGCCGAACATCGCCGCCACCCCGAACCCGATGCCGGGCAACAGGATGCCCTCCTCGCGCATCGGCGTCAGAATGCCGAGGTCGTCGTAGGGGAAGGCATTCCAGAAATTGCCCAGCTTGGTGGCCTCCAGCCGCAGCCATTGGCCGGGATGGTCCGCGATGAACTCGTGCGCGCGCGCCGACCAGTGGGCGGACACTTCCACGCGCGTGAGCGGGCGGCCCTCGGCCTGTTCGGCCCAGAGGATGGAGTCGTTGAGCATCCCGGCCTGATCGGTGTGCAAAGGCGGCGGGATGAGGGGATAACCGTTGGCCAGCGCGTTGTTGCCGATGTAAAAATTGATGCCGCTGTGCGCCGACAGGAAGACGGGTTCACCGGCGGCGAGGTAGTTGTGCAATGCACAAGGCGAAGCCCCGACGACCACGCCGCCCACCAGCAGGGCCGCCGCCGACGCACGGGCGGGGGCGGGGAAAGGTTTCCATTCGCGGCGCAGGCAGATCGCCGCCAGCACGAAGGGCACGAGGAACAGGATGTTCGCCACCATCATGGCCACGGCGCCCATCAGCAGGCCGAGCGCGAGGAACGCCAGCGCGCGCGGCCGGCCGCTCTCGCGCGGACGCAGCGTCCACCAGACCACGAACCAGAACGCGCAGATCAGGTACGTCGTGGGCATCAGCACCAGCGAGTACGCCTGCGCGGGCACGCAAAACGTCCAGCCCGCCGCTGCCAGCGCCCCGATGAGCCACCCGCGCCGCGCGTCGTCCCCCGGGCGCACGAAAACCAGCGGGGCGATGCGAAAGAGCAGCGTGGCCGTGCAGGCTTCGAGCACCTGCTGGACGAACGACACCACGAACGGCTGGTAGCCGATCCCCTTGTAGACGAGCGCCAGATAGTACGCGTAACCGGGCAGCCCGTAGAACGCCTTGTGGTCCGTCCACATCCCCCCCGCGATGCGCCGCGCCCAGTCGCTGTAAAATTTCATGTCGCCCTGGTCGGGCAAAATCTCCGCCGAATCCGACGCCAGGAACAGCACGCACATCCGCACGAGCAACGCCCCCGCGAAGACGAGGACAACCGGCGACAGGCGACGCTGCTCGACAGGCGGGGGGACAGGCTCGGTGCTCATGCGTGCCAGGGGAAATAGCAGGCCCCATGCTGGCACCCGGCTGGCGGGCCCACTTTTCCGGTTCCTCGCCAAATCTCACCGCGGAAAAGGTTTACTTCTCACTCATGCACAGCGATTCGCATTTGTGAAAACCTTCTTCCGCAATGAAAAAATGGTTTTGTAAAACAATCCGCTACAAGCTATCGTGGGAGCCAACCCGAAGGAAATTTTTTCTTTTCATCGGTTGGTTTCGGCCTTTCTACAGAGAAAATCTGTCCTGAAAGGGCGGTCGCAGTTTTGCGTTTGCGAGAGAAATCCGCGCGCCGTTTGGCATGGCTGGCATCGGGCCTGCTAAACAGTCTGCCGAACCGCGGCCATCTGTTCGACCCGGAAGCCGCCGTTCACCGCACTACAACCATAACTCATTAGAACTGACACACACACTATGTTGCACACCATCCGCAAGAGCCGTGGGGGTTTTACCCTCGTTGAAATCATGATCGTCGTGGCCATCATCGCCCTGCTCGCCGCCATCGCGGTGCCCGGCTTTCTGCGCTCACGCAAACGCTCGCAGGCCACGGCCATCCTCAATGACGCCCGCATCATCGACGGCGCCATCGACCAGTACGCCATCGAAAACAACATGAAGGGCTCCTCCACCGTGCAGGTGGCCTCGCTCAAGGGTTTCTTCAAGCCGGCCAGCCGTTTGTACAGCCAGGCCGCGACGGGCACCGTCCTGTATGACATCCTGGGCAACAGCTATGTCACCAGCACTTTCGACTTCGGTGTGAAAGTCAATTCCAACACCGAGACCAACTTCTCGGACGTGAT
>CAZZYS010000039.1:0-21531 GCA_964658285.1 uncultured Verrucomicrobiota bacterium
ACCGCGCCCACCTTCGGGTCGGCGAATGGCCCGATCAGATTTCGCAGCGTGTCCCGTTGGAAAAGCGTGTCGGCGTCGAGAAACACCAGCAGGTTGTTCCGGGCGAGATCGACCCCTCGCCGCAAGGCCTCGCTCTTGCCGGCGTTCGCCTGCTCGATGAGGCGGACGGAGGGATGGACGGCGGCAATCTCACCAACGGCCGCGCCGGTCCGGTCCTTGGAACCGTCGTTGATGACGAGCACTTCGACCTCGCCTTCGTAATCCGTGTCGAGCACGGAGCGCAAGGTCGCCGCGATGACCTTTTCCTCGTTGTAAGCCGCGATGATCACGCTCAAGGGCGCGGGGCTTGTGTCAGAGACGCCTGTGTGCGAGGTCGGCGCGGGCGTTTTGCGACGCTGGAAGAGCGCGAGGATGATCACGACGATCGTGCGCAGAACGATCAGGATCGTGGCGACGATCATGAAGGCCCAGAGGAACCCGAAAGCCACATGCAGAAGCCGGAAGCCGACGTTACTGGCGATGCGGGCCAGCGAATGGTCCCCTGCCTTCAGCACCGGATTGAGGGCGTCGCGCGTCGTGCCCAGCAGTTGGCTGACCGAAACGATCTGGTCGCCCCGGGACCGCAGATAATCGATGATTTTCGGCAAAGCGGCCACCGTCTGCGAGCGGTCTCCGCCCGCGTCGTGCAGCAAGATGATGCTGCCGTTGCGGCGCTGTTGTTTGACGCGTTGGAAGATCACGTCCGCGCCCGGCAGGGTGTAATCCTCCGGGTCGATGCTCTCCATGACCGTCAGGTAGTCGAGGTCCTGCGCGATGAGCAGCGGGGTGATCTCGGAGATTTCGTTCGGCCGGGAATCGGCTTCGTACGGCGGCCGAAACAGGGTGGTCGAGCGACCGGTGATGGTCTGGAGGAGACGCTGCGTCGCGTTGAGTTCGATGCGGACACGCTCGTCGTCGCAGAGCGAGAGGTTGACGTGGGTGTACGTGTGGCTGCCGATCTCGTGCCCTTCATCCACGATCCGGCGGACGATGCCCGGATAATTTTCCGCCTGTTGCCCTAGAATGAAGAAGGCCGCGGGGGCGTGTTTTTCCTTGAGGATATCGAGGATTTTCGGGGTCCATTTCGGGTCGGGCCCGTCGTCGAAAGTCAGGACGACCTGATGTTCGCCACCGGCTCCCTGGTGATACAACGTGGGGTATTCCGGGAACTTGTCGTACGTTGTGCTGAGCAGGCCGTTGGTCGCGTCGAGGTCGATCTGTCGGTTCCCCTCTTCGGGGGAAATGTCCGCGGTGATGATCTCCCCCTCGCCGATGTTCGTGATCGAGCTTCCCGTTTTCAGGTCGAGCAGCGGGGCGAGATCGGCAGTCGTGAGCTGCGGGGTGCCGACCATGTCCAGAGCTGTCCAGAGTTGCGGGTCCTCGGTGCCCAGGCGGTTGATGGCGAAGTTGTTGAAATTTTTGGCGTGGGCGGCGCGGGCCTGGTTGAGAAACGACACCGCGTCGAGAAACCACACCTCGTGGTTGATTCCCGCGAGGGTGTAATCGAACGACGGATTGTATTCCGGCGATCCGCTCTGCGTGTTTCCCTCTCCCGCGTAGGCCGCCCGACTCATCGCGTCCGCGAAACTGATGGTGTCCGCCCGACGCCAGCCCGTGCGGCTGTTCGCGGCGAGGTCCTGGGGCCAATCGTAGCCGTAGTTGCCGAGCGAGATGACCCACTGTTCCGGGTCTCCGTAGCTGGCGATGGCGGAAATCCATCCCTCGAACCAATCTTGCGCGGCCACCGGACCCGGGGTGTCCTCCTCGGAAACCTGGTCGTGCAGCGAGGCCACGAAAAAATCCACCACGTCGGCGAGTTGTTCGATGTCGTAGGCCTGCCGTTCCTCACCGACCGGGACCTGGAGCCAGAGTTGCAGGCCGACTTCGTGGAGGGAGTCGGCGATCTTGGTCAGAAATTTCGTGAGGTCGTCCTGATAGGCCGCGTCGATCCCCTCCCAGTCCAGGAGCACACCGCCGGCGTGGATTTCACCCAGACGCCGTTTGAGGTTATCGACGAAACGGTTCTGGGCATCCGCCGGACCGTGCGCGAGGTTTTCCACGGCTTCGGGGACGCGGCCTTCGCCGGCGAAGTTGGTCATCAGCGGCAGGAGGACCAACGGCTTGTTCGACAGGAAACGCAGCAGCGGCACATCGTTCTCGCCCGCGAATTCGCCATCGGAGGTCGTCAGACTGAACCACTCGGGACAAAGGTGCGTGAGCTTGTCGGCGTGGGCATTGAGCGAATCGAAGCTGCTCGGGTCCCACCCCACGGTGAAACCCAGACGGATCTGGCTGGCCGGGCGTGGCGGACGCGGGGTGCGGCCCGGGACCGGGTCCTTGTAGGCCGGGGCGTGTTCCCTGTTGGAAACGCCTTTGTAGAAAGCCCGGACGGCAGCGGCGTTGGCCGCCGTCAGGTTCGGCAGGGCGGTGCCGGCTTTCTGGAGGGCTTTGAGCTGCTCCTTGAGTTTCTTGAGCTTGACCGGCAGGACCAGCAAGGGGGGGGTCAGGAGCGATTGGACGAAGACAATGGTTCCCAGGAACAACGCGAGGCCGCACAGGGCGAGGGTACGCCGGGTGCGCGGCCAGCGCTTGCCTCCGAGGTCGAAAAAGACCGGTTTGTTGCCAGCGGAACTACTCATCAGGGAATCACCGAAGCGAAGCGGACACGAAAAAGACGCCCGGCCAGCCGGGGGTATTCACTTAACAGGAACTGCCGCGCGGTGCAAGGTTGGCGGATGCTCAGATGCGGGTCACCCGCGCCAGCGGAGGCGCAAGGACCTTGAAACTCCGGTGCGCCACCTGGAAGCGCACCGGCGCGTAGCCCGCCAGTTCGCCGTCCGCCTCGAAGGGTACGTCCTCGGCGGAGAGCGGATCGACCTGCAACGAGGTCGTCTGGAAATACTCCACGTCCCGCAACGCCAGGTGTGTTCCCATGAAGATATTTTGGATGTAACGGAAAATGTCCAGGTAACCGAGGTTCTTGAACACGATCACGTCGAGTTTGCCGTCGTCGATCACCGCCTGCTTGAAGACGGCCAGCTTGCCGCCGTAGTACCGGCCATTGCCTACCAGCACGAACGAACCGTCCCGCTCGACGCCGTCGTCGCCGACGATGCGCAGTTGCGGCGGGGTCCGCGCAGCGACCCGCGCGGCGGAGATGATGTAGCTCAACGGCCCGAAATTTTTCTTCGCCTCCCGGTCCACGCCGGCCACCGCCTGGGCGTCGAACCCGATGCCGGCGAGCTGCACGAAACTGTGAGAGTTCGCTTGCGCCAGGTCGATCCAGCGAACATTCCCCGCCCGGATGATCTCCCAGCAATGACGCAACCGGTTGCCCGGGATGCCGAGTTCGGCGGCGAAGACGTTCATCGTCCCGAGCGGCAGCAGTCCGAGCGTCGCATCCGAACCGGCAAGCCCGTTGACGACCTCGTTGATCGTGCCGTCGCCGCCGGCGGCCACCACGGTACGGAAACCTTCCTTCACCGCTTCCGCCGCCATGACCGCCGCGTCGCCCGGTCCACCGGTGGTCCGGACGACCGCCGCCGGGTCGAGCGCCTGGATGCGGTGGCGGAATCGCTCCGCCCGCTCACTGCGCGCGGCGGGGTTGAAGATCACGAGGATGCGTTCCGCGGCCTTCGGGGTGGATTCCGGCTTCCCTTCCGGGCGCGAACGGTTAGTCTGTTTCAACGTGAGAAAGCTTGGCTGGTATGCGCTGCGCGCGGCGGTGGCGTTTTTTGTCTTGGGTAGCCTGCTGCTGCTCGCCGCCAATCTTTATGTGCAATCGCACACCGTGCAACTGCGGATTCGTGAGGCGCTGGAAGGCAGCTTGAAGATGCCCGTCAGCCTCCAGAAAACCACCGTGACCCCCTGGGACGGCCTGCGCCTGGACGGCGTCGTTCTCCGGGCGGACCAAGCCGACGATACGGGGACCGCACCGCCGGACCACCCGCCAGACTTTTTCAACGCCGCGAGTTTCCGCGTGCAATTTGCCTGGTGGCCTCTGCTGACCCGGCAGCAGGTCGTGATCGAACGCGTCCTGCTCGACAAGCCGCGCCTCGTGTGGCGGCAGGACGACGATGGCGGCTGGAGCTTTCCTCCCGGCCAGGATCGCGTGCGCCTGGCGGAAGCGACCGAACTTGCCCGGGAGAACGCCGAAACGCCAGCGGCTCCGACGCCCGAAACGGGCGCTCCGCTGCCCAACCCCCCGGCCATCCCGATCCCGGGCTCGCTGCCCTCAGTCGAAAAAGAAGCCGCCGAAGTCGGTGAAGCGGAACGCTCGAAAGGCTTCCCCTTGTTGATCAGCAAGCTTCACGTCCGTCATGGCGAGATGACATTCCTCGACCACGACCACCATTCCCTCGCCCAGGTCGAGGGGATCAATTCGGATGGCGCGATCACCGACGCCCATCATGTGCACGGGGCGATCTGGTTCGCCAAGGCGGGGATACCGTCCTCCGGGGTGGCGTTGACCGACTACTGGACAGCCGTCGATTTCGGTGATGAAGCAGGACCGTCCCTGGCCGTGAGGGATGGACACGGCAACATCGGCGGGGGGAAGCTGCGGACGGAGTTCCGCCTCCAGCCGCAGGCGGACGGCCCGACCTTCGACGCCAGTTGCAAACTGGAAAACGTCGCGCTCGGACAACTCACGCGCGGTTCCGGCGATCAGCCGCCGCTGGCCGAGGGGAAGTTCTACGGCAACCTGGATTGCCACGGGTTCGCCGATGATCCGTCGAGCCGCACGGGCGGTGGTCGCCTCTGGTTCGTCGGCGCGAAGCTACGCGAATCGGCCCCCATGAAACTCCTCGGGCAGATGCTGCGGATCAGCGACCTCAGCCACCTGGAATTCAGGCAGGCCGAGATGGACTACAAAGTGGAGGGGACGGTGCTGCGCGTCGAGTCCATCGTGCTGGCGGCCAACGATGTCCAGATCGTCGCCAAAGGCCGCTATCTGACCGACGAAGACCAACTCGACCTCCACGGCCGGTTGACCATCGACCAGGCCGTGAGCCATCAACTGCCGCAGTTCATCGAATCGAACTTCACCCCCTGCGGCGCGGAGGCACCCGGCAGTCGCTACCTCGATTTCAACGTGACCGGCCCGGCGAGCGATCCGAAGTCCAACCTTTACGACCGTCTGATGGCCGGCCCGATGAAAGGACTGCTCGACAACTTGCTCGCTCCAAAAACCAAGAATCCCAAGAACAAAAACCGCGAACATGAGGCCAAGCCGCAACCCGCCCCGGGATCGACGCAACTCCCCTGAAACACGCGGCGTGGCAACCGATTTGAACCCCATGCCACAATGCGGGTGATCGCTGGCTCGGCCGGCGGCATCCCCCTTTCCTGCCCGCGTTGGGAGGGAGTCCGCCCGACGATGGATCAGGTGCGCGCCGCGGTCTTTTCCAGTCTCGCCGAACGTGTCCCTGGAGCGCGGGTGCTCGATCTCTTCGCGGGGACGGGAGGATTGGGCATCGAAGCCTTGAGCCGGGGCGCGGCAACGGCGACTTTCGTCGAGCGAGACCGGCGGGCGGCGGACTGTATCCGCAAAAATCTGGTGTCCACCCGTCTTGTCGAACACGCGGAAGTCATCTGTCTCGATTCCATGACCTATCTGCAACGGAAGTTCGCGGACGATGCGGTCTCTGCCCCGTGCGATTTGATCTTCGCCGATCCGCCGTACACAACGAACGACCAGCGGGATGATTTTGCCTCGCAGTTACTGGCGAGTCCGGCGCTGGCCCGGGCCTTGGCGTCCGACGGGCTGTTCATCCTCGAAAAATCGCCCCGCCATCCGGTCGAGCTGGAAACCAACGGCTGGGCTCCGGTCCGCCAGAAACGCTACGGCACGACCGAAGTGATTTTTCTGCGTCGTGCCGATCCCGTGGCAGCGGACGGGGTAATCCAGGCCAGTTGACCTCCCGGATTTTGATTCGTTGGCTCTACAATTTCTGTTTCCCGCTGGCGTTCCTGGTCCTGCTGCCGGGGTACATGCGTCGGATGGTGCGGCGGGGGAATTTCCGCCGCCATTTTTGGCAGCGGCTCGGTTTTTTCCCGGCGGACCTCCGGGCACGGCTGGCCGCCGGTCAGCCGCGGCCGTGGCTGCAGGCGGTCAGCGTGGGTGAGATGCTCGTGGCTTTGAAATTAATTGTCGCGTGGCGGGAGCTTGCGCCGGATCTGCCACTCGTTCTGTCCACCACGACGACCACCGGATTCCAATTGGCGCGGGAGCGTGCGCCCGCCGATGTCGAGGTGATCTACACGCCGATTGATTCACTCGGTGCGGTCCGCCGGACCTTCCGTGCCGTGCGCCCCAGCCAGATCGTGATCGTGGACGGCGGTCTGTGGCCCAACCAACTCTGGGAAGCGCGGAAACGAGGGGTGCCGACGGCGTTGGTCAATGCCCGTTTGTCGCCGCGCTCCGAACGGCGGTTTCGGAGATTTCGCCGCGTTGCAGGGGCGCTGTTCCAGTCTCTCGACCTCGTCGCGGTGGCAGAGGAAGCGGACGTGGAACGCTGGAAGAAACTCGGTGTGCCGGCTGAGAACCTGCACTGGACAGGCAGCGTGAAATTCGACGATGCCATTGTCCCGGGCAGCACAGCGGCAGGTCCAGATCCCGGCGTCCCGGTCGGTCTGCGCGCTCTGTTGTCGGAGGCGGGCGTTTCACCGGACGCGCCGATCCTGCTGGCCGGGAGCACCCACCCGGGTGAGGAAAAGATTTTAGGCACGGTTTACCAAACGCTGCGGCGAACATTCGCGGACCTTTTCCTGGTCGTCGCGCCGCGTCACGTCGAGCGCGCCCGCGAAGTTCGCGCCGACCTCGAAGGAGCCGGTTTGCAGGTACTCAATCGGACGGCGCTCTCTCGCGGCGAGCGGGGCGGTGACGTGCTCCTGATCGACACGACGGGCGAGTTGCGGGAGTGGTACTCGGTGGCAACCCTGGTTTTCATCGGGAAAAGCCTGACTGCCCTCGGTGGGCAGAATCCAGCCGAGGCGGTCGCCGCCTGTAAACCGGTGTTGTTTGGCCCGCACATGGAAAATTTCGAGGACTTCGTCAAAGGCTTGCTGGCCATCGACGGGGCCGTGCAAGTGCGTGACGGCGGGGAGTTGGAGGCTGCTTGCGCGCGCCTGTTGGCGGACTCTGAGTCGGCGCGAGCGATGGCAGGTCGCGCCCGTCGGCAGCTCGAAGCGCACCGTGGAGCCGCCCGACGAACCGCGGCCCTGCTGCTTGCGCAGGGAAAAATTTCCCCTTGCTAGAGCGCCCGTTCCTTCCCATATTCCGGCTCCCGGCACGCTCTCGGCGCGCCGCCCTCCGACCCTATCGTCCAGCGGTTAGGACAACGGACTTTCATTCCGTGAACCCGGGTTCGATTCCCGGTAGGGTCACTCGCCACCAACGCCGTGCGGAAATCGGCCTTTGGTCGGTGTCAGGCGGGTTGCTTCCTCGCCGCCGCGCGTTACGCTGCCAGTTATCTTGAAGACCCCTCCTATCTTCCTCGCCGTCGGTCTGCTCGTCTTCACTGCCGCCTCCGGTTACGGCTATGGCGAGGAGGGGCACACCGCAGTCGGCGGGATCGCCGCCGAGCGATTGGCGGGAACGCCCACCGCCGCGAAAATCAATGATCTTCTCGAAGGCCTGTCCCTGGGATTTGCCGCCACGATCCCGGACCGCATTAAAAGCTGGGATCGCAACGGGGACGCGGACGATCCCCACGGTTTCAAGATGCCCGAGCATCCGAAGATCGAGGCGCAACTGCGGGCGTTCTGGGAGGCGAACAAGCCAACCGACGCCAACGATGACGCGCACCCGTCGCATCACTGGTTCCATTATACCGACGTGCCGCTCGCCGGCACCGAGAAATACGCCGACGGCAAGGCCGGCCGTTCGCAATGGGACATCGTGCACATGATCAACTATTGCTGCCGCGTTCTTTCCGGGCAGGAAAGCGAGCAGAACGCACGCGCTATCACCAAGCCCGTCGCCCTGATTCTCCTGGCTCACTATGTCGGCGACATTCATCAGCCCCTGCACGTCGGCGCCGAATATTTCGATAACGGCCACGTCGCCAACCCGGACACCGATCCGAAAGCCGTGGGCGACGAGGGCGGCAACAGTTTTTTCCTGACTCTCGCCACCGGACCATCGACCGATCCTGGCGCGATTCGCCGTCGGCCGAGACTGCACAGCTACTGGGACACTGCCACCGTCAAGGCTCTCATCGAAGAGGTCGATGCGGAGATCAAGAAAGCGAATCCGAGCCATCCACCCGATGTCACGCCGACGGAGTTCATTCACTGGCTCGCGCAACAAGAACCGGCGAATTGGAAGCCCGCGCCCAACCTCCCGGTGAAGGACTGGGCCGAAGCCTGGGCGAACGAAATCCTGCCCATTGCGCGACAAGCGCATGACCGGCTCCAGTTCACCCAACTCAAACCCGAGATGAACCGTGGGAAGCCCGTTGTCGCGGGGGTCGCCGTGGAACGCGCCGACTTGAAACCTTCCTACGCTGACTGGTCGGTCGGCGTGGTACGCGTCGAGTTGGAAAAAGGGGGATACCGGCTGGCGGCCATGCTCGAACAGGTCATGCGGTGAAGACTCGCACCCGGTCTGACCCGATGACTGCCCGACGGCTGACCCTCAGGCAAGCCGCGCGCCGCACCGCAGCCCTTCTCACCGGTCTCCCGGGATGTTCGCACTGGAGACTGGCGCTGGTGTTGTGCGCGATGATCTCCCTGGGCGGTTGTGCCAGCACGCCACCGTATGTTTACGAATACATCCCGGGCCGGACGGCGACGGTTGCTGCGGATGGGACCGCCGTCGCCCCGCCGAGCGCACCGGTCGCCGTGCAGGCCGCCATCGCGGCCGGCAACGAGATCCAGGGCTCGCCGTATGTCTACGGGGGTGGCCACCGCGAAGGGGTGAGCGGCTTTGATTGCTCCGGTGCTACGTCATACGTCCTGCACGCCGCCGGTCGGTTGCGCGAGTCGATGCCCTCGGACGGGTTTCGGCACTACGGCGAAAGCGGACCCGGCCGTTGGATCAGCGTGTACGCCCGCGACGGGCACGTTTTCCTCGTCGTGGCCGGACTACGCTTCGACACGGGCTGGAACGGTTACGAGCATGGCGGTCCGCGTTGGACCCGCCGCAGCCGCCCGGCGGATGGCTGCGTGATCCGGCACCCGGCCGGTTTGTGATGCTCGCGCGGCCACACGTTCGCTGCGATTCGAGCTACGGAATAATCAGCGTGACTCCCGGCTTCAATTTTCGCTCGTCCGGGACCGCGTTCATGTTGGCATCCTGGATGTCCTTCGCGCGAGTCTTGGTCTTGTAGAACTTCCGCGAGATGCTGGCCAACGAATCGCCCGGTTGGACCTGGTAGGTACGTGTCCCCGGTGCGGGGTGGCGCTCGGCCTCGCGGGCCGCCGCCTTGCCGGTTAGCACGGCGGGCGGCGATGCACCGGGCAAGGAGGGATTATTGCGCTGCGCCAACTGATCCCGGAGGTCTTTGTTCTCCTGCCGCAGCTTGGCGGCTTCCGCGTGGGTGATCAGGGTTCCCCCCGCCAGGCTGGTCGCCAGCTTCAGTTCGATGCGGTCCAGATTAGCCCGGGCTTCCTTCGCATGGGCACCGTTCGGCTGGATTTCGAGGTAACGCTTGAAGTGATGCACGGCCCCGACCGCATCGTCGAGATTGGCGTCGTAGATCATGCCCATGCGGAAGTGGGCATCGGCGGCCTTGGTCGTGCTGTCGAGGGCCTTTTCGTAAAAACCAATCGCACCGCGATAGTCCTGCGAGGAACGCTTCTGCTCGGCCTGTTCGTATGAACGGTCACTCGTATTGAACGCCGTCTTATCGCAACCCGCCAGAGCGAGGGTCAATCCAACCGCTGGAATCGCGAGCCGGGATAGGGGTTGAAAACGGGCGGTCAACACGGTCGTCCACGGTAGCATTCGTCCGGCCCATCCTTCCACCCGAAACCGGCCTTCCGCCGCAGCTTTTGGCTGGCGACGGCGGTTCAAAGCTTCAGGTCGTCGAGGGCTTTGAGGGTCACCTTGAGCATTTCGAGGCGGGCGTGCCACTTGTAGTTGCCCGCAATCAGATGCCACGGCGCGCCCTCCAGGGAGGTGCGCTCGAACATCTCCTCGGCGGCCTCGTTGTGCAGGTCCCAGTGGCGACGGTTGCGCCAATCCTCGTCGTTGATCTTCCAGCTTTTGTAGGGGTCTCCCTCCCGCCGTTTGAAGCGCTTGAGCTGCTCGTCCTTCGTCACATGAAAATAAAACTTCAGGATCAGCGTCCCGTCATCTATCAGCATCCGCTCGAACTCGTTGATCTCGCGGTAGGCCCGCCGCCACTCGTGCTCGGTGGCGAAGCCCTCGACCCGTTCCACCAGGACGCGGCCGTACCACGAGCGGTCAAACACCGCGATGCGGCCCCGCGCGGGCAGCCGCGTCCAGAACCTCCAGAGATAGTGCCGGGCGAGTTCGTCCTCAGTTGGCTTGACGGTGGAGTACACCCGCAACGTGCGCGGATCGAGCTTTTCGACGAGCCGTTTGACGGCACCCCCCTTGCCGGCGGCATCCGGCCCCTCGACGACGATGAGCACGGAATTTTTCCGGCTCTCGGCCAGCTTGAGTTGCAGTTTGATGAGCTGCAACTGCCACTGCTTCAAATGGGATTTGTAATAATCCTCCGTGATCGACTGTTCCTGTTCGAGCGAGTCGAGACGATTCGGCATGGCAGTTAGGTTGGTGGGTTCTCGGTCCATGCGGGAAAGAGCATTTCGGCTCGGGCAAGCGAAGAGACCGTATCCGATCCTGACGAAAGCGCACACCTTACGAAAGCGTAATCGCTTCGTCCGTCAGCAGAACCGGTATCCCGTCACGGACCGGATAAGCGGCCGTTCCGTCGGCCCGGACGAGCGCCGCGGCGAGCCTCTCGGCGGACGGCGCGATGGCGTTCAGGCGCGCCAGCGTTGCGGCGTCCGCCACGTAGAGCTTCTGACGGGTCGCGGGACACCGCAATAATTCCAGCAAATCGGCGGGAATCATGGCCGGGCGGTGACTCAGTATTTCGGTACCGTAGTGTCGATCTCTCGCGCCCACGCGTCGATCCCACCCGCCACGTTGAATAATTTCGAGAAACCCGCCTCCTGCAAGGTGCGCAACGCCTGCGCGCTTCTCTGACCGTTTTTGCAGAGCAACGCAATTTCCTGGGCGCTGTCCAGCTCGCTCATGCGCGAGGGCAATTCGCCGAGCGGGATCAGTTTCGCCCCCGGCAGTTGGGCGATGTCGGCCTCGTACTTCTCGCGCACGTCCACCAGCAGGAGGTCGTCCTTCACGTCCAGCCTACGTTTGAGTTCGACGACCGGGATGGTCGGTACTTCCTCGTCCGCCTTGCGGTCGGCGGCGGCTTGTGGCACACCGCAAAATTGGTCGTAGTCGATCAATTCGGTGATCGTCGGGTGTTCACTGCAAACCGGACATTTCGGGTCCCGGCGCAGTTTGAACTCGCGGAACTTCATCTTCAGCGCTTCGAAATGCACGAGGCGGCCGATCAGCGGCTCGCCGATGCCGACGATCAACTTGACCGCCTCAATGGCTTGCATGACCCCGATCATGCCCGGCAGCACGCCCAACACGCCGCCTTCTGCGCAGCTCGGCACCATGCCCGGCGGCGGCGGCTCGGGGAACATGCAACGGTAGCAGGGACCGCCGAGATGCGGGGCGAAAACCGTGCACTGTCCCTCGAAGCGAAAGATCGACCCGTAAACGTTCGGCTTCTTCGTGAAGACGCAGATGTCGTTCGACAGGTAGCGGGTCGGGAAATTGTCGGTGCCGTCGATGACAATGTCGTAAGGCTCGGCGAGCTGGCGGGCATTCTCGCTGGTGAAAAACGTATCGTGCAAGTCCACCTGCACGTTCGGGTTCACCGCGCGGAGCTTGTCCTTGGCGGATTTCAGCTTCTTGCGGCCGACATCCTCGGTGCCATGAAGGATCTGGCGCTGGAGATTGGAATAATCGACCACGTCGAAATCCACCAACCCGATCCGTCCCACCCCCGCCGCCGCGAGATAGAGGGCAATGGGTGAGCCCAGGCCGCCCGCACCGATGCAAAGGACGCGCGAGGCCTTCAGCCGCTTCTGCCCCTCCATCGTCACCTCCGGCATGATGAGGTGGCGCGAATACCGCGCGATCTCGTCGTTGCTAAACCGGATGCTCTCCAGTCGCGCGGGGTCGATGATTCCGCCGGCCGGGGCGGTTGGAGTGGGCGTCATGGTCGGCGAAGGTCGCTGCGGGTCACGCGGTCGCAATGGCTCGGGCGTAGCGCGCCGACACGTCGTCGAGATTGATGAGCGTCGTGAAGGCCTTCACGTAATCGGCGCGCTTGTTCTGGTACTTGAGGTAGTAAGCGTGCTCCCAAACGTCGAGGACCAAGATCGGCGTGATATTTTGCAACGTCTGGTTTTGGTGCTTTTCGGCTTGGATGACCTGGAGGCGTTTCGTCATGGGGTCGAAGCCCACGATGGCCCAGCCACTGCCCTGTACCGCCATCGCGGTGGCCACAAATAACTTCTCGAATTGCGCTTCCCCACCGAAATCTACCTTGATGGCCAAGGCCAGAGCTTCGGAAGGCGTGCCGCCGCCCTTTGGCTTCATGTTGTTCCAGAAGATCGTGTGCAGAGCATGACCGCTGCCGTTGAACGCAAGCTCGTTGTTCCAATGGCCCGTCAAGGTCGCGTCGCCTGTGCCTGCGGCGATGGCGGCGAGGGCCTCCAGGGCGATGTTGCCATTCTTCACGTAAGACGCGTGGTGGATGTCGTGGTGGAGCTTCATCGTTTGCTCATCGATGGCGGGTTCGAGCGCCGCGTAGTCGTACGGGAGCGGCGGGAGCACGAATTTGCCATCCTTGAAGCCGATCTCGCTCTCTTTGGGGGGAGCGGCAGCACCGCTGGCGGTGGCACTTTTGCCGGGGGGCGGCGCGGCGAAGAGCGGTCCTGCGGTGACGAGGGCGGCCGCACCGAGACCAATGGCAGACAACGCCTCACGGCGGGGGATCGGGTTCATAAAGAGTTTCCTGCGAATGTTCTTGGTTGCTATGGACGTTAAGAATGTTCTACAAGCTGGTCCGAAACCGCCAAAGCGCAACCTCGCTTGAGAAGTATGAACGCCGCAAAACATGATTGAACGCGATTACCTTGTGATCGGAGCCGGCACTGCCGGAGTCAGTGCCTGCGAGGGAATCCGCCAGCACGACAAGCGCGGGAAAGTCATGCTCGTGGGCAATGAAAATCTGCCGCCCTACATGCGGCTTGCCCTCTCGAAACAATTTCTCAGCACGAAGGATTACCCCCTCGAAAAGCTCTCCCACCATCCTGCCGACTGGTACGAGAGCCAGAAAATCGACCTGCGGCTGAACACCGTGGTCACCCAGCTCAACCTCGAACGCCGCATCGCCGTGCTGAGCAACGGCCAGACGGTCGAGTTCAAAAAAGCCTGCCTCGCCACTGGCAGCCGGCCGCTCCGCCCGCAAGTGGCGGGCACGAACCTCGGCAACATCATCTACCTGCGCAGCATCGGGGACGCGATGGCCCTGCGCGAGATGGCGGCCGTCGAGGGCAGCGTGATCGTGATCGGGAGCGGGTTTATCGCCGTCGAGGCGGCTGCCGCCCTCCGCACCGCCAAGTGCAAGGTGTCGTTGCTGACGCGCGATGCCGCGCTGTGGTCCCAGTTGGCCGACGCCGACACCGCCACTTGGCTGACCAACGTTTTCCGCCAGCACGGCGTGACCCTCCACCTGCAGGAAAATCTCAACGGCTTCGAGGGCAAAACCATTCTGCGCAACATCCAGACCAAAAACGGCAACCGTTACCCCGCCGCGCTCGCGCTGGTGGCCGTCGGCGGCGAGATGAACCTCGAACTCGTCCGCAACACTCCCCTCAGCAGCCCGAAGGGTACGCCGGTCAACGAATTCCTGGAGACCGACGAAAAGGGCATCTACGCCGCCGGCGACATCGCCCTTTATCCCGACCGCGTCTTCGGCGGGGTGCGCCGCACCGACCATTGGGACAACGCCCGGCAGCAGGGGCTCCTAGTCGGCGCGAACATGACCGGGAAAAAACGGCAGCGTTATGATTTCCTGCCCCGCTACGCCAGCCTGGCTTTCGACCTGCAATTCCAGTTCATCGGTGACTTCGGCAGCAGCACCCCGATGCGCGCGGAACTCGAAGGTTCGCGCGAGAAAAAATCGTTCACCGTTCGATATTACGCGGGAGACAAGCTACGGGGTGCCCTGCTGTGTAACCAGCCGGACGTGAAATTTGCCGAAATCGAAAAGGCGATCCGGGTCGCGCACGGCAAGGAATAGGCCTGCCTGCGCCGAACCCGGCGCTGGCGCTCGGTGCCGCGAAGTGCTAGCGGTATCCCCCGGCACGCTGTAGCCAATCCGCCATGCCTCCCGCACCCAAGTTATCGCTTTACGACACGACCTTGCGTGACGGCACGCAGGGCGAGGGCATCAACTTCAGCGCCCTGGATAAGCTGCGCATCGCCGAGAAGCTCGACGCCTTCGGCATGGATTACATCGAGGGGGGGTGGCCCGGCTCGAATCCGAAAGACGCGGCGTTTTTCGAGGAAGCCAAGCGCCTGAAACTGCGCCACGCGCGGCTGGCGGCCTTCGGGAGTACGCGACGCGCCAATCTCGCCGCGGCCAACGATCCGCAGGTCGCGCTGCTGCTGGCGGCGGCGACCCCGGTAGTGACGATCTTCGGCAAAAGCTGGCGTTTGCACGTCACCGAGGTGCTCGGCATCGATCCGGCGGAAAACCGCGCGATGATCGCCGACACCGTGCGCCATCTCAAGAGTCATGGCCGCGAGGTGATCTACGACGCCGAACATTTTTTCGACGGCTACAAGGACGATCCCGACCACGCGCTTGCTACCCTGGCCGCCGCCCGCGACGGCGGTGCCGATCTGATCGTCCTCTGCGACACCAACGGCGGCTGCCTGCCGGACGAGGTCGCCACGATCTTCGATGCTGCCGCTTCCCACCTCTCCCCTGCCCTGCTCGGTATCCACACGCACAACGACTGCGGTCTCGGCGTCGCCAACGCCCTGGCTGCCGTGCGCGCCGGCGCGGTCCAGGTCCAGGGCACGATCAATGGTTACGGCGAGCGCACGGGCAATTGCAACCTCACGACCCTGATCCCGTGTCTGCAAACCAAGATGGGTCTGCCGGTCGTCGCGGACCTCGCGGCCCTGACGGAGGTCTCGTTTTTCGTGGACGAACTCGCCAACTGCCCGCACGATCCCCGCGCCCCGTTCGTGGGCTCGACGGCGTTCGCGCACAAGGGCGGCGTCCACGTCCACGCCGTGCAGAAGCTGGCGCGCAGCTACGAGCACATGGACCCGGCAGCCGTCGGCAACCGCCAACACATCCTCGTCTCCGAGTTATCCGGCCAGAGCAACGTGCTCGCCAAGGCCCGGACCTTTAACCTCCAACTGGACAAGGGCAGTCCGGAAGTCACCGCCGTCCTGGCGGAGATCAAGCGGTTAGAAAAGGACGGTTATGAGTTTGAGGCGGCGGAGGCGAGCTTCGAGTTGTTGGTGCGACGCCGGCTCGGGCTGCACCAGCCGCTTTTCACGTTGCAGGAGTACCATTGCAACTACCGCCGCACCGGCAACCGGCTCTACGAAACGTGCGAGGCGACGGTGAAGCTGCGCGTCGGCGAGGTCAACGAGTACACCGTCGCGGAGGGGGACGGCCCGGTGAACGCCCTCGACGCCGCGGTCCGCAAGGCCCTCCGGCCATTTTATCCCGCCATCGACGGGATCGCCCTCCAGGACTACAAGGTGCGGATCATCGACAGCCACCAGGCGACCGCCGCGCGCACGCGGGTCCTGATCGTCAGCAGCGACGGGCACGCGGCCTGGAGCACGGTCGGAGTGAGCGGCAACATCATCGAAGCGAGTTGGCTGGCGCTCATCGACGGCCTCGAATACAAGCTGTCGCCGCGCCGGGATTTGGAATGACTTGTCGGGCGCGGGCGCAGACTCTAGCGTCTGGGCATGATGATTATCCGCAACCCTTCTCTCCTCGCTGGAACCGTCCTGGTCGGAATGACCTTGCTGTGCCCATCCCCGACGTTGCGCGCGCAGACCGCGACCGTCGCGCCTGCCGCCGCCGTCGCGCCCGAGACGTTCGACTTTGATCTGGGCACCCGCGAGATGAAGGGAGCCACCTACGGAGTGAAAGCAACCCAGCCCCTGGACTCGAAGCTCAAGAGCCAGCGCATCCGCTTCACCGCAAAAACGTCCACGGCGGACGGCTCGACGACGCGCTATTTCACGATCAACACGGGCAAATATAAAACGGTCGCGCAGTTGGACATGTATCTGCGTGACGCGTTCGCCAAATTCCTCGCCGGAGCGCCTGCGAACACCGAGGTCGGCAAAGTTGGCGACATCAAGTACGGCGGTGAAATCCGCTTCGTGGTCGAATCACCGGATGTTCTCCGTTACGACACGATGACGGCCGGCGAGCCGAACGCGTCGATGTCTCTCCCCCGCGCCGAGGTGATGGCGTACGTCGTAATCCTAGCAGGCGAATCGACCGTGAAGAAGTAAGCCGCTGCCTTTCGTCTGCCTTCGCTCGATAAACAGGTGAGCAGTGTTTAGGCAGGCCGTCGCGGCCGGTCGTCACCAAGGTAGGGATGGTTCTCCGAGGCAGTCCCTATTGTTTCTGGTAGGTGCTGAAGCGAAAGCACGGCCCGCCAAGCCAAATTTGGGAGTGCCTCGGAGAGGCATCCCTACCTTATTAAAATGCCTGCGGCGGGATTGCTCTCCCACCCTCTCAGAAGAACAGCGGGATAATCAAGATCGCCACGATGTTGACGACCTTGATCATCGGATTGATCGCGGGCCCGGCGGTGTCCTTGTAGGGATCGCCCACGGTGTCACCGGTGACGCTGGCCGCATGGGCGGGCGAGCCCTTGCCGCCGTGGTTGCCCTCCTCGATGTATTTCTTGGCGTTATCCCAAGCGCCACCGCTGCCGGTCATGGAAATGGCCAGGAACAAACCCGTGACGATGGTCCCGAGCAGCATCCCACCCAGCGCGAGATGGCCGAGGGGGTGAATCCACGCGACCAGAATCACCACCAGGATCGGGAGCAAAGCCGGGACGATCATTTGTTGAAGCGCAGCTTTGGTCACGATGTCCACGCACGTGCCGTACTCCGGCTTGTCCTCGCCTTTGAGGATGCCGGGTTTGGCTTTGAGTTGGCGACGGACTTCGCGGACGACCGCGCCGGCGGCGTTGCCCACGGCGTCCATGCTGAACGCGGAAAACAGGAACGGCAACGCGCCGCCGATGAATAGTCCGACCACCACCCGCGGGTCGCTGAGAACAAACTGCGTGGCGTTGACGAGGGCTTGCCCGCTGAGATTTTTCCCGAGGTGGAGTTGCAGCTCCTCCACGTACGAGCGGAAGAGGACCAGCGCCGCGAGGCCAGCCGAGGCGATGGCGTAGCCCTTGGTAACCGCCTTCATGGTGTTGCCGACGGCGTCGAGCTCGTCGGTCACAACCCGCACGCTGTGAGGCAGGTCACTCATCACCGCCACGCCGCCCGCGTTGTCGGTGATCGGGCCGAAGGCATCGAGCGAGATGATGATGCCAGCCAGCGACAACATGCTCATCACCGCGACCGCGATGCCGTAGAATTCGCCCGCGTAATAGCTCAGCAAAATGGCCAGCCCAATGCAGACCACCGGCAACGCCGTGGCCCGCTGACCGGTGGCAAGGCCAGCGATGATGTTCGTGGCATGTCCGGTCTCACTTGCCAGCGCAATCTTGCGGACCGGAGAGAAACTCGTCGAGGTGTAGTAATTGGTGATGAGAACAATGGCACCGGTCAAAATGACCCCGACCAGCGAGGCGAGATAGATGCCTCCCCAAGTGTAAGTGAACGACGCCGTCACGATGGGCTTCGGGAACAACCAGTACGTGATCGGCAAGTAGAGGATCGCCGACAAGATGGCGTTGACCGCGACCGCTTCCAGCAACACCCGACCGGGCGAGATTTTGCGGATGTTGGCCAGGTAAATCCCCAGCACCGCTCCGAGCACCGACACACCACCCAACAGGAACGGGTAAACGATGGCCGCCGGTTCATTGACCAGGGTCAGCGAACCGATCAACACGGCCCCGATCAGGCTCACCGCGTAGGTCTCGAACACGTCGGCCGCCATGCCGGCGCAGTCGCCCACGTTGTCACCCACGTTGTCGGCGATCGTCGCCGGGTTCCGCGGATCGTCCTCGTCCAGATGACTCTCGATCTTGCCCACGAGGTCCGCGCCCACGTCGGCCGCCTTCGTATAAATCCCCCCGCCGAGCCGGGCAAAAACGCTGATCAGGCTTGAACCCAACGCCAACCCGATAAGGCTGGCAATCGCGGCCGACTGATCCTTGGAAACGTGGAGCATCACCAGATAGAAAAGTCCCACCGAGAGCAGCGCCAATCCGACCACGAGCAGCCCCGTGACCGCCCCGCCGTTGAACGCCATGCACATCGCGGCATGGCGGCTGGTGCTGGCGGCCTGCGCGGTGCGGACGTTTGCCAGGACCGCGATGCGCATCCCGATGAACCCGGCGGCGAGCGAGCAAACCGCCCCGATCAAGAATCCGATGGCCGTCGGCCAGCCTTTGAACACCGCCGTGAGGATGAAGATGACGACCGCGATGACGCCGATGCTGACGACCTGCCGATTCAGGTAAGCCTTGGCCCCTTCTTCGATGGCCGCCGCGACCTGCTTCATCCGACCATCGCCAGCGGGTGCGGCCAAGATCAATTTGATCAGGTAAAACGAACAGCCCAGACCGATGGCAGCGAACAGAAGCGAAATCCAAATACCGGAGTTCAACAGGAATTCACCAAGAAACATAACAGGGAGCGAGCAGGGGGTTGCGGGGGTCTCAGACGACGGGAGAGCGGCCAATCTAGTGGCTCCCCGACGCACCGCAACCCTTTTCCTTCCCCGCCACTCCTCACCCCGCCAGCAGGCTCAGAATGGCCTTTTGGACGTGCAGACGGTTCTCCGCCTGGGTGAAAATCGTGTCCGCATTGGCTTCGAGCACCTCGGCGGTGATCTCCTGGCCACGGTAGGCCGGCAGGCAGTGCATGACGAGTGCGCCGGGCTTCGCTCGCGCGACCAGATTAGCATCGATGCCGTAAGCGCGGAGATCGTTAAGGCGTTCGGCGGCTTCTCCTTCCATGCCCATGCTGACCCAGACGTCGGTGTACAGCACGTCCGCGCCCGCCACGGCAGCGGCCGGGTCTTCCTCGCACTGGACGTTTGCCCCCGGCCCGAGACGGGCGAGAAATTCCGGCGACGGCTGGTATTTTTTGGGTGCGCCGATCACGAGGCGGAAATCCTCCAGCCGTGCCGCCGCCCACAGCCACGAGGCCGGGACGTTGCACGCGCCGTCCCCGAGGTAGCAGACCGTCTTGCCGCGCCAGTCGCCAAGGCGTTCTTGGATCGTGAACAGGTCGGTCAAAATCTGGCACGGATGCTCGGCGTCGGTCAGCGCGTTGACCGTGGGCAATCCGCTCGCCTCGGCAAACGCCTCCACGTCGGCCTGCGCGTACGTGCGGATGACCGCTCCATGCAGCATCCGGCCCAGGACCCGGGCGGTGTCCTCGATGGGTTCGCCCCGGCTGCCAAGTTGGAGATCGTTCGCGTTGAAAAAGAGCGCGTCGCCGCCGAGTTCGCGGATGCCGACCTCGAAGCTCACCCGGGTGCGCGTGGACGACTTATTGAAGATCATCCCCCAGCAACGGTGGCGGAGCGGATGGGCGGCGTGGCGTCCGCGCGTCGCTTTCATCTCACCGCCGAGGGCGAGGATGCGCAGGATTTCGTCGCGGGTCAGCGACTCGATGGAAAGGAGGTTTTTCACGGCGCGCGGGCGGGTCGCTACTCGGTTTCCATCCGATGCAGAACACGGGTAAAAATCTCCGCGGCCCCGTCGATGTCGTCGGCGGTGACGTTCAGGGGCGGCAGCCAGCGCACACGGTCCGTACCAGAGGGCACCAGCAGAAGCCCGGCATCCTGACAGCAATCCACCAACCGGAGGCTGGGAGCGCGGTCGGGATGCCCTGCAAAACCCGGCATCGCGGCGACCGTGGCGGGATCGAGTTCGACCGCGAGCATGAGACCGAATCCGCGCACGGTTTTGATCGCGCTCTTCCCTGCCTCCAGCAGGCGGGAGTGCAGTTGCTTGCCGCGTTCCAGGCTGTTTTCCAGCAGCCCTTCCTCCTCGATGATCGTCAGCGTTTCAAGACTGACCGCGCATCCGAGAGGCGTCCCGCCAAAAGTCGTTCCGTGCGAGCCCGGACCCAACCGTTCGGGCAGGGTCGAGCGGCTGCCGTCGGCGAGCGTCACGTCGCGTTCGCGCACCCAGAACGCCCCCATCGGAAACCCGGCCGCCATGCCTTTCGCCCAGCCGATGGCGTCCGGCACGATCTCGGGGGAGCCGAGCGACCTCCATGCACACCAATCGCCTGTGCGACCGAAGCCGCACTGAATTTCATCGAACATCAGGAGCATGTCCCGCTCGTCGCACAAACGGCGCAACCCTCGCAGGAATTCGGCCTCCGCCGACACGACGCCGATTTCACCCTGGATCGGTTCGAGGAGGATCGCGGCGGTCTGCGGGGTGAGGGCTGCTTCGACGCTCGCCAGATCATTGAAACGCGCTTTCAGGAAGCCGGGCGTCACCGGGTCGAACCCCTTTTTGACCTTCTCCTGTCCCGTCGCGGCAATCCCCGCCAGCGTCCTCCCGTGGAACGAATCCTGGAAGGTCAGTACCTCGAAACGCCCACCGGGCCGTCCGTCATGCCCAAATTTTCGGGCCAGTTTGAAAAGACCCTCGTTCGCTTCCGCCCCGCTGTTGCAGAAAAAAACTTTGCCGGGATGGCCGACCAGCCGGACGATTCGTTCGGCCAGCAGCCCCTGCGGCCGGGTGTAATACAAATTGGAAGTATGCGTCAGCGTGCTGGCTTGCCGCAGCAGGGCATCCACGATGCGCGGATGCGCGTGACCGAGCGAAGACACAGCGATGCCCGCACCGAAATCGAGGTATTCCTTTCCCGCCTCGTCCCACACCCGACTGCCTTGCCCGCGCGCCAAGCACAGCGGAAAGCGGGCGTACGTCGGCAACACGAATTCACGAAATAACCCCTCGGTCGATTGGCTCGCGTCGGACGAAGTCTTGTGCATGGCGGGATGAGACGGAAGGCGCAGTATTCACCGCAAATCCGGCGTCTTCAACTGTCGATTGAATGCCCACTACGGGTGCCAATGGATGGGCCGTGTCTCTCTTCTTTGTCATCCTAGGCGCAGCCGAAGGACCTCCCTCGGTGGTACCCACGTCCCCCAACTTTTTGGACGGGCGTGCGATCAGGGCCGGGTGGGTACCTCGGTGCGAGGTCCTTCGGCTGCG
>CAZZYS010000040.1:0-21475 GCA_964658285.1 uncultured Verrucomicrobiota bacterium
ACGCGCACCTCCACGGCCTGCGCGCGGTGTGCCTGCGGTTTTTCAACGCCTACGGTCCCCGGCTGCGTCCGGACCTGGCCATCCACCAGTTCACCAAACGCATCCATCGCGGTCAGGAGATCGAGGTCTACGGCGACGGCTCCGTGCAGCGGGATTTTACCTACATCGACGACACGATCCAGGGGGTGCTGGCAGCGTTGACATACGACGGGCCGATTTTCGACGTTTTCAACCTCGGCGAATACGCCACGACCAGCGTCTCGGAGTTGATCGGACTGATCGAGCAGGCCCTGGGGAAAAAGGCGTCGATCCGCTACCGTTCCCCGCGTCCCGGTGACGTACCGCGCACCTTCGCGGACATTTCCAAGGCCCGGCAATGCCTCGGCTACACGCCGTCCACGCCGATTGCGGAGGGCATCCCGCGCTTCGTGGAATGGTTCCTGGCGTCCGCGCAAACTCCCCGGCGCGACACGCCGCTGCGCGCGGGCCATGTGGTCGGCTCGGCGGCGTGACCGTATGAACAAAGGACGCTTCCCGGCCGACAGCGTGACGGCGCTCTTGCAGGCACTGGTCCGCGTGCCGAGCGTCAATCCCGCCGGCGACCCGGGCGTGGACGCGTCCGACACGGGTGAAAAGCGTTGCGCGGAACGCGTGGCCGAAGCCCTCGCCGACCTCGGCGCGCAGGCGGAGTTGCCGGAAATCCTGCCTGGCCGGCCCAACGTGGTCGGAATGCTCCCCACCGACCGCCCCGGCAAGCCCAGGCTGCTGCTGTGTCCGCACCTCGACACGGTCAGCGTGCGCGGCATGACGGTCGATCCGTTCGCCGCCGAACTCCGGGACGGGAAAATCCACGGTCGCGGCGCGTGCGACACCAAGGGCACGATGGCCGCCATGCTCTGGGCGCTGGCCGAACTCGGCCCCGACGCCGTGGCGCGCCTCGGCCACGAGGTGTGGTTCGCCGGATTGATGGACGAGGAAGCGGGCAACCGGGGGGCCTACGCGCTGGCGGAGGCGTTCCCCGACGCCGACTTCGCCCTGGTCGGCGAGCCGACGCGCTGCCAGATCGTGCACACCACCAAGGGCGTGACGTGGCTGCGGCTCAAAACGCGGGGCCGCGCGGTGCATTCGGCCTCACCGCACCTCGGCGACAACGCGATCTACAAGATGGCCGATGTCATCCGCGCGGTGCGCGACGAACTCCTCCCGGCCTTCGCCAGGGAACCCGATCCCGTCCTCGGCGCGGCGACGGCGAGCGTCGGCATCGTCGGCGGCGGCAGCAAGATCAACATCGTCCCCGACACCTGCACGGCCGAACTCGACTTGCGCACGGTCCCGGCGCAGGGCCGGGCGGGGTTTCTCGAAGAGGTCGGGGCGATCTTGCGAAAGGCGTGCCCCGACCTGGAAATCGAGCACATCCGCAGCCACCACCCGTTGCGAACGGCGACCGACCACCCGTGCGTGCGCGCCCTGGAAGCGGCGGGCGGGAGATGTGTCGGCGCGCCGTGGTTTTGCGACGGCAGCGTGCTGTCGGCGGCGGGGATTCCGGCCGTGGCCGCCGGGCCGGGGGACATCGCGCAAGCTCACACCGCCGATGAATGGCTCGCCGAGGCGGACTTGCTCGCGGGGGTGGAGTTTTACAAGCGCTTCCTCGTGCAAGTGTAGGCGAATGCCGTTCGGAGAACGCCATCCACCTCGGAATGCATGGAACGCCCCGCGCGGGAACTGGGCCTACCATATGTCGCGGGGGCTCGTCTGGAGCCTGCTGGCGGGATTCATCCAGCGGCGGCTGCATGGCTTCGAAAACGTCGCGGCCATCCGGCGGCGGCAAGGGGCGTTCATGCTGGCTTCCAACCACATCAGCCATTTTGACGGCCCGATCCTGACCATGACCGTTCCGGGGGTCATCGATTGGCTGGGGGACATCGAGTTTTTCACGCCGCGTCCGGTGGCGGCGATGATGCGCCAGGCCGGCGGAGTCCCCGTTTATTACGATGCGCGGGTGATCAGGACGGTGCGCGAAGCCCGTCGGCGGTTGCAGTCGGGACGCGTGCTGGGGATTTTCCCGGAAGGCGGCATCCGCTCGGGGGCGAGTTCGCTCCTCGAAGGTGCGGCGATCTTGCGGGGGGCTGCCTGGCTGTCGGTGCGGGAGAAAGCGCCCGTCGTCCCGTGCGTCGTCATCGGCACGGACCGGCTATACGTCGCGCGCCACTGGCGGCCCTGGCGCGGGCGGGTGCCCGTGTGGATCGGGTTCGGCCCGGCCATCGCGCCGGAGGAATGGGCGGCAGGTTCCCGCGACCTGCTCGGCGAACGGCTGCGGGCGCTCTACGCGGAAATGAAAGACGTATTCCGGTGGCAACCCGACGACCTGCCGACCACGGCGCAAGAACGTTGGGCGCGGGACCGAGAATTTCGGACGTGACTTGGCCGCGTGACGGATGCTGATTTGAACAAACGTTCGTCCCCACCACGATGCCGCCCCGCCACCTCCTGCGCACCATCGACCAGCCCGCGCGGTCGCCCGGCCCGGCGTGGCGTGCGCGCGTGGGCGCGTGGGCGGCGGATGCGTTTACCCTCGGCGTGCTCAACCTCGTCCAAACCCGCCAGAGCCGGCGGCACGTCACCACCCCCGCAGAGTTCGCTGCCTACGCCGCCGCGCACGAACACGATTCCCTGGAAGATTATTATTCGGCTCCGCCCGACGCCGGGTCGGACGAACCCACCCTACCCCCCGCCGACGCCGCGCCACGCCTGGACCGCGAAGGCATTCCGGTCGCTTACCCGGTCGTGTGGCAGAGTCCGTACCCGAGCGGGTTCGCCGCCAATGACCGCGCACGGGTGGATTTCTTCCCCGCCACGGGCCACTGGCCCGCGGCCCCGACGGTGTTCATCCTCCACGCGCTCATGTCCGCCAGCGACATCGGCTACCGGATGTGGGCGCGGGCGTTTCATCGGCGCGGGTGGAACGCCTGTTTCGTTCACCTGCCCTACCATTACAGCCGCCGGCCGCCGGGATATTTCAACGGCGAACTGGCCATCGGCAGCGACATGCTGCGCACCTCCGAGGGCTTGCGCCAGGGCGTGAAGGAACTGCGCCAACTCCGCCGCGCGATGCAGCGGGCGGGCGCGCGGGAGTTCGGCCTGTGGGCGACGAGCTACGGCGGGTGGATCGGCTCGCTGTGGAGTTGCGTGGAAAGCGGCTTCCGGTTCGTCGCGCTCGTACAACCCATCATCGACTCGCTCGACGTGATCTGGCGCAGCCCGGCCTCGCGCGCCATCCGGCGGCAACTGCGCCGCACCGGGGTCACCGCCGACTCGCCGGGGATGCCGACCCTCATGCGGCTCGGTTCGGCGTCGCCGCACCAGCCGCTCGACGACGCCCGGCGCGTGCTCCTGATGGCCGGGGATTACGATACCATCGTGTTGCCGGAAACCCTGCGCGCCTTGAGCGAACGCTGGGCGGGTTCACGCTACATCCACGGTCCGCAGGGACACCTAGGGTTCACGCTGATGCCCGAGGCGTTCCGACAGTTGGAGATCGGCGGCTTCCTGTGAGAAAACGTCTGGGCAGGCCGTTGCGGCCGGTCGTCCTGTAAGGTAGGGATGGCTCTCCGAGCCAGTCCCTATTTTGGCTGGAAAGAGGGCACTTCAAAAGAACAGTCGAGGTCATCCAATCCATTTTAGGGATTGGCTCGGAGAGCCATCCCTACCTTACAGGACGACGCCTGCGGCGGAGCGTCTCACCCGTTTCTTCGATCAGACCACCGGGCCGCTGCGCGCCGCGCCGCGTCCGACGAAGTAATAAATCAGCGCGCCGAGGAAATGCAGGAACAGCACCACGAGCACCCAGATGAGCTTTTCCGCGCCCTTGAGGCGCGGGTTGAGGATCGCGTCGATCAGCATCCACAACCAGAAGATCGTGGCGAGCAGACCCAGGATGCCGCCGACGATGCCGAGACCCAGGAAGCCGAGAAGGTGCGTGTGAATCAATAAATCCATAAGTTTGCACACCTTTCGCGGCTCACGGTTCGCCCGGCGGTAATTTTCCGCGGCGTCGCGTGATTCGCACGAGGAAAAAATAAAGGACCGCGCCGAGGATGTGCGTGAAAAGCAGCACGACCACCCACACGATTTTCTCCCGGCCGGATACCCGCCGGGCGGTCAGACAGTCCGTCAGCATCCACAGCCAGACGGCCGTCGCCACCAGCCAGACGACGGTGAACGCGAGGAAGCCGACTTCGGGGAACGGGGCGTAGGCCAGCGGTTGCGCAAACATCGACCTGCGTTTTAATTGGGAGCCCGACCCATCGCAACCTTTCCCTTTTCCGTCCCCATGAGCGAAACGCCGCAGCCCCAGGCCGCCAAGACCGCCATCAATCCCCGCCGCGACCAGGATTTCCCCGAGTGGTACCAGCAGGTCGTCAAGGCCGCCGACCTCGCCGAAAACAGCGACGTGCGCGGCTGCATGGTCATCAAGCCGTGGGGCTACGGCATCTGGGAAAACATGCAGCGCCAGCTCGACGCGATGTTCAAGGCGACCGGCCACAAGAACGCGTATTTTCCATTGTTCATCCCGCTGTCCTACCTCGAAAAAGAAGCGTCGCACGTCGAGGGTTTCGCGAAGGAATGCGCCGTCGTCACCCATCACCGGCTGGAGGTCGGCCCGGACGGCAAGATGCGGCCCGCGCCCTCCGCGCAACTCGCCGAACCCCTCGTCGTCCGACCCACGAGTGAGACGATCATCGGCGCGTCGTACGCCAAGTGGGTGCAGAGTTATCGCGACCTGCCCATCCTCATCAACCAATGGTGCAACGTCGTGCGCTGGGAGATGCGCACACGACTGTTCTTGCGCACCGCCGAATTCCTCTGGCAGGAAGGACACACCGCGCACGAGACCGAAACCGAGGCGCGCGAGGAAACCGACCGGATGCTCGGCGTGTACGAGACCTTCGTGCGCGATCATCTCGCGGTGCCGGTCTACGCGGGTGAAAAGTCCGAGGGCGAGCGCTTCGCGGGGGCCGTGCAGACGCAGACCATCGAGGCAATGGTGCAGGACCGCAAAGCCATCCAGGCGGGCACGTCGCATTTCCTCGGACAGAATTTCTCCAAGGCGTCGGGTATCGAGTTCCTCGGGCGTGACGGCAAAAAGGAGTTCGCGTGGACGACGAGTTGGGGCATGAGCACGCGGCTGGTCGGCACGCTCATCATGGCGCACGCCGACGACGACGGCCTCGTGCTGCCGCCGCGCATCGCGCCCACGCACGTCGTCATCCTGCCTATCATCCCGAAGGAAGACACGCGCGCCGCCGTGCTGGAAGCCGCGCACAAGCTCGCCGCGCGCATCCGCGAGGAGATTTATCATCACGCGCCGCCAGAAGTGGAGGTCGATGCGCGCGACATCAACGGCGGCGTGAAAAGCTGGGAGTGGATCAAGAAGGGCGTGCCGATCCGCGTGGAAATCGGCCCGCGCGACCTGGAGAAAGGCACGGTCGCCGTTGCCCGACGCGACAAGAGCCCGAAGGAAAAAGAGTTTCTGCCGACCGAAGAATTTGCCAGCCGCGTGCCGGGCATCCTCCAGGCGATCCAGACGAACCTCTACGAACGCGCTCTCGCCTACCGCGACGCGAACACGCGCAACATCGACACGACGGAAGAGTTCTACGAATTCTTCACCGCGAAAAACAAGGACAAGCCCGAAATCCACGGTGGTTTCGCGCGGGCGCACTGGGACGGGACGGCCGAGAGCGAGGAGAAGATCAAGAACGACCTGAAGGTGACGATCCGCTGCATCCCCCGGGACGCGCCCGCGGAGGAAGGCCGCTGCATCGTCAGCGGGCGGCCGAGTCAGCGGCGGGTGTTGTGGGCGAAGGCGTATTGACCGGCAGCGCCGGTCGTCCAAACAAGGTAGGGATGGCTCTCCGAGCCAGTCCCTAATTTTTCTGGAAATGCGTTGCTTCGGTAAAGGTTATCCAGACGAGTTTAGGGACTGGCTCGGAGAGCCATCCCTACCTTTTTGACGATGCGCCTGCGGCGGGAAGTCCGCGTTTTCTAGCGTCCATGAATAAGCGCAAAACCACTGCGTCTATCCTAACAGCTCCATGTTAGTCCGCAGTGAACTCTCGCACCGAAAAAACCTCCATGAAAAAACTTCTGCTCCTCGGCGCTGGATTGCTCAGCCTCTGCACGGTCGGCCTGACCACCGCCAAGGCCGGTCCCGATGACAACTACTATCGTCGCGGCGACGACAACTATTATCGTCCCCGCCCCGAGTACCGCGAACGCCACTACGACGAGCGCGTCTATTATCCGCGCCACCGCGTGGTCGTCCGCGAATACTGCGCGCCCCGCTACTACGTGGACGATTGCCCTCCGCGCTACTACCATCGCCGGCCGCGCGTCGGTTTCTTCCTGCCGCTGCCGCCGCTCCCGTTGCCGCCGTTTTGAACGATTCCGCAACGGCTCCCGTGGAATCGCGCCGACTCACGCCCGCTTGCTGACGGCGAGGATTTCTTCGAGGACCTGTTCGCTCGTCGCGCCTTCGGCCTCGCCTTCGAAATTCAAGATGAGGCGGTGGCGCAACGACGGCAGCGCCGCCTTGTCGATGTCCGCGCGCGAAACGTGGAACCGACCGTCGAGCAACGCATGGATTTTCGCCGCCAGGATGAGCGCCTGCACCCCGCGCGGACTCGCCCCGTAGCGCACGAACTTCTTCGCCAGCGGCGAGGCCCCGGCGTTCTCCGGGTGCGTGGCCAACACGAGCGCGATGGCGTGCGACTGCACCTCGCGCGTCATCGGCACCTCGCGCACGATACTCCGCAGGGTCAGCACCTCCGGGCCGTCGATGACTTTTTCGATGCGCGGCGCTTCCGTCTGCGTCGTGCGGTCGAGGATCGCGTGGAGATCGTCGGCGGTCGGATAGGTGACGCGCAGCTTGAAAAGGAAACGGTCCAACTGCGCTTCGGGCAGCGGGTAGGTGCCTTCCATTTCGAGCGGGTTCTGCGTGGCCAACACCATGAAGGGTTCGTCCACGCGGTGCGTTTCGCCCGCGACCGTGACGTGTTTCTCCTGCATGGCTTCGAGCAGCGCGCTCTGGGTCTTGGGCGTCGCGCGGTTGATCTCGTCGGCTAAGAGAATGTTGGCAAACACCGGGCCGGGTTGGAACTGGAAGCTTTTGCGGCCGTGTTCGTCCTCGCGGATAATGTTGGTGCCGATGATGTCCGAGGGCATCAGGTCGGGCGTGAACTGCACCCGCGAAAATTTGAGGTTCACCGCGTCGGCGAGCGTGCGCACGAGCATCGTCTTACCCAATCCCGGGACACCCTCCAGCAGGACGTGGCCCGCCGCGAAAAACGCCACGAGGACGGCTTCGATGATCTCGTTTTGACCGACGATCATGCGGCCGAGTTCGTCGCGCACGCGCGCGAAGCCCCGGCGGAATTGTTCGGTTTGCGCGGCGGGGTCAGTCATGGAGATTTGTAAATTACGAGATGTTGAGAGGTCGGTACATCACCGGATTCTGCGTTTACTCCAATGACGTTGTTTCCTGAGCACCGACGGCGCAGCCTCATACCAGCCTGGGGCAACGCCCCAGGTCATGTGTCCATTGCAGCCAAGCGCTGAAGGCGCGAATCATCTCTGTGATGCAGGGTCGAATCATACTGTTTTGAATGGCGCTTTCAGCGCTGGATAACGGGACCATCGCATTCCTAGGGCGTTGCCCTAGGCTGGTATGAAGCCGCGCCTTTGGCGCTTCGAGACAGGGCGTTAAATGATTTCAGCATGGCGGATGGATACGGTCATTCCTTCGGCCGGATGTTCTCGAAATAACGCCGGATGTAGAAACGCGAACCGAGCGGAATATTTTCCTGTTCGACGGTCTCCTGCGCGGCGGGGGACATCGCGTCATAGAGTTCCTTGTAACGCCGCCCCGCCCTCGCCGGGCTGCCGCCGCCGGCCGCCGTGAGTTCTTGCAGCGATTCTCCTTCGCCCAGCAGACCTTCCAGGCGTTTCGCGTCGCCTTGCCTGGCGGCGTCGGCGGGCTTGTCGCCGTAGAGTTTGTCCGGGTGGCCGGCGTCGTGCTCGCTGCCGGGCATCCCGGACGGTTTTTCACCCGGATTCGGGTTGCCTGACGGATTCTGGCCGAAGGATTCGACCATCGCCAGCGATTGCTGTCCCTCGCCCGGCCCATCCTGGGGTTGGCCCGGGGATTTGCCGTCACCGTCGCCGGGGCGCAGGCCGTCCTTCATGTTTTCCAGTGAATTGATGAGGTCCTGCAACTGCTTTGCGGTCATGGGCTGACCGCCCTGGCCGCTGGCGGCCTGTTGCGAATCACTCTTACCCTGGCCGTTCTGTCCCGCGCGCCGCAAGAGGTCCGCCAAACGCTGGAGCGCCTGCTGACCGAGTTGAGGCTGGCCGGACTGCGCGCCTTGCGCGGCCTGTTCCATCTGGCGGGCGACCTCGTTTTTTTCCTGTTCGGTGAGCTTGGCGGCCTGCTCTTGCATCGACTGGGCGAGTTGCTGGAGCGCCTGCGAGGCGTTGCCCTGTTCTTTCAATTGCTGGAGGAGTTGTTCCAACTGCCCGGCGGCCTGTTCGAGGTGGCCGCTCTGGAGGAATTCGGCGGCGGCGCGCGATGGCTCGTTGGCCGCCAGCGCGGCGGCGAGCGCGGACAACTCGCCGGGGGAAATTTTGCCTTCCTGCCGGGCCTGCTTCATGGCGTTGAGCATCGCTTCGAGCGAGGAAATTTCCTTGAGCGCACTTTTGCGGCGGTCCTCGTCGGTTTTGGGTTCGCCGGTCTTGAGACGTGCGGCGCTCTTTTTCATCTCGTCGGCGATCTTGTCGAGTTCGGGCTGGTGGGCGTCGGGTTCGCGGCGCAGGCGCTCGGCGATTTTTTTCAGCGTGTCGGCACGCCGGGTGACGGCGGCGTCGAGCACCGGGTCGTGCGGCGGCTGGCCGATCCCGAGCGCGCCGTAGAGCGCGAGGGTCGCGTACGCGATCAGCGGCACGGGCACGAACCACGCCTTCCACGGAAAACGGATCGGGATCGTGCGGCGCACATTGAAGCTCCCGACGAAACGCGCGCATTCCGACAGGGCCATCTCCTCGAAGGCATTGCGGCCGTCCGGTGCGCGGGCCGCCAGAACGAGCGCCGTGTGGAACCGGTCGTGCGTCGCCGTCAGCCGGTCGATGCGCAACGCGGCACGCACGAGCGATTTCCCGGTGCCTTCCCGGCGCAGCGTCTCACCCAGCGCCAGGCACAGCGGCAGCCACACGAGAAATCCGAGGAACCACCCGTCCCAGACCGGCCGTCCGGTCAGGAAACGCATGACGCCGCCGACGAGCACCGAACCGGCGGCCCACAGGAGGCTGTACCCGTAGAACTCGACGAAATATTGCACCCAAAAACGTCGCCAGACGGCGCGCAGGCGTGCCTGGACCATCCCGGCGACAGCGGGAGGCGCGACGGCATTGGCAACGGTCATCCGCGCACAAGATAATCCAAAACACGGATTTCAAAACGCAAAAGTCCGCGTAGTCTGCGGACGCCTTCCTGCCCGAAAACCATGAAAATCGAAGCGCAATTTTTCTCCCGCCTGCGCGACCTGGCGGGCGGTTCGCGGACCGAACTTGACCTGCCCGCCGGCGCGACGGTGGCCGACGCGCTCGCGCGAGTGTACGAAGCCCATCCGGCGATGCGCCCGTGGGACAAACATTTGCTCCTGGCAGTCGGATTGGAATATACTCGGCGCGAGCACGTCTTGCACGAGGGCGACACCCTGTCGGTCATGCCACCGGTGCAAGGCGGATGAACAGGACACCGATTAATCAAAAATGACCTACCCATCGATGAGTCATCCCGGCGCGGCGCGTTATCATTCCAGGGCATCGTGTTTTGGCGTCCCGCTGCTGGCGGTCGCCTACGGCCCGGACTTGCACAACGGCGAACGGTCCGGGCACGCCCGCGGCATCGTGGCGGTCGGGGACACCGCGACGGGCATCGTGGCGGTCGGGGGCGTGGCGCACGGTCTGGTCGCCGTCGGGGGGATCAGCATCGGCATCTTCTCCGTCGGCGGGTTGGCCATCGGGATGGTGGCTTCGGGCGGCATGGCGCTCGGAGGGGTGGCCGACGGAGGTCTGGCGATGGGCGTGATCGCGGTGGGCGGGGTGGCCATCGGCATTGCAAAGGCCGTGGGCGGGGTGGCGCTGGTGCTCAAAAATTTCCTGTGACCATGTTGTCCGATCCTCCGCGAATCTTCGGCGGCAAGCGTTTTTGCCTCCGGCGCACGGTGGGTGTCATCCTTCTGGTGGGGTTCACTCTGTCGGTGGATTCGCGTTTGCTCGCCCAGAAGCCGGCGAGTCCTTCCCCCTCGCCTGCCGCCGTTGCCAGTCCGGCCGCCGAGGCCGATCCCGCGACGCTGCGCCGCCAACTCGTCGGCCGCACCAACATGACGGCCCGCGTCGTGGACGAGATGGGCCGCGAGGACGCGCCCATCGCCCCCGGCGGTCAGCCCAACGATCCCGCCCCCGCCGCGCAGGCCGCCGTGGCGCACGAAACCAACGTCACCCTGGAAGCGGTGCGCAAGGAACTCGACCTGGAAAGCGACGGCATCCGCCGGCTCGAAGCCGAGGTCCGCCGCCACCGCGCCGCGCCGGGCGAACAGGGTACCGAATGGGCGCGCCTCCAACGCGATGCGCTGCTGGCCCTGGGCGATTGCGAGTTTGCCGCCGGTCATTACGCCGCCGCCGCCGATCCCTACCGGCAGGCGCTGTTGCTCACCGACGAACAAAAAGATGCGGTCCTCTGGAGCGCCACCGCGCGCGGGCTCGCTTCGGCCCTGTGCGCGGCGGGTCGTTTCGCGGATGCCGAGGGGTTTGTCCGGCAGGTGCTCGACAAGGCGAATGCGACCGCCGGAGGTCCCGACCGTCCCGGCACGTTGCTGGCCCTCGGCGACCTGGGTGACGTGCTGCGCGGCAAGGGTGACATCGCCGGGGCCGAGGCCATCTACCGTCGCGCGGCCGCCGCGCACGAACACAACGACGGCAAGGACGATCCCGACACGCTCGAAAGCGTCAACACCCTCGCCAGCCTGCTCTACGCCAAGGGCGACCTGCCCGGGGCGGAACCGCTCTACCGGCGTTGTCTGGAAGCGCGCGAACGCGTTCTCGGCAAAGAAGACCCCGACACGCTCGCCAGCGTCAACAACCTCGCCAACCTCCTGGCCGCCAAGGGCGATTACGCTGCCGCCGAGGCGCTCTACCACCGCGCGCTCGCCGCCCAGGAACGCACGCTCGAACCCGACGACGAGGACACGCTTGCCACCGTGAACAACCTCGCGCACCTGCTGTATGCCAAGGGCGATCTCGCCGGGGCCGAGGCGATGTACCGCCGCGTGCTCACCGCGCGCGAAAAGGCATTGGGCAAGGAAGCGCCGGATACCCTCGACGCCGCCAGCAACGTGGCCGATCTGCTGCGCGCCAAGGGGGATTACGCCGGGGCGGAGGCGATCTTTCGCCGCTGCCTGGAGGCGCGTGAACGCACCGTGGGCAAAGACGACGCGGACACGTTGGAGAGCGTCAACGACATGGCCGACACGCTCTACGCCGCCGGCAAGTACGACGACGCCGAGCCTTATTATCGGCGTTGTCTCGAAGGGCGCGTCCAGGTGCTCGGTCAGGACAATCCCGGCACGCTGGAAAGCATGAACAACCTCGCCAACCTGCTCGTGGCCAAGGGCGATCTCGCCGGGGCCGAGGTGTTGTCGCGGCATTGTTTCGAGACGCGCGAGAAGGTGCTGGGCAAGGACCATCCCGACACGCTTTCCAGCGCCAGCAACCTCGCGCAAATCCTCGATGCGCGCGGCGATCTCGCCGGGGCCGAACCGCTCTACCGCCGCGCCGTGGACGGTCTCGCGCGCACGGTGGGCAAGACCCACGCGTATTGGCTGGACGCGGCGTATTATTTCGCGCTGCTGCGGCAAAAGCAGGGGCACGGGGACGAGGCACGGGCACTCGTCAAGGAAGTGGCCGACAACGCCCGCAAGTCGCTGCCCGAGTCCAGTCCCGACCGGAAGAAATACGAGGCTGGACTGCCGAAGATCCAACCAAAATCCTGACGGATCAGGTCGAAATCTGGTACCGGTACGTCTCGGCGTCGAGGAGCGTCTCCGTATCCTTGGCGTCCACGTCCTTCAGCTTGAAGAGCCAGCCCTCGGCGTAGGGATCGGTGTTGACCAGCGCCGGGTTGCCCGCGAGCGCCTCGTTGACCTCCACCACCTCACCGCCGACGGGACAATAGATGTCGCTCGCCGCCTTGACCGATTCCACGACCGCCACGGTCTGACCGGCCGTCAGCTTCGTGCCGATTTTGGGCAGATCGACGTACACGATGTCGGTCAATTCGGCCTGCGCGTGGTCGCTGATGCCCACGCAACCGTCGGAGGCGCGCAGCCATTCGTGGGTCGGGGCGAACTTGAGGTCGTCGGGAACGTTCATGCGTTGCGAGAATGGTGCAAAAATACTTCGGGCGAAAGGTTAAATTGACGCGCGTTTCAAGCCGCGTCGCCCGCCGGTTTGGGGCGATCCTCGCGGCGTTTGTAGAGCGGCTTTTTTTCCACGACGGCCGCGTACCGCTTGCCCCGGATGTCGATGTCGATGGCCGTGCCCGCTTTCGCTAACGCCGTCGGCAAATACGCCATGCCGATGCCCGCGCCATCCAGGCTCGGCGCGAACCCGCCGCTGGTCGTCTCGCCCACGCGCTCGTCGCTGCCCGGCGCGTACACCGCGTAGTGCGAACGCGTCGGCGGACTTTTGTCCGTCATGCGGAAAGCCGCGAGGCGCTCGGCGGGGCCGCCGGACTCTTTTAACTTGAGCAGTGCTTCGCGGCCGATGAAATCCTTTTTTTCCTTGAGATCGACGAACACCCCGAGCCCGGCTTCGATGGGCGTGCGCTGGGGCGAGAGATCGGAGCCGTTGAGCGGGTAACACACCTCCAGGCGCAGGCTGTCGCGCGAGCCGAGCCCGGCCGGGATTAGGCCGAAGGGCGCGCCGATGGCGAGGAGTTCATCCCACACGACCTCCGCCGCGCGTGCCGGGACGAACCATTCAAAGCCGTCCTCGCCCGTGTAACCGGTGCGCGCGACGACGAACGTCAAGCCGTCGTGGTCGATCACCCCCACACCGAAGCGTTCCGGCATCGGCGCGTCCGGCCCGAAAAACGCCGCAAAAATCTCCGGCGTGCGCGGCCCCTGCACGGCCAGCGCGGCGAAACGGTCGCTGCGGTTGCTCAGTTCCAGTCCGCCGACGCCTGTCGGCAAGTGCGCGCTGAGCCACGCGAAATCCTCGTCGATCTTGGAGGCGTTGACCACGAGCAGGAACTCCCCCGTCGCATACTCGTAAATGATGAGGTCATCGATGACGCCGCCGGTTTCGTTGAGCAAAAAACCGTATTGGCTCTGGCCCGCGCCGATGCGGTCGAGGTTGTTAGAGAAAACGGAGTTGAGCCACGCCTTCGCGCCGGGTCCGCTGGCGATGAACTGGCCCATGTGACTGATGTCGAACACCCCTGCCGCCGTGCGGACGGCGCGGTGTTCGGCGAGGATGCCGCTGGGGTATTGGACGGGCATCGACCAGCCGCCGAAGGGCACCATCTTGCCGCCGAGCCGGACGTGCGCGGCGTGCAGCGGGGTTTGCTTGAGCGAGTCGGGCGCGGAATCCACGTTTCACGAATAGACCGCGCGCCGGGGGGATGTCAAAGAAGGATGGAAAGCAGAAGAACATTGGCCTTCGCCTTCCGGCTTCATCCTTCATCCTTTCCCCCTGCCCGGCCATTCTGCCGTCGCGGTTCGTTTCGTCTGTGTCATGCGCTGGATCAATGCCCTCGAACGCCGTTACGGCCAGTTTGCCGTTCCCGGATTGATGCGCATCATCGTCGCGTTCAACGCCCTGGTGTTTCTCCTGTCGCTGGCAACCCCCGCCCTGGTCGGCGTGCTCCAGCTCCGGCCGGACCGCGTGCTGCACGGCGAGGTGTGGCGGCTGGTGAGCTACATTTTCATCCCGAACGTCAGCTCCTGGAGCCTGCCGCCGGTCCTGGCGGTGTTCCTGTACCTGCAATTCCTCTGGCTGCTGGGCGAGGGGCTCGAACAGGCCTGGGGCAGCTTCAAGCTCAACCTCTTTTACCTCACCGGGATGCTGGGCACGACGTTGACAGTGTTCCTCTTCCACGCCCCGGACCCCAACGGCGTGTACCTGAACATGTCGTTGTTTTACGCCTTCGCCACGCTGTTTCCCAACTACCCGATCCTGCTGTTTTTCATCGTACCGGTGCGGGTGAAGTGGATCGCGCTGTTCACGTTGGCCCTTGTGGCGTTGCAGCTCGTGGTCGGCGGGGGCACGGACCGGCTGGCCATCGTGGTGGCGCTGAGTAACTACCTGCTGTTTTTCGGACCGACGTGGCTGACGTACTGGCGCGAACAGGGCCGGATGGTCTCGCGGCAGCAGGAATTCCAGGTGGCCGCGCAGCGCGAACCGGACGAAACGCTGCACCATTGCAAGGTGTGTGGGCGCACGGAGGTCAGTACGCCCGAGCTGGAGTTCCGCGTGGCCAGCGACGGTGAGGAATACTGCGTGGCGCACCTGCCGTCGCGGCGCACGACGGCCGCAGCCCTCGAAATGCCGCCGCCGCTGCCGCAGGAAGCGGAGAGAGAATGACGAATGACGAATGACCGAAGGCGGAGCGGAAGCCTGCCGTTACCTTGCAGGTTCTGCCCTTCGTCATTCGTCATTTGCCATTTTTTCCAACACCTCCCGTGCACGGCCGCTGCTGATCGCCTCACGCGCCCGTTCGACTCCTGCCACGAGGTCGGGCACCAACCCGGCGACCACGAAACCCGCCGCCGCGTTGAGCAACACGATGTCCAGGCGCGGTCCCGTGATCTCGCTGTGCAGGATGCCGACGAGCGTGCGGGCGTTTTCTTCGGGCGTGCCACCGCGCAACGCGTCGAGATTTTCCACGCGCTCTAGCCCGGCCGTTTCGGGCTCGACGAACAGCGTCTCGATGCCGTCGCCGCCCTGCTCGAAGCGGCTGACCTGCGTCGGGCCGACCGTGGAAAGTTCGTCCATCCCGCCCGCGCCGTGCACCGCCCACGCGCGCCGACGACCGAGTTGGCGGAGCACCTCGGCGAACGTGCCCGTCAGCGCTGGAGCGAACACCCCAACTAACTGGTGCGCCGGCCGCGCCGGGTTGAGCAACGGCCCGAGCAGGTTGAAAATCGTGCTCGCGCCCTCCGCAGCGAGTTGACGCCGCACCGCCGCCACCGCCGCGAACGCCGGATGGTACTGCGGCGCGGAAAGGAACCCGAGGCCCGTCGCTTCCAGCCGCCGCCGCAGGTCCGCCGGAGACAGGTCGAGCCGCACCCCCAAAGCCGCGAGCACGTCCGAGCCGCCGCTCTTGGAGGTGATGGCGCGGTTGCCGTGCTTGACCACCGCCACGCCGCCAGCCGCCAGCACGAAGCTCGCCGTCGTCGAGACGTTGAAAAGATGCAGCCGGTCGCCCCCCGTGCCGCACACGTCGAGCATCGGTCCGTGCAGCCGCGCGGGGTCGATCTCGGGGTCCACCGCACGGGCCAGGAGCGCAGCCGCGAAACCGGCAATTTCGGCGGGCGTTTCCCCCTTGGCGCGTAATGCCCGCAGGAACGCTGCCTTCGCCTCGTCGGGCTCGCGGGGATCGGTCAAGGCGGCAACGGCATCGGCGATTTCCGCCGGGCGGAGGTCGGCACCGGAGGCGGGAAGAGGTGGAAAGGCCATTGGCACCGGACGCTGGGGCAGCTTCGCGTAAAGTCCGCCCGGCCGCAAAGCCGAGGATCGGCAAACGAAGTTCTCCGCCCCGTTCGTTTCAACCGCAAAAAGCGCGGAAGACGCAAAAGCAGAAGAGCCACCGGTCTTGCCCCGGTTTTGCGGCCCACGCGGAGCGCGGAGGTGCTGGATATTTCGTTCGGGTCGTTCTCGAAAACCACGGGAGAATTGACCGCCCATGTTGCCACCCTATGATCGACTCCTTACACACCGTGAAGTCGATCCCCCTGACCCTCATTGCCCTCGGCATCCTGCGATTCATCGCCATTCCAACGTCCCGGGCCACGGAATTTCACGTTGCTCCAGCCGGAGACGACCGAAACGCCGGCTCGCCGGACCGCCCGCTGCGAACCATCAACGCCGCGGCAAAGGTGGCGTTGCCGGGTGACACGATCACCGTCCATGCGGGGGTGTACCGCGAGCGCATCGCGCCACCCCGCGGAGGGTCGGACGACACCCACCGCATCACCTACCAGGCGGCGCCGGGCGAGAAAGTGGTCATCACAGGGTCGGAACCCGCCCGGGGATGGAGGAAGATCTCCGGCGATGCGTGGGAGATCACGATCCCGAACCGCCTTCTGGGCGCGGTCAATCCGTTCGACGAACTCATCTACGGCTCGTGGTTCAAGGGGGACGGCCAGCCGCACCATACCGGCAGCGTTTATTTCGACGGCCACGCACTCAAGGAAGCCTTCACCGCCGCCGATGTCCTCAAACCCGCCGGAACCCCACTCCGCTGGTACGCGCGGGCGGATGGGAACGGCGGCCCGGTGCTGATGAACGTCCTGTGGATCAAACCCGCGGGCCAGAAGCAGGTCAACGTGGACGCTGGCTCCGCCGAGGGCGGCGACGCGGCCATCTACTTGGAAACCCAGGGCCATCCCATCGCCTTCGGATACTTGAAAGATGGCTCGCGGCTGCACTACGATGCCGTGGATTTTGGCGCGGGCTCCGAGAGCCTGGATCTCAGCGCCGCCTCGCTGGCGCAAGGAGGTTTCGTCGAGTGTCACCTCGATGGGCCGGAGGGCCGGCTGCTGGGCAGTTGCCGGGTGACGAACACCGGCGACTGGCTGACCTTTAAGACCTTCACCATTCCGTTCTCGGAAAAAGTCTCGGGCAAGCAAAACCTCTGCTTCGTCCTCAAGGCTCCGCCCGTGAAGCCGGACGGCGTCACCGTGATCCAGGCGCAATTCCCCGCCGGCACGGACCCGAACACCGCGGACGTGGAGATCAGCGAGAGACACACGGTTTTCTACCCCGAGACGACCGGCATCAACTATCTCACCGTGCGCGGTTTCACCCTGTGCAACGCCGCGACGAACTGGGCACCCCCCTCCGCCGAGCAGGTCGGACTCATCGGGCCGCACTGGGCCCGGGGCTGGATCATCGAGGACAACACGATCCTCAACTCCCGCTGCTCCGGCATCTCCCTGGGCCGACCCACCTATGGGCACGCGCACCATTATCAGACTCTGCACACGCGAGTATACCCTGAACCCGGCAGCGGGCAGACGGCAGAGCAATTAGTGGATTTCTTTCAACACGGATCGTGGGACAAGGAAGCCGCCGGGTATCACGTCGTGCGCGACAACCGCATCGCTTTCTGCGGTCAGGCCGGCATTGTCGGGTGCAGCGGAGGCGCGTTCAGCCTCATCGAAGGCAACGACATCCACGACATCGACTGCAACGAATCCTTCCACGGATGGGAGCAGGGTTGCATCAAGCTGCACTTCGCCATCGACACGGTTATCCGCAACAACCATCTCTACCGCTGTGGAGATTCCAGCGGATTATGGCTCGACTGGGGTGCCCAGGGGGCGCAGGTCAACGGCAATCTCTTTCACGACAACCGGTGGGATCTGACGCTTGAGGTCTCGCATGGCCCCCTGGTGGTGGCCAATAACCTCTTCCTCTCGAAATCGCCTGTCGCGATCAACTCGGAGGGCATCGCGTTTGTGCATAACCTGATCGTTGGAGGGATGAGGTACAGCACCGACCACCGGCAGACCTTTTACTATAAGCCGCACGACACCGTCTCGCTGGGCAGGCACGACAATCCGGCGGGCGATATCCGCTGGTTGAACAACATCGTCGGCGGAAAAACCCTCGCGGCCCCGAGCCCCCCGCCCCTGCCGGTGGTGTTCGCCGGAAACGTGTATATCGGCGGCGCGTCTCCGCCCGCCGAAGCGCGTGGCAAGAGCGGCGATGCCCCCGCGGACCTGGCAACGGTGTTCCCGGAGGTGCCTGAACCGGTCCTCGAAGAGAAGCCCGACGGCTGGTATCTGACGACCACCCGATCCGACGCGTGGCGCGACGCGAGCGCCAGCGCCCCGGTGACTTCGAGCCTGCTCGGCAAAGCGGTGATTCCGGATTGCGGCTTCGAGAACGCCGATGGGTCGCCCCTGGAGATCGACGCCGATTACTTCGGGCGCGGGCGCGACCCATACCATCCGTTTCCCGGCCCCTTTGAACCCGCCCAAAATGGGAGGCAAACGGTCAGGGTTTGGCCAAAGCCGATGCCGCGCTAGCCGCAGATCACGGACGGGCTGGCGGCGGGGCTTTGCTTTTTGCCCGATCTATGGCGCAATGGCAGCCATGCCTACCTTTGACATCGTCTCCGAAATCGACCGGCAGGAAGTGGACAACGCGCTCAACCAGGCGCGCAAGGAACTCGTCACGCGCTTCGATTTCAAGGGCACCGTCGCCAGCATCGAGACACCCGCGCGCGACAAAATCGCGCTCTCCGCCGAGGACGCCACCCGGCTCAAGGCCTTGCACGAGATCGTCATTGGCAAGCTGGCCAAGCGCAACGTGGATCTGCGCAACGTCGATCACGGCACGCCCGCCGTCTCGTCCATCGGTCATGCCCGGCAGGAATTGACGATCAAGCAGGGCATCGAGGGCACACGCGCCAAGGAGATCATCACGGCCATCAAGGCGCAGGGTTTCAAGGTGCAGTCTTCCCTGCAAGACATGGAGATCCGCGTCAACGGCAAGAAACGTGACGACCTGCAAGCTGTCATCGCGTTCCTGCGCGCCAAGGACTTCGGGGTGTCGCTGGCCTTCAAGAATTTTCGTGATTGAGAGGCCCAACGCAGGGAAGCCCGTTGCGAAAATAACCCGGTCTCCGGTGGGGTGAACACCCGCATTCCGTTCGTCAACTTCCCCCCGGCAATGGAATTGCTAAGAAAATAATTCAAAACATGGCCCGGAGACGATCACCCGTCCGTGCCAGACGCTTTTGAACACACCCCCGAACAATCCAGCGGCCGTCCCGGCTTCACAGATGGAGCTGAGGATACTCCCAGTCGTCGAACCCACCGCCGCAACGGAAGGTAGGGCACCGGAAGTGGACGCAACCCTCCGCGTCCTCAAACACCCGGATGTCCCGGCCGATGATGAGGCGCTCGCACCGGGCACAGAAACGGGTCTCCTCCAGCGACCACCACTGCTTGTGCGGGTCACTCAGTTGGAAGAGACGCAGCTTGCGGCCGGCGGTCAACGGAAGGGCGGTCAACATGGCGAAAATAGGCTACATGCGGACGGGCCGAACGGCAATGACCATTACCCACTGCAACCGGGCAAAACAACGCCCTCCATCTCTCTGCGGGCGGGCCACACGCGTCTGATCCGCTATCCGTCCGCAAACTCCCCCCGCCACCCGGCGGCCAGCACGGCCGGCGGCACGCTCAGAGCAAAGCTTCGAGCTTGTTGAGCAGCGTCTTTTTGTTGGTCGCGCCCAGGAGCTGGTCCCTGACCTCGCCGTCCTTGAAGAACAGCAGGAGCGGGATGCTCTGCACCTTGAAGCGGCGGGTCAACTCGGGGTTGTCGTCCACGTTGACCTTGGCCACCTTCGCGGTCCCGGCCGTTTCGGTGGCGATCTCATCGACCACCGGCAAGAGCATCCGGCAGGGCGGACACCACTGCGCCCAGAAATCGACGAGCACGGGGACGGACGACTGCAAAACCTCGGTCTCGAAGTTCGCGTCGGTGACAGTCAAGGTTTGTGGACTCGACATGGGAAGAAGCTGAAGGAACGGCAGGAAACGACTGTGCATGGCGGACCGGAGCGGGTGACCGCCCGGACCGGCTAATTCGTGAGGTAGGTCCAGAGTTGCACGCCGAAACTCACGGCCGCGAAAACGAGCACGCCCACGGAGAAGAGCATCATCTTGGAGTCTTCGTGCGCGGGCGCTTCGGCCTCGTCGCTGGCGATGCTCGCGGTGGAAGTGACGAGCGCCGGAACCGTGCGAATCTGCGCGGTCGGCATTTTTGATGGCGCGGGCGCGGGTTGGATCTTGACCGTCGCCTGCGGGATCGGCTTGGCGGCGGCGGCGGGCACGTCGATTCGGACCGTCTCCTTTTTGAGGGTCGGTTTGACGGTTGGCGCGCCTTCAGCGGCGACCGGTTTGGGCACGGGCGTCGCCGGGGCGGCGGCGGAAGCAACCGGCGCGACGGGTTTCGGCGCAACAGGTGCAGCGGGCGCGGCGGGGGCAACAGGTTTCAGCGGTGGCACCGGGGCAGCAGGCGCTTTGGGCGGACCGCCGGCGGGCAGGACCGGAGCGGCGGGCTTCGGCGCGACCGGGGCAACGGGCGGCTTCGGTGCGGCCGGTGCGGCTGGGGCCGAAGCGGCCGGCGTGGGGACGGACACCGGCGGTTTCGGTGCAGCGGGCGCGGTGGGCGCAACGGGCGGTTGAGGAACCGATGCCGCAAGTGCCGGTGCCGGGGGTTTTGGCGGGGCCGGAGCTACCGGTGCCGCAGCAGCCGACGGTGCGACCGGGGCAGCGGGCAGCGGAGTGATGGGCGCGGACGGTGACGCCGGGGCAACGGGCGGCCTCGGTGCGGCCGGGGCCGAGGGAGGCGCGGGTGCGACCGGGGCCACTCCGGACGGCGCGGCGGGTGTCACCGGCAAGGGGGTCGGCGGACGCGGCGCCGTCGGTGCCGCCGGAGCGATGGGGACGGGCGGGGCCGGACGCACGGCCGCTGGCGGGATCACCGGCGTGGCGGGCGGGGCGGGGGCGGGCGTCGGCACGGAGGCTGCGACTTCGGCTGGTTTCGTTTCGGCCGGTGGCGTCGCAGGCGCCTCGGGCGTTTCGGACCCGGGCTTGGGTGTGATCGGTACGGCCCTCGCGGCAGCCGGCATGGCAGGCGTCGGCGCGGACGGTGGCACGAGGTTCGTCGGCCTCGGCACGGCGGGTGTGGGAGGGACGACTGGGGCCGGAGGAGTGGCCGAAGTCGGAGGAACCGGTGAGACGGGCGCGGGAGCAGGGGGCTGCGGCACGGCCGGAGGCGGCATGGACGGAGGGGCCACGGCCTGCGGTTTCGGGGCGGCCGGCACCGACGGCGCGGACGGTGCGGACGGCGGGGTCGCTCCCACCGGCTTCGCGGTGAGCGGGACGAACGGCGTCGGTGCAGCCACCGGCGCAATCGAGGCAGGAACGGCGGGCGGCGGCATCACCTTCGGCGGCTCGGGAATCGACGGGGTCGAGGGTGCGGGCGGCGCGGCGGAAACCGGCGCGGCCGGGGCGACCGGCGGCGGCGTGAACGTGACCGGCTTCGGGATCGTCGGCACCGGCGCGGCTGGCGCGGGCGGCGGCGGGGTGACGCTCGCCGGACGCGGCGGCGCGGGCGG